>JADLEU010000001.1 GCA_020845955.1 Anaerolineales bacterium
CAAATCCATAGACAGCCTCGCGAAACGCGGGCCGCGAAACTGCGAACTCGGTCTGCGTCAAGTCAGCAAGCATCGATTCAAAACGTTCGCTCAAGTTTACCCGGTTTCTCGGGCTGCCACAAGACTAATCCCATGTTTATTACGAAAATTCACGGCTTTCTCATCTTTTCAATTGTACCGCCGCGAGCGGGAGATGGCAGCGCGGGTGGCGGAGCGGTCAGGTTGCGGCGCGGCCTATTCGGAGTGCAGATGGTGGTCGTCGCCCGGGGCCAGGAGGCGCACGCCGCTGCCCTGCTCATCGGGTGGCGGGACGCACACTGACCCGGGCCATGGCAGTGTCATGGAAGGCAAAAGAGGCGTCGCATTCGGGTGACACAGCCCAGGAGGTGACCCAGGTAGGCGCCACGAGCGCCGCCGTGGCTGACGACGGCCACGGCTTCGTCAGGTGCGCGGCGATGGCAGCGTCGAACGCGGCGGAGACGCGGACGGCCAGGCTGGCCTGGGTGTCGCCGCCGGGCGGCCCCAGCAGGCGCCAGCCGTTGCCGAGCGGGCGCGCGAGTTGGCGTGCCAATAGCGATCTCGGCTCGCGTTTACGCCATGCCCGACACCGCCCCCGCCTGCGCGCCCCCCGGCCTGCGGCCGGGAAACACCTGCCCCCCCTGCAACCCTGGCCAAGCCCATCCGTTGACACCGTTGACGCCGAATCCGCGCCTGACACTCATCGGGAATTTGCCTTAAGCCGCTTCAAAGGTCTGGCCGGTTCACACGCCAAGGTTGTGCTCGCGCAGGCCGTCGTCCAGGCGCACCGCAGGCCGTGCCAGGCGGCTACCATCTCTGCGATCCCGCGGAGGAGCGGGCTGCTGGTGACGTCAGCGAAACACCGAGCGCTCAGGCGGCGGGTCTGGGCGCGGCCCGGGTCGTCGAGCGGCTGGTCGGCCCCCCTGCACGCGGCCCAGGTCGTTCCAAGCGCATGGCGCGCTAACCCACCAGCGGCCGGTCGCCGGCGAAGGGCAGCACCCACAACTCTGGCGAGCGCGACAGGAGCAGGTCGAAATCAACGTACTTGAGCTTGTCCTTGCGCTCGGCCTCGATGGTGAGCACGACAAACTCGGCCGCGGCACGGGCGTCTTGAGGCAGCAGGGTGCAGCCGCGCAACGGGCCGGCGGCCGGCCCTGGCTGGAGCTGGGGTTGCTGCTGGGTCAGGTCGGCGCCCAGGCGCTCGAGCTGCTGCAGACTGCACGGGAAGGCGGACACGAAGAACGACGCCGGCTGCTGCCACAGCTCGTGCGGCTCACCGCGGCCCGAATAGGTCTCGCGGCGCAGGAAGCGCACCGTGCCATGCATGACCCACAGCGGCAGCCAGCGGTCGGGGCGCTGGCCGGGAGGCGCTGCCGCCCAGCGCACTTCGAGTGTCACCAGGCCGTCCTCCACCAACTGCAGGCCCTGCCCGCAGGTGGCGCACGTCCAGGCGACTTCATCTTCTTCAGCCGGCACGGGTGTGCCGCACTTCAGGCATTTCAGCAGAACAAGCTCCACGCTGCCGGTCATGCGCCGCCTCTCACCGCCGCCGCTTCACGCGGTACTCGATCTCTTCGCCCCAGCGGAACAGCCGGTAGCCGCCGGCGATGAGCGCCGCGCCGGCAATCAGAGGCACCACCAGCAGCGCCACCGAATCGCCGTCGTCGCTGCGGCCCGCCAGCACGACGGCCAGCGCCAGCCCGTCCACCAGCACAAAGCTGCCCAGCGCCGTGCCGCCCAGCAGCATCAGCGCGCGATAGAATATGTTGCCCGGGGCCTTGCCATACAGCACACGACCGGTGGACCCATCCACCACCACCTGATAGGCCCGCTGCCGGTAGGAGTAGCGCGCTACCCAGAGCGGGTAATATACGAGGGCAAGCGTCCGCCGCAGAAAGCGCATGATCATTTGCGCGATGCGCTCCAGGCCGACCTTGCGGCGGGCCTGCTTGTCCCAGTCCTGGCTGGCGGTGTCGCGCGCGTCGGTCTGCGATCCGGTGGGCTCGAAGACCATGCCCTCGGCGTGCAGCGCCTCGGGCGAGTAGGCCGTGTACTCGACGCCCGCCAGAGCGATGCTGTCCACGCCGAACTCGGCCACGTCGGCGGCCGCGCCGGTCCAGTCGACGTTCTCCATGAGCTGGACTTCGCGCGGTTCCCAGCGCGTGCTGTCGCGGGTGCGGACGCGCTTCTGGCCAAAGATCCAGCCGGCGAGCATGGCCTGCGCGCGCCAGTAGGGCAGATACACCAGGAACAGCTCGGTCACCTCGGCGCGGCGCGGCAGGTCGATGGCGCGGTTCAGCCCGTTCCAGAAACCGCGCACCGCCTGCAGCGCCCGCTCGCGGTCGGCGCGGCGCGCTACCTGGTAGCGGGCGATGCCGCGCTCGCCGCGCACCAGCGAACGCGCATCGCAATAGGGGCACTTGACGATGCGCTGGCCCTCGCGGATGGAGAGCCGCCCGGCGCAGTTGGGGCAAGCCAGACCGGTGATGACGTCAGCCATGGGCGTGTCTCATATTTTGGCCGAGACCCAGGCCGCGAGCGCAAAGACCGGGAGGGCAAAGGCGGTCCCACCCAGCAGGCAGGCGCCCAGGCCCAGGAACAGCCCCAGCTCAGGGTCCAGCGCGTAGCCGATGAGGGGAAAAGCGCTCAGCACCAGGTAGCCCAGTGTCGAAAAAGCCGCCACGAGTAAGTAGGGCGCCTCGGCCTTGGCGGGGAAGAGGTTGGCGAAGACCTTGCCCGAAGCGCCCTCGACCAGGGCCGTGTAGGCGCGGCCGTTGAACTCGTACTTGAACAGGTACACCGGCAGGTGCACCAGGGCCGCCTCGCGCACCTGCTCGGCTGGCACCCCGCGACCCTCGAGCCATGCCTGCATGGCCGGGAACGGCACGCTGGGCACAACCGCCTGGCCGTCGAGGGCCGGGTCGTACTTCTGCAGATCGCCGGCCGGGATGGAGAGGGACTTGATCTCGCTGATCGAAATGGCCGCGGCCGGCTCCAGGAAGATGCGCTCCTGGCTTCCGGTGAGGACCTTGCAGTACCAGACCGGGAAATACTCAAAGGTCGAGGACGTCACCCGCGCCTTGCGATCGAGATCCTTCACCGTCTGATTGCCGGCCATCCAGCGTCGCAAGTTGGCCGCGGCCGCCTCCGGCGTCACGGTGCAGGCCAACGACCAATGAAAGACGACCTTGCTCTTGTCGAGATAGACCGACGAGGCGCAGTAGGGGCAGATGAGGAAGAGTTGGCCCTCGTCGGGGCGCAGCAGCCCCCCGCATTGGGCGCAGTGAACTTCGGTCTTGGGCAGCGTGGCAGTCTGGTTGGTCATTGGGCTGTGATCCGGGCGAAATTATACCGCTCCGGGTCAATTGCCGAAAATCAGAACATATGATTCACTTGCGCCCGCGAGTCGCGCTCGGATACAATCTTGGGACTCCCCGCCGGTCGACCCGGCGCGCGCTTGTTGACACCAAGACCATGTCCACTCCCCCTTCTCTCCCGCTCGACCAGGTCATCCAGGGTGACTGCCTCGAGGTGCTCGCGCGCCTGCCCGAGCAGTCTGTGGACCTGATCTTCGCCGACCCACCCTACAACCTGCAGCTCCAGGCCGACCTGTACCGGCCGAACATGACCAAGGTCGACGCCGTGGACGACGCCTGGGACAAGTTCACCAGCTTCGCGGAGTATGACGGCTTCACCCGCGCCTGGCTGGGCGCCTGCCGGCGCGTGCTGAAGAACGCGGGCGCGATTTGGGTGATCGGGTCGTATCACAACATCTATCGCATCGGCACGGCGCTGCAAGACCTGGACTATTGGCTGCTTAACGATCTCGCGTGGGTCAAGCTCAACCCTATGCCGAACTTCCGCGGCAAGCGTTTCACCAATGCGCACGAGACCCTCATCTGGGCCCAGAAGCTGCGCGGCGAGCGCTACACCTTCAACTACAAAAGCATGAAGGCCCTCAACGACGACCTGCAGATGCGCAGTGACTGGCACCTGGCGCTGTGCACCGGCAAAGAGCGCCTAAAGCTCAACGGCGTCAAGGCCCACCCCACTCAAAAGCCCGAGGCCCTGCTCTATCGCGTCCTCCTGGCCAGCAGCCGGCCGGGCGACGTGGTGCTCGATCCGTTCTTCGGCACGGGCACGACGGGCGCCGTCGCCAAGTCGCTGCACCGGCATTGGATTGGCATCGAACGCGAGCCGCGCTACGTGCGGCTGGCCCAGGCCCGCCTCCGCGAGGTGCAGGCGAGCATGTTCTCCGACGAGGTCTATGCCTTCGACCAGCAGGCGCGCGAGCCGCGCATCCCGTTTGGCGCCCTGCTGGAGGCCGGTCTGCTGGTCCCCGGCCAGGAGCTGCGCTTTCGGCAGCAGCCCGATCTGTCAGCCACCGTGCTGGCCAACGGCCACGTGCGCCACAACGGCACGACCGGCTCGATCCACGCCGTGGGCCGCGCGATCCAGAACGCGCCCTGCAACGGCTGGGAGCATTGGTACTACGAGGACGAAGCCGGCGCCTGGCAGCCCATCGACCGCCTGCGCGCGCGGCTGCGCGCCGAGACCGAGGCGCTCACACCCGAAGCTGGCCCGGCCGCTGCGGCGGCGGCCGCGATGCGCTGCGCGCCCGCCGCCCCCCGCCCCAACGGCGCCCGAAAACACAACGGCCACAAGCGTGGTGGCACTCAGCCGCAAGTCCGATAGCGCACCCAGGGTACAATAACCAGCATGGCCGTCCACACTGCCGTGCAGACGATCGAGTGCGTGTCGCCCCATGAGGACGGAGCACGTGACGACTCCTTGACTGCTGCTCGCGACCTCGTGGCAAGTGCGCGCGCCTGTGCGCAAGGGCACGCAACCACTCAGGCGCACATGCTGGCCTGCCAGGCGACACTTCAGGCCATAGAGAGATACTGGTCATCCGTTACCAATCCGGATACGAGCTGGCCCCTGCGGAAGCCTCCGTTGGCATATCCTCCCCTATCATCGGGTAATGCGCTGAGTCAACTAGCAGAGGAAGTTGGATCGTTGGCCGCGGCCAATGACTCGATATTCTCCAGTTATGTCTTGGGCGAATTCTACACAGCCTTGCTGCCCAGAGACCACCGCGCCCGACTGGGGATCTATTACACGCCTCCAGCATTGACAGCCCGGCTGCTCA
>JADLEU010000002.1 GCA_020845955.1 Anaerolineales bacterium
CCGCGGCCCTTGGCGCCAAGGATGAGGCCGGAAACACGCGCCTGGACGACATTCAAGACCTGGGCGCCGGCCAAGGGCATTGTATAGCACCAACGCAGCAGCCTGATCAGCTTGCTAGCCAGGCGTAGCGGGGCCGCGGGCCTGCTGGACCTGGGCTTTGCCATCGACAAACTCATGGAAGACTTTGCCCTTTTGTTCCTCTCGTTCTATACTCTGCGCGGCGATCAATCCATGCAGGCCCCAAATCTCTCGCGTCTTAAGCCCAACGAACGCCGCGCTATCGAAGCCTTTGTCGAAGCTCTGCGCCGTGATGTCGACGGCCGACTGCTGCTCCTGGTCCTCTTTGGCTCCAGGGCGCGCGGCGACGACATGCCGGACGCCGACATCGATTTTCTAGTCGTCACCGAAGACGAGCCGCGGGAGTTGGACCGGCGTCGGAGCACGCTTACGTCCGCGCTCGGCATCGAGCACAACGTGCTGCTCAACACCCTGCTCTTCCGCCGCGAGCGCTGGTCTGATTTTGCGCAACGGCGGGCCGCCTTTTGGCAGAACGCCCAGCGCGACGGCATGCTCATGCTGCGCTCGCCGCGCCTACCCGAGGCCCTGGTGGCGTCCCGCGCCGAGGCCGACAGCCATCCGCCCGATCACCGCCCGGAGGTAACGGCCTACCTGGCCAACGCCTGGCAGGCGCTTCGCACGGCCGAGTCCGAGTTCAACCAGGGCCGCGACTACCTGGTCGTTGCCAATCGTGCCTATTACGCCATCTTCTACGCCGCCAATGCCATCCTGGCCACCCAGGGCCTCCAGCGCAGCAAGCATCCGGTCGTGATGGCCCTCTTCCGCGAGAAGTATGTCATTCCTGGCACAATTGAGGCCAGCTACATGCGCGACTATGAAGAAGCAATGGAGCGGCGCCACATGAGCGACTACAACCTAAACTCGGCCGTCAACGCCGACTACGTCCGGGTGGAGCTCGAGGCGGCCCAGCGCTTCACCTCGCGCGTCGAGCATTACCTCAGCCGGCACGGCTTCACCTCCGCCGCCTGACGAGTGCGGCCGGGCGGCGCCGGCCCACAACCCGGCGGCCGTCACGAACATCGCCCGCGGCGCGGGCAGCGTCCACTTATAGTGACTTAGCAGCCCGAACACCACCATGCCCGCCACGGCCAGTCCCCAGACCATCTCGGCCGGGCCAGCCAGCCGCCGGCGCCGCCACACCGTTCAGCCGATCGCCCGGCCCAAGGCCGCGGCCGCCGCGCCGCCCCACACGCCCGTTTCGGCCGCCGCCAACAGCACCACGCTGGCCCCAGGAGTCGCTGCCTCCAGCACTGGCGGCCAGGGTAGTTTCAGGGCGCGCAGCCATCCATTATCTTGTGCCACAGCCTGCCCAACCGCCACCAGCGCCTCCGCGGCGGGCAGCGCGGCCAACCGTCCGACAGCGGCCGCCAGCAGCGCGGCATGGATGCACAGCACGTACCAGGCCGCCAGCAGCGCCAGACGCGCCAGCACGCCCAAGGGCACCCTCTGACCAATTGCGGACGACACCGACAGCGCCACGGCGGCACGCAGCACAGACCCGCTGGGGACAACTGGCGCGGGTCCCCAAAGGAGCGGCGCGACCCGCCGCCCCGAGAGCCAGCGCTCAGCCAGCCACAGCCCGAGCGCGGCCGGATGGGTCCAGGCTGTCATTTGGCCAATGTGAAACCCAAACTGCCAGCCGGTCCATTCCAGCAGTGGAGTGTAGTCCGGGTGATAGACAAACACCCAGCCCACGCCGTTGCGCCGCGGCAGTTCCAGGTAGTGCCGCGCGGCCGCTGCACACTGCGGGTTCCAGACGGCACCGTCCAGCGCCCCCAGCCCACTGGCGCACGGCTCGGGCAGTTGGCGTGCGGTGTGATAGTTGCTATCGGGAGCGCCGGTCGCTGGGCGCGCCCCAGCACCGCGTGCGCCAGACCGCGCACCACATTCCAGGCAGTCTAGCTGATGCCGTTCAGATCGGGTGGAAAAGGTGAGATCACGCGATGCTGCATGCTGAGCCCACCGGCAAAACCCTTCTTGGCATCGGCGGAGCTGTGGTAAATTGCAGGTATGCTCGACGATGACACCGCCGCGGCGCGCGCGGCCCGGCACCTGTTCCGGCGCGCGTACCAACTCCAACAGCGCGGTTCCCTGGCCGACGCCATCCGGCTCTACAAAGAGTCGCTGGCGCACTACCCGACGGCCGAAGCGTACACCTTTCTGGGTTGGGTCTACGGCCTGCTGCGCCGTTATCCCGAGGCGATCGACGCCTGCCGCCAGGCGATCAACCTCGATCCAACCTTTGGCAACCCCTATAACGATATTGGCGTCTACCTCATCGAGCTGGACCAATGGCGCGAAGCCGTCCCCTGGTTCGAAAAGGGCTTAGCTGCTGCCAGATACGAGAATCGTGAGTTTGCGCATTTCAACCTCGGGCGCGTCTACGAGCATTTGGGACCGTGGGCGCGGGCTGTTGAGTGCTATCAAGCCGCGCTGGAGCTTAACCCCCGGTACGAGCGCGCCC
>JADLEU010000003.1 GCA_020845955.1 Anaerolineales bacterium
AGGAAGGCATACACGTCGGCCTGCTCATCGATGGCGATGCGGGTGGGCTTACCGGCGCCGCCGTGCCCGGCCGCGGCCTGGATGCGGATGAGCACCGGCGCTTCGCCCCCCTGGGCCGCCTGCAGCGCCGCGGCGAACTTGAACGAATGGCCGGGCACGACCCGGTCGTCGTGGTCGGCGGTGGTGATTAGGGTGGCGGGGTAGGCCGTGCCGGGCTTGAGATTGTGCAGCGGCGAGTAGCGGTAGAGCGCCTGGAACTGCGCGGGATCGTCGGCCGAGCCATAGTCGCTGACCCAGGCCCAGCCGATAGTAAAGCGGTGAAAGCGCAGCATGTCCATCACGCCCACGTGCGCTACCGCCGCGCCGTACAAATCTGGGCGCTGGGTCAGGCAGGCGCCCACCAGCAGGCCGCCGTTGGAGCGGCCTTCGATGGCCAGTCGCGCCGGCGTGGTGAGGCCCACGGCAATCAGGTGCTCAGCGCAGGCGATGAAGTCGTCAAAGGTGTTCTGCTTGCGCAGCAGCGCGCCGGCCTGGTGCCACTCCTCGCCGTATTCGCCGCCGCCGCGCAGCCCGGCCACCGCCAGCACGCCGCCGAGCTCCAGCCAGGCCAATCGCCCGACTTGAAACGCCGGGGTCTGGGCCAGGTTGAAGCCGCCATAACCATACAGCAGGGTCGGATTGCGCCCGTCGACCTTGAGGTCGCGCCGGTGCACCAGGAACATGGGCACCTGGGTGCCGTCGCGGCTCGTGGCGAACACCTGGCGGGTGACGTATGGCGAAAAGTCGAAGTCAAGCGGCGGCGCAAATAAGATCTGGCTGGCGCCGGTGGCCAGGTCCTGGCGGTAGACCGTGGCCGGGTGGACGAAGGAGTGGAAGACGTAGAACAGCTCTGTTTCGGACCGGCGGCCGCTGAGGCTGCAGACATAGTTGACGCTGACCGATCCCAAGGTCGGCAGTTCGATCCCGCCGGCCGGGGCGCCGTCGAGCGCGAAGCGCCGCAATTGGTGATGAGCATCGTGCAGGTACAGGGCGACGAAGCTTTCGCCGGCCAGGAGGACCTCCTCGAGGGTGTCGGCTTGCTCAGGGACCAGCGTCTGCCAGTGCTCGCGCGCCGGCTGGTCGAGGTCGACGGCGACGATGCGGCCGCGCGGCGCCTCGCGGGTGGTGCGCAGGTAGAAGCGCGGCCCGTCGTTGCCGATGAAGTGATAACCGGCCTCCAGCTCGGAGACCAGCTCGACGACGGGGCCGCCAGCGGCCAGGTCTTGGTAGAACAGCCGGTTGCGCCGGTCAGTACCCTGGGTGACGTGCAGCACCAGGTAGCGGTCATCATCGCTGACGACGGCGTGAAAGCCCCAATCTTTGTGGTCGCGGCGCTCATAGACGAGGGTGTCGGCGCTCTGCGGATCGCCCTGGCGGTGAAAGAAGAGCTGCTGGTATTCATTGACACCGGCGTAGGTCTCCCCGGGCGCGGGCGGCGCATAGCGTCCATAATAGAACCCGGACCCGTCGTGCCGCCAAGCCGCGTCGCTGAACTTGCTCCACTCCAGACAGTCGGGCAGGTCCTGGCCGGTACTCACGTCGCGGATGCGCCAGATGCGCCAGTCTGAGCCGCTGTCGCTGGTGGCGTAGGCCAGCCAGCGGCCGTCCTCGCTCACCGCCCAACTTTCCAGCGAAATTGCGCCGTCGGCCGAGAGCGTGTTGGGGTCAAGCAAGACCCGCGCCTCGCCGTCCAGCGCCTCGAGGGTATAGAGCACATTGTGGTTCTGCAGCCCGGTGTTGCGGAGCTGGAAATAGCGGCCGCCGCGCCGCAGCGGCGCCTAGGCGCGGGCGTAGTCCCACAGCGCGGTCAGGCGCTGGCGCAGGCGCTCGCGAGCCGGAACGGTGCTGAGATAAGCGGCGGTTAACGCGTTTTGGGCCTGCACCCAGGCCAAAGTCTCAGGCGAGTCGGCGTCTTCGAGCCAGCGATAAGGGTCGGCGACGCGGGTGCCATGATAGTCGTCAACCTGGTCGACCGTTGGAGTGGGTGGGTAGTTCAGAGCTGGCACGGCGGCATCCTGTAAGGCGCCTAGTATACCGCGTGGTTGAGCCGGCCTGGGCTGGTGACCGTGCGGGCGGGAGCAATCCAGGCAGCCTGGCGTTGGGGCCGACCGACTTCAACGAGCGCGAGACGACCCATTTCGGCTGGGTCAGCCACGCCGCCGCGAAGGCGCGTTCGTCCGCATTCCATTCAGGCTGATCGTCGTCCCAGTACCGCATGATCTCATACATTTGGCGACCGTAGACACTGCCCGCCTGCCCCTGAGCCTCCTCGATGAAGTGTCGGAAGAGCGTGGGGCTTGGCGAAAACGCCAGATGGTCGACGTAGCCGTCCAGGGACTGGTTCATTCCGAACACGAGCTTAGCCATATCACTTCCTTTCCTCACGCCGCACGCCCGCGGCTCTTGAGATTTGTTGATGACTGAGACGTTGCGGCTTGCGGCACACCGGTTGGGTGGTCGGTCTTGAGGAAGACGCGCCAAGCCTCTGTGCGCGTATTGGCCGCGAGTTCGTCAGGGTTTGCGCCGGTAGCGACATACCTGCGCGCCGGTGCTTGCTTTCTCCGTGGAAACTAGCTCGAACGTCAGCGACTCGCCATTCTGCGGGAATATGGTCTTGCCACCCCCGAGCACGATGGGCTCAATCGTGAGGAGAAGCTCATCGACGAGGTCAGCACCGAGGAGGGCCCGGACCATCGTTGCGCTGCCGTACACGTAGATGTATCCACCTGGCGCCTCACGCAACCGAGAGACCGTTGTGACCAAGTCTGTGCCGCGGATGATGGTTGTAGGCTTCCAAGTGAGGTCGGCTTCGGTAAGCGTGTCGGAAACGACGTACTTCTGCACCCCGTTGATCCATTCGGAGAACCCGTCTCCGGATCGTTGCGGCCACGCCGCCGCTGAGACCTGATGCGTTCTCCTGCCCTGCAGCAGAGCCTCGCTCCTCTGGGCGAGGTCGTAGAACGTTCGGCCCATCACCTCAGGGTCGAAGTACTTCATCGACCAACCGCCATGGCGGAACCCGCCGTCCGTGTCCTCGTTGGGACCGCCGGGCGCCTGGACGACGCCGTCGAGACTGATGAACTCGGTGATAAGTGTCCGCATCGCGCTCCTCCAATTGGCTACAACATGGGATAACTCGCGTACTGAGCATCGTTGAGACCGCCGGGAGTTGAAATCGTCCGGCCCGGCGAATCATGACTGCCGGATGTCGCAAGACGCCTAACGGCCTCGAGCTGAGCCGCCTGGCCAGCCCAAGGATATGCTCGAATGCCGGGATAGACGCCGGGCTGGCCAGGCCGGCTCCAGCAAGCCTTCGGCAGACCAGGCATAGGCTTTGGCATACAGGTTCGAGAGCGCCAGGACCGTGGGGCGCCTAACTCAGACTCTGCCAGCCAAGGCTGATGAGCACGGTCCGCGCCAGGGCGAAGAGCGGTCCGAAGGGCAGCGCGAATCCCCGCCAGAAGAGCGCGCCAGAGAGAAGGAGCGCCAGGGCGAGGATAGCTCGCGATTTGTGCCCGCCCCAAAGCAGGTAGCCCGCCAGTACTTAAAGAATGCAGACGAGGAGAAAGGCGGCCAACAAGGGGACGGTGGCCGGGAGGCCGACCCTCTCGAATGGCCCTTTGCCGTACGCGGGGAAGCCCATGACGTGGGGAATGCCCCGGCTGGTGAGTAGATTCCGTATCGCTGGAATGCAGAAGATACCGAAGCCGACCCCTGATATCCAGAGTAGGACGGCCGCGACTCGAAGCTGCAGCGGAATAGTCATCGGCGGTTCGCCTCCTGTGAGGCAGGTTGCCAGCGGCCCGGACCTGCTTTCGGTCTGCCTAACGGCCGGCATCAGGCGCGGGGCTGTTGCCCGAAGCGAAGCGGAGGGCGGAAGCCCCGTTGCCTTTGCTCCTTCGGCGCCTGGCTCTTGCGCCAACCACCAGCATTCTAGCCGATGGCGCGCAATGACACCACTGTCATGCCTCGTGCTTTCGGCCAGCGGCCAAACGCTTGCGTTACCCGCGTGTGGGCGGCCAAGCCAGGCGCGAAGTTGCAGGGCGCGCGACCGGCCGGGACCCTCAGGGACGCCGCCGCGATAGAAGGGGAAGAACAGGCGGGCCAGCGGCAGGCCGTCGTTGGTAAAGACGTTGTCGCCGGTCTGCCCTTGGGCGTCGAAGATCTTGCCCTGCC
>JADLEU010000004.1 GCA_020845955.1 Anaerolineales bacterium
CCGGGGCCAGGCTGGCCGCCAGCACGTCGAGCTGCTTGAGGACCTCCACGCCCCGCGCCACCAGCCGGGCGCGCTGGGCGGCGTAGTCCTCGTCGCGGAGCTTGCCGGTGTCGTGGTCGAAATCCAGGTCGCGCAATTGCGCGAAGACACGCTCGCGCTCCGCCAGGAGTTGATCGGCCGGGCCGGGCTGGCGCTCGCGGTACCGGTCGCCCTGGATGAGGGGCCGGGCCACGATGAAAGCCACGATTAGAAAGAGCGCCAGGCCCAGCAAAATCGAACCAATGTCCATCGCTTCTTGCCTCAGTCACCCAGCAGCGGTTCAATCTCCGCCTGGAGCGCCGCGCGGGTAGTCGGCCCGACAAACAGGGCGCGCAGGATACCCTCCTGGTCTACCACAAACGTTTCGGGCACGCCCCGGATCCGGTAGCGGTGGGAGATCGCCGTTCCAAGGTCGGGACCGTTCGGATAAGAAATGTTGAACCGCCGCAGATAGGCGCGCGCTTCAGTCTCCGTATCGACGTAGTCCACACCCAGGAAGACCACGCCCTGGCCCTGATAGTGGCGCCAGGCATTCTCCAGCTCGTCAGCCTCTTCCTCGCAAGGTTTGCACCACGAGGCCCAGAAGTTGACGACCACGACCTGGCCACGCAGGTCAGATAGCTTGATCAAGCCGCCGTCAAACGCCTGCAGCTCGAAATCAGGCGCCAGCTCACCCTGCCCGACCTGCCCGGCAGCCAGCGGCCCATTGCGCCGCATTTGAAAAGCGACCAGGCCCAACAGCGCCAGCACCAAAACGAAGACCGCAATCTGCCACCAGGCCGGGCGGCGGCGTGGGGCCACTGCTTCGCCGGCGCTGGAGGGGCCAAGTGCCCGTTCGCGCGAGATGTCATTCGTCTGCGTCGTCATAAAGCGTCCTTGCCCCGAGTGTTCGCACCTAGAACCGCCGCTTGAGCTCCTGCTCGAGCCGCCGGGTGTACTCGTCGGTCGGCGGCTCGTTGGCCGGAACTGCAAGGGCCGCGCCTGATTTGGCCGGCGCCATGCTCTTCAGGTAACGCCACAAGAAGAAGGCTCCGGCCGCCAACACCACGGGCGGGATGATCCAGACCAGGATGTTGATGCCGCGTGTCGAGGGGCGAGCCAGGACCCGCTCACCGTACTGCGTCACGAAATAATCCAGGATCTGCTGCTCGGTCCAGCCAGCTTCCAGCTTTTCGCGGATCGTGGCGCGCCATTGGATGCAGGCTTGCGTCGGGCACACGTCCAGCGGGATGTTCTCGCAAACCGGACAATATAGCAGCTTGGCGACCCGGTTGACGTCGTCGTCCGTCACCGGACCGGGCGGCGTGGCGCCCTGGGCGGCGGCCGGCGCCGCGCGTGCCGCCAGCCAAACCACGAGCAGGGCCGAGACCAGCACAAAGCCCTTGCGCATCGTGCTGCTCAGAGGCGCGCCGGCGCCGCCGCCACGGCCGCGGCGAGCCGCCGCCGAGCTTCGGCGGCGTCAGGCCAGGCCGCCACCAGGGTCCCCAGGATGAAGACCCCGCCGCCGGCCCAGACCCAGTTCACCAGCGGGTTGACGTAGATCTTGAAGGTCGCGCCATTGGCCGCCAGCGGCTCCCAGGTGACCAACAGCACGTAGACGTCATCTTCGATCGTGCTGCGCACGCCGGGGATGGTCATGGGCTGGCCCGAGTCAACGTAGAAGTCGCGGCGTGGGTGAAGCTGGCTGATGAAGCGGCCATCGCGGTAGACGCTGACCGTAGCCCGGGCCACCTGGCGGCCGTCCTCGGTGAAGAACTCGTCCAGCCCGTCGAACGTCACCACGTACCGACCGAGGGTGAGTTGCTCGCCCGGCTTGAGCTGGCCCTGGGTCTCGATCTGAAAGAAGTTCGATCCCACGATACCGATGGTCATGATGACGACGGCCAGGTGGATGGTGTAGCCGCCATAGCGCCGGCGGTTGCGGCCGATCAAGGTCACGAAAGCCGCCAGCGGCTTCTCGCCCGTGGCGCGCATGCGCGCCCGGGTGCCGCGCCAGAACTCGAACAGGGTCGTCAGGGCTACGAAGGCGGAGATGCCGAAACCCAACAGCGCCCCCCAATTGCGGATACCCGCCAGCATCAGCCCAGCCACCACCAGCAGCGCGCCCACAAAGGGCACTCGCAGAAGCCGGCCAAGCTGCCGCGCCGAGGCCTGGCGCCAGGCGACGAGCGGGGCCACTCCCATCAAGAACACCAGCGCGGCAAACAGGGGACCCGTGGCCTGGTTGTAGAACGGCGGACCAACCGTGATCGTCTGCCCGGTGGCCAACTCCGAGATCATCGGGAAGACGGTGCCCCAAAAGACCACGGCCGCAATGCCCAAGAACAGCAGGTTGTTGAGCAGGAAGGCGGTCTCGCGCGACAGCAGACTGTCGAGCTGGCGCTCGCCGCGCAGATGATCCCACTCACGGAAGAGCAGATACATGGAGGCGACAAAGGTCAGCGCGATGAAGGCAAAGAAGCTGGGCCCAATGGCGCTCTGGGCGAAGGCATGCACCGACGAGAGCACGCCCGAGCGCGTCAGGAAGGTGCCGAAGATCACCAGCGCGTAGGTCAGGATGATCAGCACCATGTTCCACTTTTTCAACATGCCGCGCTTTTCTTGGATCATCACCGAGTGCAGGAAGGCAGTGGCGGTCAGCCAGGGCAAGAAGGCCGCGTTTTCCACAGGGTCCCAACCCCAGTAGCCGCCCCAGCCCAGCACGTCGTAGGCCCAGCGCCCGCCCATGATCAGACCCAGGGAGAGGAACAGCCAGCCCACCAGCGTCCAGCGCCGCGTGGTGCGGATCCACTCGTCGTCGGCCCGCCGGGTGATCAGAGCCGCCATGGCAAAGGCGTAGGGCACAACAAAGCTGACAAAGCCGATGTAGAGCATCGGCGGGTGAACGATCATCCCGGGGTGGCGCAGAAGGGGGTTTAGGCCGCGCCCATCAGCGGGAAGCAGGGCCAGCCCGCCGGCCGGGGCCAGCATCGAGCCCACCACTTCGCCGTTGGCAACCTGCCACAGGCGCACAAAGGGGTTCTCGAAGAAGACCACCAGGCCGATGAAGAAGCCCAGGGTGATCATCATGACGACGATGACAAAGGGCATGAAGGCCCGGTCGCGGTCCCACTTGCGCAGCAGCGCCGCGCCCGTAAAGGTGGACATCAGCCAGCTCCAAAACAGCAGGCTGCCGGCCTGGCCGCCCCAAAGGGCGGTGACCTTGAGATAAAGCGGCATGGCCCGGCTGGTGACGCTGTGAACGTACTCAAGCTGATACTGATCGGTCAGCAGGAGCGCGATCAGAGCCAGGCAGGCCAGCGTCGTCAGCGGCCAGGTGAGCAGCGCCGCGTGGCGGGCGCTGGCCAGCCAAGCCGGCTTGTGCCGATCAGCTGCCAGGCCTGCCATGACCGCGGCGTACACCGCGGCGGCGAGCGCGATCACCAATGCAAAATAGCCCAGGTTAGCGAGCATCGCTCAGCCTTCAGCCTGCGCGGGCACCGCCTCTTCGTAGCGCGTCGGGCACTTCAGCAGCAGCTCATCGGCATAGAAGACGCCGTCTTCGCCCAGCTTGCCCGTGACGATGGCCTGGGCTTCGTTCTGCAGCAGGTCGGGTTTGGGACCCACGTACACGACTGTCATGCGCGTGGCGTTTGGATCGCTGGCGGCGTTGTGCAGCGCGGCGGCCAGGCCACCCGCGGCTTCCACATCGGCCGCGTCGTTGGAAACGTGGACGACGTCGAAGGTGATGGTCAGCGTCTTGGCATCATAGGTGATGGTGTCGCCCAGCACGGCGCCCGAAGCACGAAGGTTCTTGCCAACCAGCGACGCGCCCTTGGCCTGGATTTCGTCCACAGTGTAGAAATACTGAGCCGTGCTGCTCAAGCTGGTCACAACCAGGTAAACAATGGCGGCGATAATGAGCAGCCCTCCGACCAGGAACTTGGCACGTCCACCCGAGCGCGGCGCAAACGCCTGGGAACCAACTGTCGTCTCAGCCATACCCTCATCTCCCTCTAAACAGGACTACGCGCGCGCGGCCGCGCCGCATTGCCGGCAAAACCGGTCGCCCGGCTGAAGCGGTTGGCCGCATTGGGCGCAAAAAGCAGCCCCGGACAACCGGACCGGCTGGCCCTCACGTTCCGGGTTCGGGGTCCGGGCTTGGAGCGCCGTGCTCGCCAGCGGCCGCCGCCCAGCTGATCCGGCCGTGGAGCCGGCGCTCTGCGAGCGAACCCCCCGCGGCCTACGCCGGCCGGCGCGACGGCCGCGAGCCGCGCGAACGGGCCGGCCGGAATGGGCGAATAGCAGGGCGCCCGCGCCAAAGAGCGTTATCCCCAGCGCGGCCGCCGCGATCACGATTGGCCAATTGGTCCGCGCCGCGATGCTGGCAGCGGCTGGCGCCGCCGGGCCAGTCGCCACCGGCGCGGCCCCCACCGCCTCAGCAGACAGGGTGTCGTCGCTCTTGGCGTAGGTGATCGCGACCGAAAGCGCCTGGCCCGGAGCGAGCGCTCCCAAGCTGCCTTCCCAATAGTTCAAGCCATACTCGCCAGCGCCGGCCTCAGCCAGCACTGGCTGCGCCGAGAAATCTCGCGCGCCAAAAGGTTCCTGAACCCGCACCGCGGCTGCCGCAACGGCATAGTCGCTGGTCCAGCGAAAGGTGTACTCTCGCGCCTCGCCCTGAACGCGCAGGGCCGGGTCATAGTACTCAAGGCGAAAACTCAACGAATCGCTTGAGATCGTGACAATTATATCTTCGCCGGCCGGATTAGTGGCATAGTCCGCGGCGAGCAAATTGCCACCAGTCCCCAGCACGGCTACGGCATGCGGCGCGCCAGCGGCCGCGGGCATGCGCAGGGCAATATCCCGCGGCAGGGTGGTGCCTCCCGGCAGGCTGGCGTCAAGAATGACCAGTGTCCCAGGCTGGTCGAACTCGGGCCAGAGGGAGATGCGCAAAGAGGCCAAGCCTAGGGCCGGCTGTGCTTGTGCCGCAGCTGGTCCTGTTCCCAGGCTCGCCAGCCCGGCCAGGCTCGCCAGCATGACCAGCCCCAGGCGGCAACCCCAGCGCCGGAAAAGCGCGGCCAGCGCGGGCCAGGTCACCCGTGCCCGAGCAGACCACAATCCCTGACGAGCCTTTTCCCGCATCCTGAGGGCCTATTCTAGCCGGATCGGGGCCAATTGGGAGTAATTTTCGTCATCTTCCATTCATGACGAATATGCCCAGGATTGGGTCGTAACATCCGGCAGAATCGTGACATTCAGCACTTCGGCCGTGCACAGATAAGCATACCATATCCGCAAGCCGATTCTTGGGTTAGACGCTCCAACCGGTACTCGGGAGAGCCGAGAATCCGGGTTGTTTCGGATAGTGGCGCATAGCACCAGCCTGGGCCGGCGCGGACAGCCGGCCCGGTTTGACCCGTCGCGGCAGCCAGGAGGATACGATTGCCCATGCGAGAACCGTTGAAGCGCGGGGGTCACCCGCTGGGACCCGGCATTTTGGCCGCCGGCGGTCTATTGGCTGTTCTGCTGTGGAGCATGAGCGCGCAGAGCCCAGCCCAGGCCGCTGCACCCCCCCAGGCAGCGACGCCCACTGAAGAAGGCATCGCCGAGGAAGTGCCCATCGAGTCGAATCAGGCATGCCTGGAGTGCCACACCCAGCCCGACCAGACCATGATGCTCGCCAACGGCGAGACGCTGTACGTGACCCTGGACGCGGCCCAATTTGCGTCATCGGTGCACGGCGCGGAGGCAGTCGTCTGCCGCGACTGCCACACCGATATTACGGCCTACCCGCACCGGCCGCTCGAAGCTCAAAGCTTGCGACAGGTGACCGCGGCTAATTCCCAGATCTGCCAGGAGTGCCACGAGGGCGAAGCGGCCCGCCAAATGGACAGCATCCACGCCGAACTGCGGGCGGAGGGGAACGAAGACGCGGCCGTGTGCGCCGACTGCCACAACCCGCACTATCAGGTGAAGGTCGAGCCGCGCGCGCGGATCCCCGTCACCTGCGGCCGCTGCCATAGCGGCATCGAGCAGGAATACCGGCTGAGCGCCCACGGCGCGCCGGTCTATACCGACGAGCACGCCGACTCGCCCCTGTGCATTGATTGCCACGGCGTCCACACTATCCAGGATCCAACCACGGCGCAGTTCTTGGCCCGCTCGCCGCAGTTGTGCGCGCGCTGTCACGCCGATCCCGAGCGCATGGCGCCTTACAGCCTGAACACGGACGTGCTGACCACCTACGTCGCCGATTTTCACGGCACGACCACAACGCTGTTTGCGCGGCAGACGCCAGATCAGCTGCCGAACACGCCGCTGTGCATTGACTGCCATGGCATCCACAACATCCAGCCGGTCGACAGTGCAGAGTCGGCCGTGATCAAAGAGAACCTGTTGGCCACCTGCCAGAAGTGCCACCCGAACGCCAGCCAAAACTTCTCAGGCGCCTGGCTGAGCCACTATACGCCGTCGCCGGAACACAACCCGCTGGTGTACTACGTGGGCTTGTTCTACCGAATGTTCGTGCCAGTTACCGTGGCCGGGATGAGCGTCTACGTCGCAAGCGATATCGGCCGCCAACTCATCCGGCGCCGGCAGGCGGCGCGCCGAAAGGGAGGCAAGTAATGGCGAAGACCTCGCCCCCTCAGCGCACTTACCTTCGCTTCGCCCTGAGCCAGCGGATCGAGCACGCGGTGGTGCTGACGTCCTTCGTGGTCCTGGCGCTGACCGGCCTGCCGCAAAAATACTCCGGCGCCGGCTGGGCCGAGACGGCGATCGGCCTGATGGGCGGCATCCAGTTTGTGCGCGTCGTCCACCGCGTGGCGGCCACCGCCCTGATGCTGGCAACCGTCTTCCACCTGGCTTCAGTCGGTTATCGTGTCTTCGTCAGCCGGGTGCGCTTGACCATGCTGCCGGGCCTGGCCGACGTCCGGGAGGCCGTCTACGCCGTCCGCTACAACCTGGGTCTGCGCAGAGAACCGCCGCAGGCCGGGCGCTACAACTTTGGCGAGAAGTTCGAGTATTGGGCGCTTGTCTGGGGCACGGTGATCATGATCATCACCGGCTTCGTGCTCTGGAACCCGATTGCCGCCACGCGTTGGTTGCCGGGTCAAGCTATCCCGGCGGCCAAGACCGCCCACGGGGGCGAAGCTCTGCTGGCCGTGCTGGCCATCATCATCTGGCACATGTATCACGTGCACGTGCGCCACTTCAACAAGAGCATGTTCACCGGCCGGATGAGCGAGCGCGAGATGCTGAACGAGCACCCGCGCGAGCTGGCCGATATCAAAGCCGGCGTGGCCGATCGGCCGCGCGACCCGGCGCAGGTCCGGCGCCGGAAAAGGCGCTATGTGCCCGCGGCCGCGGTCCTTTCTGCTCTGCTGCTGTTCTTCATCTATCAGTTTGCGACCTTTGAGCAGACGGCCCTGGCCACGGTCGAGCGCGGCGAAAGCCTCGACGCTTTCATGCCACTGACAGCGACGCCCCTGCCGACGCCGCGCCCCACGGCTACCAGCATTCCGCTTGACCCCGTGTGGGCGGACAACTTGGGGCTGGTCTTTTCGCAGAAGTGCGTCGATTGCCACGGCGGCGCCGGCGGCCTGGACCTCTCGACCTATGCCGAGGCCATGGAGGGCGGCCGGAGCGGCCCGATCATTGTACCGGGTGATCCCGAAGAAAGCCTGCTGGTGACAAAGATCGTAGACAACAAGCATCCCGGCCGACTGTCTGAATTCGAGCTGGAGGTGCTCCAGGCCTGGATTGCCGCCGGCGCGCCTGAACGTTAGACAGCGGGTTTGGAGGCCAGTGGCTCGCCGCCGGCCAAGGCACTTCGCGCGATGAGCACCTCTAAGGCAAGGCAGCGCTGGGGCGCCCAGCCTGGCGGCTGGGGCCAAATGACCGCTCAACTGAGACGCTTCCTCCGGCACAACCTGCGCGCTCGCGTGGCGCTTGGGCTGGGGCTGCCCATCCTGCTGACGCTGGCCGGCCTCTCGCTCGTTCATTTCTGGCGCGAGCGGCACTTGTTGACCGACCAGGCCCGCCTGACGGCGACGCAGATCGGCGAGACCGTAGTGGGCGGGCTGCGGCATAGCATGCTCGCGAACAACCCGCACATGGTCGAGGCGATCCTGTCCGACATCAACCGCCGGCAGGCCATCGACCGGGCGCAGATCGTCGACCTGGGTGGCAACGTGCTGGTGGGCGACGGGCCGGCCCGTGCCGGCCAGGTGCAGCCGGTGGTCGAGCCGGGCTGCGCCGCCTGCCACCGAGCGCCGGCCGAAGCCCGCCCGACCACCGCGGTGGTGGCCAGCGACGCCGATCGAGTGCGCGTGGCCGTGCCAATAGACAACGAGCCGGCCTGCGCCGCCTGCCACGCGGCCGAGGCCGTCCACCTGGGTATCCTGCTGCTCGAAGTGCCCATGCGCCTGGTCTGGCCCCATGCCGTGCGCAGCCTGCAGATCGATCTGGCTCTTTCGGGGCTGTTTACGCTCGTCGCCACGGCCGGTTTATACGGGCTGGTACACCGTCTGGTGGTGCGGCGGGTGGAAGCCTTTCGGCGCCCGCTGGCCGCCTACGCGGCCGGCAACTTCGATGTGCGCCTGCCGGCGGGCCTGGCAGCCGATGAGATCGACAATCTGGCCGAGGGCTTCAACCGCATGGCCGATCAGCTCGAGCGGCACGTACGCGAAGAGAAAGTCCGCGCTGAGGTGCGTCAGCGCGCCATCGTGGAAGAGCGTGAGCGCATCGCCCGGGAGCTGCACGACGGCCTGGCCCAGGTGCTCGGCTACGTGCACACCAAGGCGACCGCGGTGCGCCTGCTGCTGGCGCGCCAGCAGACTCAGGCGGCCGAGAAGCAACTCATCCAGTTGGAAGAAGCCGCGCGGGGCTTGTTTGTAGACGTTCGGGAGGCCATCCTGGGGCTGCGCATGACCGGCCAGCAGGATCTGCGCTTGGGCTGCCTGCTGACCGCGTACGCCGAGCGCTTCAGCCAGCTCAGCGACCTGCCAGTAGAAGTCCAGGTCGCGCCCACGGTGACCGACCTGAACTTGCCGCCCGAAACCGAGCTGCAACTGCTGCG
>JADLEU010000005.1 GCA_020845955.1 Anaerolineales bacterium
GAGGGTAGAGCAGACCTGGCTCACGCGGACCCGGCTCAAGATGCTGCTGGCCGGCGGGTTGATCGGGCTGGGCCTGGTCACGCTGGCCAAGACCGGCCTGGCCGTATTCTTGATCGCGCTGGTGACGTTGGCCGCCAGCCCGACCACCGGCACACCCGGCGCGCTGGAGGCGATGGTGCGCGGCTACGTGGCCAACTGGGACTTGGCCGTGCCGCGCGGCATGTTTCGCTACACCGACCTGACCCTGGAAGCCGGCGTCAGCGTGCTGCTGCTGCTAGGCGCGGTGATGTTGGTCGGCAAACGCGACCGCGCCGGCGCGACCTTGGCCTCCGTGGGCCTCTTGCTCTCGCTCACCGCCGTGAACCTGCTGGTCTTCTACTACGACCAGTTTTCCAGCATCCTGACGGCCATGATCCAATTGGTGCTGCTGGCCGGGCTGGCGGCGTATCGCCAGCGCTTCCTCAGCGGCGTTGCAGCGCCAGCGCCGAGGCCGGCGAACGCCGCGCCGGGCAGCGCGGAGGCCGGGAAGGAGAAAAAGGAGCCGTAGCCTCGTGAGGCTTACGCGCCTTGGTGGGCCGGATGGGCGCGCCGCCGCCACCAAATGGCCCCAGCCACCGGGAGGGTCGCAAGCGCGGCAATGGACAGGCTGTAGGTGGCGAAGGTCACGACCTGCGCGGTTGTGACGCCCAGCAAGGCCAGGCGGTCGCGAACCTGGGCCTCAAGATTGGGTTCCCAGATTGCCGGCAGCGGCGCCCGAGCGCCTGGGTGCAGGGCCTGCATGACGACCGGATCCAGGGGCACCGCCGCCAACTCACCGGAGGCGGTGAGCGCCAGCATTTGGCCCGCGGCCAGGTACACGCGCCGCGCAGGATCCGCGGCGCGATAGGCTTCGGCCGTGCCCTCAAAGAGATAGAACCAGGCGGACTGCCCCGGCTGGTTCTCGAGGGCAAACAGGCCGCCGGGCACCTCGATGACGACGCCGGCTGTCTCGATGGTGCCAGACTGACCGCCATCTCCGGTCCCCCACAGCCACCCGCTGGCGAGACTGATTTGCCTGTCCGCCAGCGTGGCCCGCGTCTCCGGTGGAACGCGAAGTTCGCCGCTGCCCCAGGCCAGGCGCTGCATGTCGGGGCGCTCGACCAGGTGGAAATCGAGCGCGCCGGCCTGGCCGACCTCGTCGGGCAGCGCCCGCGCCTGGCTATAGTAGCCGGGCGCCACCGCCACGACGCTGCGGCTGTCGGCAGGCACTCCCCGCAGGGCCCAGGCGCCCGTGCCCGGGCTGACCGGCCGGCTGAGCCCGGCCTCGCCAGCAGACAGCCAGGCGAACGGCAGCGGCTCTCCCTGGCTGTCGAGCACCACCCCCTGCAAGGTGTGCCCCTCCAGGGGCGTGAGCGCGACCACAACCTCGGCTTGCGGCGCCTGGGCTAAATCGATGGTTTGAGCGGCGCCCGACAGACCCTGGCCGGCCAAGGCGGCCGTGTCGGCCACGATCAAGTATTGGTCCACCGGCACATCGGCAAAGGCGAAGAGGCCCGCTGCCTCCGTCTGGGTTTCAAGGGTTGCGCCCTCCGGCAGGCGGATGGCGTGGACGGGCAGGCCGGCGCCAGGGAGCGAAACCGCTCCGGCGAGGCGGCCCGTGATGGCGCCGGTCTGCGCGCGGACCGCCAGCACGACCGGCTCGGCCGAGGCCGCGCCGGCCGGCAGCGCAAGCTCGACCGGCGCGATGCTTTCGTAGCGCACGCCATCCACAACGGTTGGCGGCACCCCGAACGTATACCGCGTGGGCACTTCGGCCAGGACTTCGAGCGGGATGCTGGCGGTCCCGGTCGCATCGGTGGTGCCCGCAAACACGCGCGCGCGCCATTCGTAGAGCACGGTGCTGGCTTCGACGCGCAGGTCATGCACCGGCTGAGCCGGATCGCCGTCCAGGAAGGCCAGCACCGGCACGGTCAGGTCGCGGCTGCGGTCGACGTTGATCCAGCGCTCATCAGTCGCGTGATCGCCCTTGGGCGTGGTGGCGACAATGGCCAGACGCACTCGACCGCTCAGGCTGACGTCCGTGTAGTTCGATCCGGACAGGACGATAGTGGCCAGCTCCCGGTCCCGGTCGTGACAGGGCAGGCAATCGAGCAAATCGATCGGCAAGACGAGCAGCGATCCCTCGGGGTTGAGATTGATGCCGAAGGTGAAGGAGCCGTCGGCGGCAGGCGGGGTAGACAACTCGTCCAGGCGCTCGGACCCAGACCAGATCTCCAGGCGCACGGTGAGGTCGCTCAGACTACCGGTATACTCGACACGCCCGTTGACCAGCACCAGCGAGATCATTTCCCCCGAGGCATACCAATGCTCTTCATTCCCCGGCGTCGACATCACGACGCTGAGATTCCGCGTCCCGCGCGGCACACCGATCTCGGCTGAGACCGCCGGCGGCGCCACGCTGACCGTGGCCGGCGTCGAAACGCGCGGTAGGGATGGGCACCAGTTGAACACCAGGGATCCGTCCGCGTGGC
>JADLEU010000006.1 GCA_020845955.1 Anaerolineales bacterium
ATCGGGGCGCCAAGCCGGCCGGCGGTCGTCAGGCGCGTCTTCGATCAGGAAGCGTTGATGGCCGCCGTCGAGGTCCATGAGCAGGATGTCGTAGCTGCCAGACCGGGAGGATTGGAAGGCAATCGCCTGCCCGTCAGGGCTGAAGGCCGCGCGCAGGTCCTGGGCCGGGTCGGTCGTGAGCGCGACGCCGGCCAACTGCAGTTGGGCGCTGGCGGCGCCGGCAAACGCCGCGGCCAGGGCCAGGACAACGGACACCGTGATCAACAGGCGACCAGCTGAGGAATTTCGGCGAGCGCGCATCTCGTCGCTCCTATAGGTTGATCTGCCAATCCTGCGCGCTCTGGACTGCCCAGTGTTCGGGGGTGGAGGCCGGCTTGTCCAGGCAGAGGTGATCGCTGTGGATGATGCCCTGGTGAATGCGCACGTTCACGGGGCAGGCTTCGACACAGGCCGGGCCTTCTTCGCGCCAGAAGCACAGGTCGCACTTGGTATAGACGTTCTTGGCCGGATCGTAGGTGATGCGCGTCACCTGGCCGTGCGTCTCGCGCCCGGTCGCTTCTGATTCGGGGAAGACCGGGAAGGGACAGGCGGCCGCGCACCGGCCGCAGGCGATGCACTTGTCCTCGTCGATAACGCGCGCGTTGACGGTAGGCACGACCGGCAACGCATTGGCTGGGCAGACGTGATGGCAGGGCGCATCGGGGCACATCAGGCACGGGCTCTGATGGTATTTCCCGCGATCTCCGTAGGCCTCCGTGATGACCGTCGCCACGGAGGTGGCCGGGTCGTTGAAGATCCGGATGCGGGGCTTGTCAGACAGCCCCTGCTCGCGGTGGACGCGCGAGCAGACGACCTCGCACGTCAGACAGCCGATGCATAAGCTGGGGTCGGGCATGACGACGCCCGTGGAATGGGCCAAATCGCGGGGAGCGCCACCAGCGCGCATCACATTGACGCCGCCGACGCCGATGGCCGTCACGGCTACAAATCCGGCCGCCGCTTGCCGAATGAAGTCGCGGCGCGAGAGCGTCGATGGGGCGGCGCTTTCAGCTGGCTCGTTAGTCATGCCGTAACCTCCTGGACGGGTCTGGGCCGCTACAGCCAGGGGCGGCGAGCGGCGGAG
This sequence comes from Anaerolineales bacterium, assembly GCA_020845955.1. Lineage (GTDB taxonomy): Bacteria > Chloroflexota > Anaerolineae > Anaerolineales > UBA6663 > JADLEU01. The sequence goes on from JADLEU010000006.1 coordinate 1,124, forward strand.
ATCAATATAGGCGGCTGTTTCCCCGGTAACGAACAGTCACGCGCTGCGCGCTGGGCGGCTGGGCGTCGCCGGACAGGCGCGGCAGCGCGCGGTGCGTCTGGCCCGCCTGGAGCTGGTCGACCAACTGGTCAAAGGCGGGATGATGGCCCGCGCCCAGGTCGAGGCCGCGGACATCGACGCCCGGCCGCCGCTGCCGGGCGGCAGCCACCAGCGCGCCGGCCACAAACAAAACATCGAGCTCGGGCGGCAGATCAGGCAGCGCCCGCAGGCTCACCTCGACCTGGAACCCGGCCCGCTCCAGCTTCCGGCGCAGCAGCATGAAGGCCCGGATCAGGGCCGGCGGAAGAGCGTTCAGGTCGTAGCCGACCGCCACAGACTGGACCAGGCGCGGCTCTGGCTCAGCCGGATCAGCCATTCTGGCCCTACCCCTCCTCGCTGACGATGAGCACGGCATCCATCTCACCCGGGTGATAGTCGCAGAAGTACGAATACGTTCCGGGCTGGGTAAAAGTCACGACGAAGTCCGGGCTGCCCGTGCCGTGCGTGTAGCCGGTGTGGAAGGCGCCGGGCGGGTCGCGCGGAACGATGGTGTGGGTCACGTTGCCAACCGGGGTCCAGCGCACGGTCGTGCCCAGGGTAACCGTGACGACGGCGGGCGAAAAGTAGTAGTCGCCCACCTGGATGGTCGAAACGCCTGGCTGGGGCGTCGGCACGATCTGTGCCAAGTGAGGCGTCGGCGTGAGCATCAGCGTGGGCACGGCGATCAGGGGCGTCAGCACGAGCGTGGGCCGGCGGGTCGGCTCGGCGCTGGCCGGCGGCGCTGGGTCCAGCGTTGGGTCGAGCGGCAAGGGTGTCACGGCCGCCGGCGGGCTCGCGCTGCAGCCGGCGGCGGCGGCCGCCACGAGCAGCGCCAGAAGGCATCGGCGAACAGCGCCCGGCCGGGCCGGCCGGGCAAGCGTCCGGCGCAAACGAGCGTGGGCACTCATCCCTCTTTCAGCTCCCCGCCGTCACGACGAGGAGGGCATCCATCGCCCCGGGGTGATAATCGCAGTAGTACTTGTAGGCGCCGGGCTCGTCGAAAGTCAGGCGCACCTCCGGGCTCCCCATGCCGGCCGTATAGCCTTTCTTGAAGCCGTCGGGTGGATCGAGGGGGGCGATGGTGTGCATGAGCTCGCCGACCGCCCGCCAGATGATGGTCGTCCCGACCGGCACGGTGACTTCGGGAGGCTGAAAGTAGTAGTCGCCGACGATGATTAGGAAGGTACCCTCCGGCGTGGCGGTCGGCTCGGGCCGCGGCCGAGGCTGGGTCGGCGTCAGGGCGGGCTGGGCCGCCCGCGGCGTCGTGGTGGCTGGCGCCAGCCGGGTCGCGGCGGGGGCCAACGTGGGCAGCGGCGATGCTGCCACTGCCGGCCGAGGGGTCATGCGGGCCGCCGAGGCAGGCTGACAAGCGGCAGCGGGCCACATGCCGATCAACGCCAGGGCACACAGCCAAAGAGCTTTTCCCCGATGCCCCCGGCTGGCACGGCGCGGCGGCCAGACCGGCGAACCAGCCACGGCAGCCGCCTCACTCGACATTGTCCTTAACGGCCGCGGCCTCCAGAGGGCTGCCGGGCAGGCTGAGCACAGTCATAGCAATGCGGTTCATCCAGCCGTGGATGATGTTGTTGGAGGCCAGGTAGCCGTCTTCCGGCTGGCGCCACGACGCGCCCTGGGCGTTGGTGAGGATGCCGCCGGCGGCCTTTAGGATGACGGCGCCGGCGGCCACATCCCACAGCTTGAGTGTGTCGAGGCCATAGTAGCCGTGCAGACGCCCGGCAGCCACGTAGCACAGGCCGAGCGCCGGCGAGCCGAGCGTGATGATCTGGAAGGTCTCGACGGCCACAAAGCGCGCCAGCCGCAGAGCCTTACGGATCTGCTCGTCGCTGCCGCGCCAATCGGTGCCCAGCACGGCCTGTTCCCAGGCCTCCCGGCCATCGCTGAACGCGTCGACGGTGATGACGCGCTCGTTCAGGAAGGCGCTGCCGCCGTCAATGGCGTGGAACAGCTCGTCGCGGCAGGGATCGTAGACGACGCCGACGAGGTACCGGCTGCCAACGCGGTAGGCAATGCTGATGGCAAAGACGGGGATGCCGTGCAGGTAGTTGAGGCTGCCGTCGAGCGGGTCGATGATCCACAGCGGGTCGGCCCGCTCGTCCTGAGGCCCGTCGGCCTCCTCAAGGAGAAAGTGGTCGTTGGGAAACTGCGCGCGGATCACGTCCACCACGCGCGCCTGGATCTCCAGCGCGGCCGGGACCTGAACGTCGCGCGGTCCTTTGCGCTTTTCGTAGCCAGTTTGGCCCAGGCGGGCCAGGGCCAGTTGGCCGCCCGCGCGGGCGGCCAACTGGGCGGTTTCGAGCACTTGCCTGGGATCGGCGGTCATTGCACCTGCACCGGGTGGCCCAGATCGTCCAGGATTTCCATGATTTCCTCGACGGTAATGACGGTGGGATCGTACGAAACGTTGATGGCGATCTCGTCACCGTTGCCGCCCAGGATACCGGGATTGGCGCGGAGGTCCTTGACGATCTCGGCAACGTCGTCAGCATCTGCCGGGGTCACCGAGCCAGGGGCCCAGACGAAGGTCACGGTCTCGCGCGGAGTGGTGGGCGAGGCCTCCACCGCCGGCGGCTCGGTGGGCGCCGCCGTGGGCAGCGTGGTCGGCTCGGTCGCGGGCGCGGTGGCCGTGGCGACGGGGGCACTCGTGGCGGCCGCGGGGACTTGCGTGGCGGGGCGCTGTGTCGCGGGGCTTTGGGTTGCGGCTGGCGGGGCAGTGGGACTGTTACAGCCGGCGACGATCCAGGTGAGCACCACGAGCACTGCCAGGCCGCCAGTCCGGACAACTCTCGACATCGCGATTACTCCTCCTTTAAGAAGGGCAGATACGGTAGTCCGCATCTACTATGGCAAGGTTCAAGTGATAAGTCAAATTGCGTCCCGATCGCCCGCCAAGCCGCCCCGGCCGTTGGCCCGGCGCCTCGGCTCGGAGGCCGTGGCGCCGCGGCGAACAGGGTTAGGCTGCCTGAGGGCGGGGATTGGGTCCAGAACCCAGCTGTCGGGCCGGCCGATCGCGGCCGAGGTCCACCGGCGCGGGAGCGGCGCCGGCGGCATCTGGGTTATGGGAAAACAGAGCCAGCCATTTCGCGGGTGGCGCATTCTTCGGCGTGATGACGTGCCTGCCTCCGCAATGCGCTCCGTTTCGATGCGGCTGGCTCTGCTTTCAGGGTTACGCCTGGTTGCCCGGGCGCCGGAAACGTGGCCCTCTGGCGGTCAGCCGAGGCGCCTCAGGCCAGCAAGCTCAAGATCGTCCGCTCGGTCAAGCCAACGGCGATATCGACCTTGTAGGCGTTGTTGCTCAACGGACGCGCCTCGTTGCGGATCAGCGCCGCGGCCGAACGCGCGGCCGAGGCGATGTCCTTGCCGACCAGGGCCTGCTCGACCACCGCGGCCCGCCAGGGGACCGGCGAGACCCCGCCCAAGACGACGCGGCCATCGGTCCAGACGCCGTTGTCGACGACGGCTGAGACGGCCACGCTGGTCAGGGCGAAGTCGTAGACCTGGCGGTCCTTAAGCTTGGTCCAGGCCATGCGCGTGTTGGCGGCCGGGGCCGGCACCTGCACGTCGACCATCATCTCGTTCGCTTGGAGGATGTTCTCGCGCAGCACATCCTCGCGCGGGCCGATGAAGTACTCGTCAAACGGCACCACGCGCTGGCCCCCGGCGCTGGCGACCGTGGCCGAGGCGTTGAGGGCCAGCAGGGCGGTGGCGGTGTCGGACGGGTGGACGATGTAGCACAGCTCGCCGCCGATGATGGCGTGGTAGGTGTTGTCGCCCGTCACGGCGAAGCAGAAGTCGCCGCCCTTCTTGTAGCACGGGAAGTTCTCGCCGCGCAGGAACCAGCAGCGCGGGCGCTGGTTGACGTTGCCGCCCAGCGTGGCGAAGTTGCGGATCAGCGGCGAGGCCACGCTGGCGGCCGCGTCGGCCAGGAGCGGGTAGGTCTGGCGGACGGTCTCGTTCTGGATGACGTCGGTCAGGGTAGTGGCCGCGCCGATGGTCAGTCCGCTGTCGGTGGCGGTGATGCCGTGCAGCGCCGGGATGGTGGTGATGTCGATCAGGACGTTGGGGTAGGGCATGCCAGGACCCTGGATCCAGTCCTTCATGACACCCGTCACCAGATCGCTGCCGCCCGCCACGACCTTGGACGTGGGACCATGCTGTTCGAGCAGCCCCACGGCTTCTTCGACCGTCGTCGCGTCGTAGAGTTCAAAGGCCTTCATTGGTCCTCCTTATCCGTGTGGCCGCGGCCTACGCCACGCCCTTCAGCGCTGCCAGGACTTTGTTGCGGGTGATGGGCATGTCTTCCACCCAGGCCCCCACCGCGTTGTAAACGGCGTTGGCGATGGTGGGCGGCGCCAGGGCGATGGGCGGCTCGCCGATGCCGTGCGCGCCGAAGACGCCGTAGTCCTTGGGGTGCTCCACCAGGATCACGTCGATGTTGCGCGGTAGGTCCTTGATGCTCAAGACCTTGTAGTCGAGCAGGTTGCCGTTCAGCGGAAGGCCGGTGGCAAAGTCGACCTTGAGCTCTTCGGTCAGGGCCGCGCCGATGCCCATGATGGCGCCGCCTTCGATCTGCTGCGTCGTTCCCAGCGGGTTGATGGCGCGGCCGACGTCGTGGGCGGCCACGTACTTGAGCAGCTTGACCGACCCGGTAACGGTGTCGACCTCGACTTCGGCCGCGTGCGCCGCAAAGGCGATGCGGTCCCAGGTGCCCTCGTGGAAGTGGGCGCCGCGCCCGATGACGGGCGTGTTGGGGACGACGGCGTTGACCGCGTCGCCGACCTCCATCGTCACGGCGGGGTCTTCGACGAAGTACACCAGCCCGTCCTTGATATCGAGCATGTCGGGCGTGACTTCGATGGTCCGTGGCGGGTCTTCTTCGGCGGCGGCTTCGATAAAGGCAGCGGCCGCGCCGGCCAGGATCTGGTTCTTGGCGTCGATGGCCGCCTCGTAAACGCCCCAGCCGCCGCTCAGGGTCTGGCGGCTGCCGGCGGTGACGCCGGTGTCGGAGGTGGTGGCCGAGTCGACGCCCACGGCGATGCCGACCCACTCCAGCGGCACCCCCAGGGCCTCGGCCGCGATCATGGCCATGGTCGTGCGCTCGCCCGCGCCGACCTCGGTGGCCGCCGAAACCACGTCGATCGTGCCGTCGTTGTTGACGATCACGCTGCCGGTGGAGGGGTGGCCGCCGGCGCCGTGGCTGCAGGTATGGATGGCAAAGCCGATGCCGTGGAAAACGCCCGGGCTGACTTCGTTGGCGCGCGGCGCGTGCCACTTCTGCGACCAGCCGATCTCGGCGGCGGCGCGCTCGATGCACTCGCGCAGACCCGGGTTGCTGTACGGAGTGCCGTTGTCCACGTCGCCGGCTTCGTTGATGTTGAGCAGGCGCAGCGCCACCGGGTCCATGCCGATGGCGTAGGCCGCCTTGTCGACCGCGACCTCCTGGGCCAGGGTGGCCGTGGGGTGCGACACGCAGCGCAGGGTGCCGTTGCGGAACGAGTTCGTCAGGACGTCGGTGCCGTCCAGTTCCAGGTTGGGGAACTTGTAGCTGCGCTGGAAGCCGATCCACCCGCCGGTGACCTTGCCGGAGCGGACAGCGCCGGTGTTGCCGAGCGTGGTGAAGTGCCCGGCCACGAAGGTGCCGTCGCGGTTGAGGCCCAGGCGCGAGGTGGTCTCCTGCTCGCTGCGGCCGGTGCGGAAGATGAAGTCCTCGTAACGGGTGGCCAGGTAGCGGATGGGCCGGCTGAGGACTTTGGCGAGGACGGCCGAGATACCTTCCTCGACATCCACGCTGCGCAGGTTGCCGTAGCTGGCGCCCATGTAGCCCTGCTGGATGACGCGCACTCTGTTCTGGGGGATCTTGAGGATCTGCGCCAGGCCGCGGCGGTCGCCGTGCGGGTGGCGGGTGGTGCGGTAGTGGATCAACTCGTCGTTGTCCCAGTAGGTGAGGATGCCGCTCAGCTCGAGGGCGGCGTGCTGATGGAACCCGGTGCGGGTGACGCTTTCGACGACCACCTCGGCCGCGTCGAGGGCGGTGGCGCCTTCGCCGCGCACGAAGGGCCGCGGAATGCCGATGATCGTGCCGTCGAAGTCGCTCTCCCACTGCTTGGGCGTGCTGGCCGAGGCCCCATCGCGGAAATTGAGGACGGCCGGGAGCACCTCGTAGTCGACCTGGATCAGGCGCAGGGCCTCGTCGGCGATGTGGTCCTGGATAGCGGCCACGGCCACGACCGGCGTGCCGACCTGGAAGACTTCTTCCGAGAACAGGTAGCGGTTAGGCGGGCCGCCGCCGATGGTGCTGTCGGCGTATTGCTCGGGCAGGTTGAAGCGGTGCAGCACACCCACCACCCCGGGCAGCGCTTCGGCCGCGCTGGTATCAATGCTGAGCACCTTGGCATGCGGGTGCGGGCTGCGCAGCAGCTTCATGTGCACTTCGTTCGGCGCCGGCGGCAGGTTCTCCAGGTAGTAGCCGCTGGCGCTGACCACGCCGATGCCGTGGATGCGCCGGTGGCTCTTGCCGACCACGTTGAACTCCGTGTCCTGCCGGCGGGCGGCCCTGGCGCTGCCAGTGCGCCGGGCCTGGGCGCGGCTGATCCGGTTGTTGACGATCGCCGCCAGTTCGGGCTCGTCGGCCACCAGGTCCAGCCACACCGGGTCACGGGCCAAATCGCGCAGTTGCGCGGCCGTCAGGCTGGCGGCATAGTGCGTATCCACCGCAACTCGGAAGGGATCGACGCGTGCGTTAACGCTCATGGTTTCTCCTCCTGGACCTAGGCCGCCCGCATCAGCTCGGCCGCCTTGCTGACCGAGTCGAAGATCTTCGGATACTCCGAGCAGCGGCAAATGTTGCCCGACAGGGCCTCGCGCACTTCTTCTTCCGAGGGATTGTTGTTGTGCGTGAGCAGGGCGTAGGTGGACATGATGAAGCCGCGGGTGCAGAGGCCGCACTGATAGCCGCCCTCATTCCAATACGCCTTCTGCACCGGGTGCAGGTCAGCCTCGGTCGTGCCGGTGGCCAGGCCGGCGACGGTGGTGATTTCCTGGCCGCGCCCGAGCCGCGCGGAGAGGATCGAGCAGCCGTTCATCGCGCGTCCGTCGACGACCACGGCGCAGGCGCCGCACTGAGCGCGGTCGCAGCCCAGGTTGATGGCGCTGCCCATGCCCAGCTTGCGAGTCATGGTCTCCCACAGGCTTTCGCGCACGTCGACGACGAGGCTGTGGACCTTGCCGTCGATCTTGAGATCGACCGCGCGCATCGAGGCCGGCAGGGTGGTGCCCACGGTCGTGACCGGCACCGGCTCCCCCTCGGTGGTGACGGGCACTTCTTTGATGACTTCGACCGGCACTTCCTTGATGACCTCGACGGTCTTGGGCTCTTGCAGCGCCACGATGCCGGCTGCCACCGCGCCGGTGACGACCACGCCGGCGCCCGCGCCGACGAGGAAGTCACGCCGCGAGATCTTCATGGGCGCCTGGTCTGCTTCCTCAGCGGGAACCTTCTCTTCGTCTGCCATCGATTTTCCTCCTACTGCTGTCAAATCTGACCGGTTGGGGTCGTGCCTCGGCGTTTGCCATCCGCAATCAACGCTATGTTTTTCCTTCGACCTCCTCCTCAGATAGGAACGCCTCGCGGGCCGGCTTGGCAAAAGGCTGGCCATTGGATTGTTCAGCCGGAAGGGCAGCCGTCAGATCGCGCTTACACGCCTCCAGCGCTTTCCACAGTTCGGCTAACTCATCCCCATGCAGCTTTTGATAGGCTTGCAACTGCTGTTCGAACCTCAACAAACGAGCGGCCAATTCGGTTGATGCGTGCATGCTTACCCCCTGCGTTGGCCAGCGGTAGGCAGCGCCTCCCGGAAAGGATCTCGTTTATATAGTAGGAGGAGCGCCAGGGCAGAAGGAAGTAGCAGCGGGGCCAAACGATGGCCCAAAAGGGCCAATTGGACCAGGTTGGTTCGGTATCTGGCTGGACCAAACCGGCCGATCGGGCAATCTGGGCGCCGCCGGCGATTATGTTGAATCCAGCCGCAATCCGTTTAGCCCCCCTGCCCGCCGGGGCGGCTTGCTGACCTTGGCTGCCGCAGCCGCCGCCGGGCAAGGCCCGGCGCGGCGGGCTATCCCGGGGGGACGACCGGAAAACCGATGGTGGCCATGGCGGCCACGATCCCGTTGACGTCGATCACCTGGGGGTCAAAGATGACGTTCACCTGGTTCTCGTTACCGGTGATGTCTTCGATGCCGGGGACCTGGTTGAGCAGGACGGCCACATCCTCCAGCTCCTCGATGGTCGACAGCGGCTTGGCAAACTGCAGCGTGACGGTTTCAGTGGCCGCTTCCGGCGTGGCCGAGGGGGCCGTGGTGGCGGTGGGCGGGGCGGCAGTGGCGGTGGGCGGCAGCGCGGTGGCGGTGGCCGCTGGCGCCGAGGTCGCCGTCGCCGCGGCCGGGGTGGCGCTGGCGGGCACGGCGGTCGGCGGCGCCGCGGTGGGCGGCGCGGAAGTTGGCGCCGGCGCCGCCGTGGCCCGCGGGCTGCAGGCCGCCAGGCCAAGCTGAACGATGAGGAAGAGGGCGCCAATCCGAAGCTGAGTTTGAACAGTCACGCTCGTTGCCTCCTGGGTAGTGAGGGGTGGCCCGGCCGGGCCAGCCCTGGCCGGGGTCGCGCCAAAAAGCTGCCGCGGGGGCCAGGCTTGACGCTGGCAGGCCGGCAGCCCATAATGCGCCGCGCGTTCTTCTGACCGGTAGTTCGCGCAACCCGGCGACGGCTGGCGCCGCGCGGCCGCCAAGGAGGCGAACCATGCAGGCAGACCACTTGTTGGAGACCGCCACCCGCGCCGCCCGCCAGGCGGGCGCCATCGCGCTGGCCGGGCTGGGCCAGCCGGGCCGGCTCAGATGGAAAGGCAGCCGCGATGTGACGATGCCGGCTACGTTTCAGGCGCAAGAGCACATCCTGTCGACGATTCGCCAGGCATTTCCCGACCACGCGCTGCTGAGCGAGGAACTGGCCGAGCAGCCGGACCCCGCGGCGCGGGCGCTGTGGATCATAGACCCGATTGATGGGAGCCTCAACTATATGAAGGGCATCCCGGTCTTCAGCATCGCCATTGGCTTTCGAGAAGACGGGATCTACCGGCTGGGGGTCGTCTACGACCCGGCCCGCGACGAGCTGTTCCATGCGCGCTATCACCGCGGCGCTTTCCTAAACGGGCGGCGCCTGCACACCCGGTCGGTCTCGGAGGGCATTGAGGCCTATCAAAACGCCGCGGTGGCCACCGACTGGCCGGCCCAGATCGAGCGGCGCGCGGCGACGGCGCTGGTGATCCGCATGGTGGCCGGTGAAGTGATCTCCACCTCAATCCTGGGCTCGCCAGCGCTGGCGCTGTGCTACATTGCCGCCGGCCGGCTGGACGCCTACTTTCACCTCCAACTGCAGCCGTGGGACGTGGCCGCGGCGGCCGTGATCCTGCAGGAAGGCGGCGGCGTGCTGACGGATGACTACGGCGGAACCTGGTTTCATTCGGCCGGAGGCTACGTGGCCACGAATGGCGTCATCCACGGCTCCATGCTGCACCCGCTGCGGATCGTTCGAGATCAGGAGGCGTTGCTGAAGCGGAGCCAGCCCCCGGCGAGCTCGACCAGCGGCCCGTGACACCGGCTGCGCCCGGGAGGGTCTGTCTCCGGGCCGGGGACGGCGTCCCCGGCCCGGATGGGTGTCGCCGGCCAGCAGGCTGGCGGTCCCGGACGACCCGAACGCAGCCGGCCCAGCGGCAGTTCGGTCCGCCGGTCTAGGCCGCCATCGCCTGCAGCACCGCGCGCTCGGTCAGCCCAATCGCGATGTCCACCTTGTAGGCGTTCAGGCTCAAGGGGCGGGCTTCATTCCGGATCAGCGCCGAGGCGCTGCGGACGGCGGACTGGACGTCCTTGCCGGCCAGGGCCTGCTCGACCATTGTCGCCCGCCAGGGTGTGGGGGCCACGCCGCCCAGCACGATGCGGCCATCCTGCCAGACGCCGTTCTCGACGCTGGCGACAACGGCCACGCTGGTGAGCGCGAAGTCGTACACCTGGCGATCTTTCAACTTGATCCAGGCCATCCGCGCGCCGGCCGCGGGCTGGGGCACCTTGACATCGACCATCACCTCGTTGTGCTGGAGGATGTTCTCGCGCAGGACGTCTTCGCGCGGGCCGACGAAGTACTCGTCGAAGGCCACCTCCCGCCGGCCAGCCGGGCCGGCGATGGTGGTGGCGGCCCCCAGGGCCAGGAGCGCCACGGCCGTGTCGGAGGGGTGGACGATGTAGCACAGCTCGCCGCCGATGATGGCGTGCATGCGGTTGTTGCCGGTGACGGCGAAACAGAAGTCGCCGCCCTTCTTGTAGCAGGGGAAGTGCTCGCCGCGCAGGAACCAGCAGCGCGGGCGCTGGTTGAGGTTGCCGCCCAGCGTGCCGAAGTTGCGGATCAGGGGCGAGGCCACGCTGTGAGCCGCGCTGGACAAGACCGGCCAGCCGGCCTGGACCTCAGCCGACTCGGCGATGTCGGCCAGCGGCGTGGCCGCGCCGATGCGCAGCGCGCCGTCCTCCACCGCGATTCGGTTGATCTCGGAGATCGTGGTGAGGTCAATCAGGACGTCGGGGTAGGGCATACCGGGGCCCTGAACCCAGTCCTTCATAATGCCCGTGACCAAGTCGGTGCCGCCGGCGACAACCTTGGAGGTGGGTCCGTGCTGGTCAAGCAGCCCAACGGCTTCTTCGACCGTGGTGGCGTCGTAGAGCTCGAAGGATTTCATCGCTGAACCTCCTGCACAGCTAGGCGGCCTTGAGGGCGGCCAGGATCTTGTCGCGAGTGATGGGCAAGTCGGTGATCCGGACGCCGATGGCGTTGTAGATGGCGTTGCTGACGGCCGGCCCGGGTGGACCCATGACCGGCTCACCGATGCCGTGCGCGCCATAGACCCCGTAGACCTTGGGCCGCTCGATGAAGACCGCCTCGATCGACTTAGGCACGTCCACAATGCTCAGCGCCTTGTATTCGAGCATGTTGTCGGTGATGGGCAGCCCGGTGGCCTCGTCGACCAAGATCTGCTCGGTCAGCGCCGCGCCCAGCGCCATGATGGCGCCGCCCTCGACCTGCTGCTGCAGCGCGAAGGGGTTGATCACCTTGCCGACGTCGTGGGCCGACACGTAGCGGGTGACGGTGACCGAGCCCGTGACCGTGTCGACCTCGACTTCGGCGATGCCGGTCGCGAAGGCCGTGCGGGTCCAGGCCGGGTCCTGGATGTGGACGCCGCGGCCGATGATGGGCCCGGTGCTGAAGGCCACCACCTGGTTCACGGGCAGGAAAGTCTCCGGATCGTCGCGGAAGAAGACCTTGCCGTCGCGCACATCCAGCATGTCTGGGGTGACCTGGATCGCGCGCGGCGGATCTTCTTCGGCGGCGTTCTCGACGAACAGGCGGGCGCCGTGCTCCAGCAACTGGCGGCGCGCGTCCATGCCCGCCTCGTACATGCCCCAGCCGGCGGTGTTGGTCTGCCGGCTGCCATTGGTGGCCGCGGTGTCGGAGGTCAGGTCGGTGTCGACGTAGGGAGTGATCGAGGTCCGGTCCCAGGGGATGCCGGCCGCCTCGGCCGCGATCATGGCCATGGTGGTGCGCTGGCCGGGGCCGATGTCGGTGCTGCCCGAGAGGACGTTCATCGAGCCGTCGGCGTTGATGACGACCATGCCGCTGCCGCCGCCGCTGCCGGCGCCGTGCGAGCAAGCGTGGCAAGCCACGCCGATGCCGTGGAACACGCCGGGCCGCACTTCCATGGCGCGCGGGGCGTGCCACTTTTCGGCCCAGCCGATGCGCTCGGCCGCGCCGGTCAGGGTGTCGGCGATGCCGGGGTTGCTGAACGGCAGGCCGTTGTCGGGCGCGCCGACCAGGTTGAAGTTCTTCAGCCGCAGCTCGATCGGGTCGATGCCCAACTGGTAGGCCGCCGCGTCCATGGTCACTTCCATGCCCAGCGTGCCGGCCGGGTGCGAGACGCAGCGGTAGGGGCCGGCGCGGCCGGTGTTGGTGCGCACGTCGGTGGCCTTGGTGCCGACGTTGGGGGCGGCGTACAGGTACTCGTACTGGTAGAGCGAGCCGGCCGCGCC
>JADLEU010000007.1 GCA_020845955.1 Anaerolineales bacterium
ATGCACCGGCCGGCAACAGCCTGGGCGTGTCGCTGTCGCTCTTTGCCCAAGGTTTGAGCGACCCGGTGGACATCGCCTTCACCGGCGTGCCCGGCGACACACGCATGTTCGTCGTCGAGCGCGACGGCCGGATCCGAATTGTCGCAGCGAGTGGCAACGTTTTGACAACGCCATTCCTGGATATTGACGATCGCGTAATGGCCGAGAACTACGTGGAAGAAGGTCTCTTAGGGTTGGCCTTTCCACCAGATTACGCCCAGTCGGGCAGTTTCTACCTGTACTACACGAACAACGACGGCAACAACCGGGTAGCGCGTTACCAGGTCAGCGCCGACCCCAATGTGGCCATGACGGCTGAGACTGAGATCCTGACTCTGCCCCACCCGACGCACCGCAACCACAACGGCGGCGACTTGAACTTCGGGCCTGACGGGAACCTTTACATCGCCCCCGGCGACGGCGGCGGCGGCGATGACGACTACGGCGGCGCGCCACAGCTCGACAACGACGCTCAGCGGCTCGATTCGCTCCTGGGCAAGCTTCTGCGCCTTAACGTGACCGGGGTGCCGACCTATACGGTCCCGGCTACCAACCCATTCACGCAGACCGCCGGCGCCCGGCCTGAAATTTGGGCCTGGGGCCTGCGTAACCCCTGGCGTTTCAGCTTCGATATGGCGACGGGCGACATGTACATCGGCGATGTTGGCCAGAGCGCTTACGAGGAGATCGACCGGCAGCCGGCCGGTAGCGCTGGCGGTGAGAACTACGGCTGGCGGTGCTACGAGGGCTTTCAGGAGCACATCACGGACGGCTGCGATCTGGCAGGTGACCCCTACGTGCCGCCGATCTATGCCTACGGCCGCAGCCAGGGCAGCTCCGTCACCGGCGGCTACGTCTATCGGGGTAATACATTCCCATCGTTGGTGGGCTACTACTTCTTCGCGGACTATGGCAGCGGGCGCTTCTGGGCCATGCACACCGGCACGCTGGACGTGACGCCGCTGGACCAACTCATCGGTCCCGGCTCCAACCCCAGCACGTTCGGCCAAGAACCACAGGGCGAGATCTACGTGGCCGACTTTGAGGGCGAGATCTACCACCTGCAAGGTCCGGCCGCGCTCCAGACGCCGGTGTGGCTGCCGCTCGTTTCGCGAAACTAGCCTGGCCTCCAATTGCGCTGGCGGTTTGGAGAGAAAGCACCGTGATGCCTCGCCGCGCAACGGCCGCGCGGTTCGGGAGGACTCCCAACGCATTCGGCCTGACGTGCCCAACGCACTGGGCCTGGCTATTGGGTTGTGTGCCAACGCGTAAGGGCGGTGGCTGATTGCCGGCCGGCTTGGTGTCCGCAAGCACCACGCCCGCCGGCCGGGTGGCCCGTGCGACGCGGGCGAGCGCTAGATTTGTGACGACGAGACTTTGCTCGGTTCAATCGCCCTCGTGGAGCAGCAGCGGCAGCCACCGGCGATGTGTTGGAACCAACACGACCCGGCTGTTGGCGCCGGACGTCAAGGGGTTGGTGGCCGTCAGCGTCACGGTGTAGGCGCCCGCCGCAAGGTACGAGTGGCTGGGGGATATCAGCGTGCTGGTCAGCCCATCTCCGAAGGCCCAGAGGAAGGAGAGCGGCGCTGTACCGGTCGACGTATTCGTGAACTGGAGCGTGTTAACCGGCTCAGGCAGCAAGGCAGACGTGAACCCGGCGGCGGGCGGCAGGCCGATGAACACCGTGTCGCTGTAGCTGGCGCTGCCCACCGTGTCCGTGATCGTCAATGTAACGGTGTAGATGCCCTCGGCAGCGTATTGGTAGGCCGCGGTTGGCGTGCTGGCAGCGCCACTCCCGTCTCCAAAATCCCACGCGACGCCAATGGGGCCGGCTCCCACGGCGGTATTCGTGAAGAAGGCGGTTTCACCGGGTTGGGCCGCCGGCGTGTGCGTGAAATAGGCCGTGAACCGCGGCACGAACAGCGGTCCCGCCGGGCAGGGGTATGTCTCCGGGTTGGCGCCGCTGGTCACGGTCCAGCAGTAGTTGTTGCCCGCGCCGACCGTGGTCTGCTGCTGCGGTACGTACCACACCACCAGGTCCTGCCCCGCGACCGCCTCGCCGTCGATGTGCTCCTCCGGCCCTTGGGTGTGATCGTCGTGGCAGCACGAGCCCAGGTCCCCCAGGTCTGAATCGCCTTCGGACGGGTCGTGCTGCGCCACGTAGAGATAGGCATTGTCGCCCCGGCCGCCGTCGCCGAACTGCCCTTGCCCCGGCTCGACGAAATAGGCCCGGCCGCCGGCGTCGCTGACGCGCCACAGGTAGCCCTCCGGGGAGTATGGCGCGGTCTGCGGCCACCAGGCTTCCGTCGCCTGAGTCTGCCAGTCGCTGCCGTCCCACCAGGCCAGGCTGTCGTCTGCCGCGCCCGCCACGGCCAGGTCGAGCCGCATCAGCGGGCGATAGATCCCGTTGCTCGAGCAGCCGCGCCCATAGGCCGTCCCCGCGACCCGGAAGCGCCCATCGGCGTAGAACTGGTAATGCTGCCCATAGCGGTAGTTGCAGTTCGCGCCCCAGTTGGACATCCGGAAGTCCTGCACGACCTCGAACCCCGGAACGCCCTCCAGTTCTGGAAGAGCGCGCACTTCTGTTTCGCCGAACGGCTGGATGGTGTAGCCGCCTCCGCCCCCGCCGCAGCCGGTCGAGTCGACAAAACCCGACATGCCATAGTCCACGTGCCACTCCGCCAGCTTGGCGCTGGTGAGCACCGGCACGCCCCAGTGCGTCACGTCGGAGATCCGCAGGCCGTCACTGCCGGTTGTGACAAAGTCGAACTGCCAGCCGTCACGGGCGACGCTCCCGCCAGCCGGGCACGCGCCGCTGGTCGAGGCCACGGCTTCCGCCGGCGCGCTGGCCGAGTCGTCGGGTACGGCCGTACGCACCACTCCAACCAGCCGCTCCTCCGTGACGTCCACGACGGCCCAGAGCAGGCTCGCGCCCAGGTCAATCGTCATCGCTAGGCAGAGGTGGGCGTGATCGCAGCTCGTGCCGGGGATGCTGCCCGCCACAGGCGCCAGGTCGGCGCGGCCCGGGCGAAAGCCGGCTTCGGCAATGACTTCGGGGTCGTTGCGGGCGATCTCGGCAGCCAGATCGGCCACGCGCTGATTGATGCCGGGCTGCACGCCGGGCTGGTACAGCACCTCGCTCACCGTGCCAGCCGCCAGATTCACAATCGCCACCACGGCGGCGTCTTGGTCGTAGAGGTAGATCTCCACCTGGCGGCAGTCGGAGTGCGCGCAATCCGCGCTGGAGGCCGGCGCGTGCGGGCCGACAGCGCGGACGCCGAAAACCTCGGCGCGTTGGCCGGCCGTATGAGCCAGCACGCGCGGATCAGCCAGCGCCAGCGCTTCGGCCGCGGCCTGTTCGGGCGCCGGCTCGCCCGGCAGGGGCACGGCCGCTGTTTTTCCGCGCGCCGGCTGGGCCGGCCGCAGGCTGAGGGCGAGGACGGCCAGCGCCAGCGCGGCCAGGATCGGCGCCAGGCAGGCCCAGGCTGTGGGGCGTCGTAGGATTGGGAGCAGGGAGGCCAGCCTATTCGACCTTGGCAAGGTGACCGATCAACTCGTAGAAGATGAAGAAGTTGGGGATTTGCGGCACCGCGGCGCTGGCCCAGTTGAACCAGCCCTTGTCTTTCTTAACCGAGATATTGCCCTTTTCAACCTTGATTGCCTTGATCTCCTGCCAGGGCAGCTCCTTCTTGCCGGCGTAGAGCTTGTGCCTGTCGAGCGCCAGCGGGCCGAAGGCCAGGCGCTGGCCGTTCTCCAGCGACTGCACGTACTGCGGATAAAGATGGTTGGTCGCCCCGCGCTGGATGGCCTGGCCGAGATGTTCCACCTGCTTGCCGAGCCGGTCGTCAAACACCAGCTTGTCGCCGTTCTTGGTCCTGACCGTGTAGACGTGCGTCGTGCCGGTGTAGACGCCGTTGGTGTAGTGCCGGGTCACGGCCTGCCACACCGCCTCGATATCGGTCCAGGCCAGCTGTTGCAGGCCCTTGCGCGTATTGAGGGCCACGCCGTTCTCGTACAGGGCGGCGGCCATGGGGGCATTGCGCCAGGCGCCGAAGAGCACCGCCACGCCGGCGGCGAAGGCCGCCACGGCTATGCACAGGGGCGCGGCGATAGCGTCGTCGACGCGGGTCAGGCCGCGGGTGTTGTAGGCGTTATAGCCCAGGTAGGCCGCCAGCAGCACCAGCGCCGGGCCGGTGCCGACCAGCAGCAGTCCGAAAACCACGTTGACCCAGCGCCCGCGGCCCTTGCTGCTGAACTCAGACTTGAATGGACCCAGGCCGATCACGCTCTGAAATGGTGACGGTTCATTCGTTTGCATCGAGCTTGGGCGCCTCTACCCATGAGATAGGATTTGCCGTTTATACTACGGCTGCCGGCCCGGCGCAATATTGGCCCGGGCCGCTTGGCGCCGAAGCGGCTCGGGCAGGATGCCGGCCAGAACCGCGCGCTCCTCGGCGCTGAAGGCCTTCAGCCCAACCACGCACAGCCCATAGAGGCCGAAGCCGGCTAGCAGTGCTAGCGCCGGCTGCACTGACCACAGGCTGTAGGTGGCCGCCGCCATCAGCCCGCCGCCCAGCCAGATGACACCCACCAGGCTGGCCCAGGGCACCGGGCCCATGCTCTGCCGCAGGTACCAGTAGAACGCCAGGCACTCCAAGAATTCGGAAGCGATGGTGATCGCGGCCGCGGCCACGAAGCCAAAGCGGGGCAGCAGCAGCAGGTTGAGGCCGACGTTAAAGAACACGGCCAGGGCAAAGGCCCGCGTCAGCGCGCGCTGCCGGCCGAGCGCGATCAGGACGTAATTGGTCACGCTGTTGATCCAGCCAAAGGGGATTGACCAGGCCAGCACGGCCAGGGCAGTGGCGCCGTAGGGCAGATACTCGGCGCCGCCCAGCAGTCCGACCAGCAGCGGCGCCAGCGCCGACGTGAACACCGCCAGCGGCATGGCAATGGCGCTTAACAGCTTCACGGCCAGCGCGTAGCTGCGGCGCAGCGCTCGGGGGTCCTCGTGGGCCTGGCGCGAGAGGACTGGAAAGAGCGCGAAGGTGAACAGCGACGGGACGATGTTATACGCGTCGATAAACTTGTAGCCGGTGCTGTACCAGCCGACTTGCTGCGTGCCCCGAATAGGCTCCAACAAGGTCACGTCCACCTTGTAAAAGATCGTGGCCAGCAGGTTGTTAAGCATGAGGGGAAAACTTTCGTGCATAGCGTGGCGCTGAAAGCCGATGTCAACGACCGGCCGGCGCCGGATTTCGGCGAAGTGCCGCCAGGCCAGCCCGCCCAGGATGCCCAAGGTCACGCAGTTAACGAGGATGCTGGCGCCGGCCAAGCCCACGAACCCAAACCCCAGGACCAGCGCGACGGTGCCCAGGCTGACGCGCACCAGCGTCGCCACGGTGGCGACGGCGGCCGGATACTCGGCCTTCTCGAACGCCCGGAAGAGGCCGGCCAGGCCCGTTGCCACTGTCGCCGGCGCCTGGGCCAACACCAGCAGCGTAATGGCCCACAGGGTGTCGGCAGTCAGCCGCTCAGGGCGGAACTCGCCCAGGTCAAAAGGCAGCACGAAGGAAGGCAGCGTCTGCCGCAGGAGCAGCAGCAGCGCCAGCCCAGGGATGGCCACCAGGCCCAGCGCCAGCCGCAGCAGGGTGGTGTTCACCAGGTAGCGGCTGGCGTGCTCCCGGTCGCGGGCCACGTCGCGCATGAGCAGCGTATCGAGGCCGTAGTTGGTGACGATCTCGAACCAGCCGAAGACGACGATCGCGAAGTAATATTTGCCGGCGTCGTCCGGGCCGAGCACGCGCAGCATAAAGGCCGCGAACGCCAGGTCGATCAGCCGGTTGCCCAGGTTGAGGGCGATGGGGGCCAGGGAATTCTTGGCCACGCGGCGCGCGGTCGAGTCGACGGCGCTTTCGCGATAGAAGTAGCGCCAGGTGAACACGCCCAGCAGGAACAGCAGCGTGACGCCGGCCGTGAACGACACGATGCCGCCCACCTTGACCGAATCCGGGCTGTACTTGAAGCGCACGGTCCAACTGCCGGCCGGAAGCTGCACCCCCCGGAAGTTGCCATTGACGCGGCTGATGGTCAGGGGCTGCTCGTCGGCTTCCGACCCGCCCACCGGGCGCACGTAGGCGCGCCAGCCGGGGAAGTAGGAGTCGGCCAGCACCAGCCAGGCCGGCTCGGCCACGCTAGCGGTGACAAAGACCTCGTTGGGGCTCAAGGCGATGCCGTCCACCGGGGTGGGCCAGGCCGGCGCGGGCGCAGTCGGCGGCGGCGCGGCGCCTGGCTGCTCCAGGATCACGTAGTTGCGCGGATCGTACTGCTGCGCCGCCGCGCCGAAATCGGGCACCGTCAACGTCTGGCCCAGCGGCTGGGTGAACGCGCGGGGCAGCGCGGTTTCGTTGCGGTAGATCCGCACCTCGCCATCGTAGATCAGCGCGAATTTGGGGTTGTCGATGTCGTCCTGGGTGAAGACGTAGCGGACGTTCAGCAGGTCGAGCAGGGGCGAGTTGAGGGCCTCCGGGGCGCTGATCGGCGCGATGCGGTTGAAGTCCAGCTCGTATTGCGGCTGGATTAGCTCCATGAATTCGCGGTACTGCTGGGTGAAGATCGAGTCGTAGCCGCGGATGTCGTGGAAGTTGAAGTACCAGCCGGCGTTGGCGTTGAAGGGCTTGGGCGGCTCGGTTGGGGCAGGGGGCT
The DNA here is from genome assembly GCA_020845955.1 of Anaerolineales bacterium. GTDB lineage: Bacteria > Chloroflexota > Anaerolineae > Anaerolineales > UBA6663 > JADLEU01. The sequence continues at coordinate 6,742 of JADLEU010000007.1, forward strand.
CGTCGCGCGGCGCGATGTAGGTGGTAAAGCGCCACAAGCCCGGATCGTACTGGCGCACAAACTCGACCGACGGCGGCGTATAGGACAGGATGGCGGGATCGGTCGCCGGATTGAAGCCCCAGCCAGCCGCGCCCAGGTCGAGCACCAGCACGCCCAGCGCCAGGATTTCCCAGGCGGGCCGCCCGCGCCAGGTGGCCGGGCTGCGGCTGAGGCGCAGCACCAGGCCGGCGCCAATCGCCAGCAGCGCCGCCTGCGCACACCAGCGTGTTTCGTAGGAGAAGAACATCCGTCCGTCGGCAAAGGCGAGCTCAGCCTGAGCCACCTCGCGCAGCAGCCGGTCCATCAGCCGGCCGACCCCTAAGGCCTCGTAGCCTACGCGGGCCGCCGCCAGCCCGGCCAAGACCGCCAGCCCACCCCAAATGCTGACCCCAGCCAGCGCTGCTGCCAGCGACGGCGCCGCGCCCAGACGCCACTGCCGGCCGAGCCAACTGCCCGCCGCGCGGCCCACGGGTTCGCTTGGCGTCACGCGCCGGCTATAGGCTGCTGCCCATTGCTGCCGCAGGATCTCAAGACCGCTGGCGCTCAACACGGCCGCGCATAGGGTCAGGGGCCAGACCCACCGGAAGGGTGAGTGCAGTTGGTTGATGCCCGGCAGCCAGAAGATCAGGGCGTACAGCCGCGTTGGGAAGATGAAGGCCAGGGCGAAAAAGGCCAGCACCGTGAAGAAGACCATTTGGGTCAGGGGCAGGTGGGGAGAAGCGGCGTCGTGACCCTGGCGGCGGCCGAGCCGCTTGAACAGGAACGGCGCCAAGACGCCTTGCGCCAGGCCGACGGCGGCCAGAAGCAGCGTCAGCAATCCCAGGTAGGCGCCGCCCTCCACCGAGTTCTTGATGCCCCAGGCGATGGTGTCGATTGGCGCGCCCTGAGCGTTGACGCTGGCCGGCGTCCACTGCCAGGCAAACAGGTCAAAGTAACGGTGGTGGCTGGAGTTGCCGAAGAAGTTGGGGACGGCGAAGTGCAGTATGTGACGCCAGGGGTACGACCAGCCGACGATTTGATCAAAAGTGGCCGACCCACTGCGGAAATTGAGGCGGACGAGCTCGTACAACGGGATGAGCTGGATGGCGCCCAGCGCAATGCCAAACCCGGCCAGGGCCAGCAGCGCCGTGGCGCGCCTGGCCAGGCGGCCGAGGCCTGCTCGACGTTCATCCTTCGGCGCCGCGCGCAGGCCGCTGAGACTACCACCTAAGCGCCAGGCCGAATAGGCGGCGCAGACCAACAGCGTGTAGTAGCTGATCTCGACGTGACCTGCCAGAATCTGCACGCCCAGCGCGCCGGCGCCAAGCACCAGCCATGGCAGCGTAGCCGGCCGGCCGCCCAGGGCGGGCTGCTGGCGGAGGATGAGCTCGATGGCGGTCAGGATCAGCGGCAGCCAGACGACGCCGGCCACGATCATTGGGAAGACAACGCTGACCACCATGAACAGGTTGAGCTCGTACACCAGCGCGCCGAAGAGGGCGCTGGGCCGGCTGAGCCGCAGCACGCGCAGGAAGATGTAGGCGAACAGCCCGGCCAAGAAAAACTGGGTGACAATGAAGACGCCGTAGGCGCGAGCCAGGGGCAGGAGGTAGAAGACGACGGAAAAGGGATACAGGGCCGAGTGCTGGCCCGCGGCCAGAAAGGGCAGGCCGGCAAACTGATACGGGTTCCACAGCGGCAGCTGGCGCGCCCGGAGCGATTCGAGGATGAACTTCTTCCAGGGGTAGTTCTCGAGCACCAGGTCGTCGAGCAGCTTATTGTGGGGCACGGGAGGGTCGCTTGCGCCGAACTGGCTGGCCGCGCCGCGCCAGGGCTCGATGGCCAGCAAGTTGTCGGCCGGGAGCAGGGTGCGGCTGCCCAGGGTGACGGGCGCAAATAGCGCCAGGGGCAGCAGCAGCATGACCAGTGCGGCCCACACGTCCGGCACGAATCGGCGCAGGCGTCGCATGCGGCTAGGTGGGCGCGGCGGCGCGGCGGTCGGCGGGCGTCAGCCGGCGATGGCGGAGCCACACCTGCCAGACCCGCCAGGCCGCCTCGAATTTAATCGGGATGGTCATTTTCGACTGGCCGATGCGGCGGTCTTCGAAGTAGATGGGCAACTCGAGGACGCGGTAGCCCAGCTTCTGGGCGACGTAGGCCATCTCGACCTGGAAGACGTACCCGTTGGAGCAGATGCGGTCCAGGTCGAGGCCCAGCAGCGCTGCGCGGCGCCACACTTTGAAACCGGCCGTGGCGTCGCGCACCCGGATGCCCAGGAGGGTGCGAGCATAGAAATTGGCCCAGACCGAGAGCGCCACACGCCCCTTTTCCCAGCGCTCGTCAAGCCGGCCATCGGCTACGTAGCGCGATCCGACCACCACGTCGCACTCGCTTAAGCGCGCCAGGAACCCAGGCACGTAGTGCGGCGAATGCGAAAAGTCGCAGTCCATCTGGACCACCGCGTCGGCCCCCTCGGCCAGGGCCCGCCGAAAACCGTCCAGGTAGGCAGTGCCCAGGCCGACTTTGTCCTGGCGATGGATGGCGCCGCAGCGGCGCGGATGCTCCTTGACCAAGGCCTCGGCGATGCGGCCTGTGCCGTCGGGCGAGTCGTCGTCAACGACCAGCAGCCGGAGGTCGGGCGCCGGCAAGGCCAACAGGGCCTCGACCATGCTGGCCAGGTTATCCGCTTCATTGTATGTCGGCAAGACGACGCAAGTCTTCACGGCAGAAAGCAAAACGCGGGGGGCGCCCCGAAATCCATCGGAACAGCGCGTCCCCGCGCGGATGGGTTGGCTTGGTCTCCGGCGCACGGGCGTCCTGGCGAACGCCCGCCTGGCTTACGCGACCGGCTCTTTCTGGACGACCAGCACGCAGGCTTCGTCGCCGCAGCCGACGCACTTGGCCTCCTGCACACGGAACTCGTGCCCGCCCGACAGCCAGCGCAGGCCCTCTTGAAGCAGACCAGCGCCGGCGTGGCACATGGGCTTGTCGCTGTGCCGGCCCCAGCACACCGGGCAGGGTTTCATCGCGTAACGGAAATCGGTCGGGGTCTCTTCGACCGTGCTACGCTGGTCGCTGACCTGCGTGAAGATCTTGGCCATGGCCGGGATGCCGATCTTGAGCTTAGTGCTCAAGGGCAACACCTTGAAGGCCAGGTCCCCCGCGCCGGCCAAGGCCCCGAAGTGCCGCAGGCCCTGGGCAAACGAGGCGCGGCCGGCACGCAGCGCCAGCCCGCGGCCCCCGCGCGGGCCATACATCTCCTCCAGCGCGCCGCTCAGAGCCGAGTAATCGGCAAAATCGAATTCGCGATGCAGGTTGTCGGGCGGATAATTGTCGACCAAGTGCGGCAGGCTGGCCATGTTCAGGATGGCGTTCAGGCCATTCTTGCCCATCACGTCTTCCATGGCCTGCAGGTAGATTCGGGCGATCTTGTTGGGGTAGTACAGGCCGCTCTTGGGAATAGGCTCCACGCACGGTCTCCCACTGCTGGCTCTAGACGAGCTTCGCCAGGTCGTCGACGGCCCGGCGCATGTCGAGCAGTACCAGGCCCATCTTAGCGCCTTCACGGGCCAGAACGGTGAGCACGGCTTCCGAGCCGAGGGACTGGAGGATGACGAAGCCTTTTTCGCCCTTAATCTGCACCTCGCTCAGGTTGCCGCGGCCCAGCTCGGAGGCGATGCGCTCGCCCAGCGACAGCATGGCGGCCGACATGGCCGAGACCCGGTCCTCCTCCACTTCGCGCGGCAGCGCCGTGGCAATGGGCAATCCATCCACGCTGACCACCGCGGAGGCCTCGATGTCCGGGCTGCTCACCTGCATATCGCGAAGGCGGTCAACCATAAGTTCCGTACGAGACTTGGTCAAGGCAAGGCTCCTTACGTTGCGACTGGTGAGACGGCCAACTGGGGGCGCAGCGCTGGCAAATTTAGCATGGACAAAAGGGACTGTCAAGTCAACGTGATGTCAAGTAAGCCGGCGGGCGCCTTGAAATGGCAGCGCTGGTATAATTGACTGGACGGCAGGAGTGCGGCCGCGTGGAAGCCATCCCGCGCGGCCTAATCATGTCATTTCGGCTGTGACTGAAAGGACTCGTGAATGCATTTTCTCGACCCGCGCACGCTGTTGGAGAGCTTTGGATATATCGGCTTTTTCTTGATCGTGTTTGCCGAGTCGGGTCTGTTCTTTGGGTTCTTTCTTCCAGGGGACAGCCTGCTGCTGACGGCCGGGTTGCTTGCTTACAAGGGCGAACTGAACATCCTCATTCTGCTGCCGCTGACCTTCGTGGCGGCCGTGCTGGGGGACAATGTCGGGTACTGGTTCGGCCGCAAGGCGGGCCCGCCCTTGTTCCGGCGCGAGGCGTCGCTGCTCTTCAAGCCCAAGAACTTGCTGGCGGCCAAGCACTTCTACGAGAAGCACGGCGGCAAGACCATTGTCCTAGCGCGCTTCATGCCTTTCATTCGCACCTTCGCTCCCATCGTGGCCGGCGCCGTCCAGATGCAGTATCAGCGCTTCATGTTTTTCAACCTGATCGGGGGCCTGATCTGGGGCATGGGCGTGACGCTGGCCGGGTATCTGCTGGGCAGCCTGTTCCCGCCCGAGGTTCTGGATCGCTACTTCTTGTTTATCGTCGTAGCGGTGATTGTCCTTTCGGTGCTGCCGACCGCCATTCACCTGTGGCGCGAGAACCAGGCCATGATCTTGGCCCGTGCGAGCCGCCTGCTCGGGCGCGCGAGCAACGAGCCCACGGCCGACTGACCGCCTCTGCCTGGCGCACGACCAGCGAGGGCCCAGGGCTGAGGCGCGCGCCGGGATGTCTTGCGCCAAGGCCGTCTCAGCGTCAGGGCCGGCTGGCCGAACGCGCGTCAAGCGCGTGACCAGCGCGCGGCCCCAGGGCGGCCTGGAGCGCGACGCGCTCGGCAGCAAACAGGGGCGGCCAGCGCGGATCGTAAGCGCCGATGACGATCGGTTCAGCGCTCACTCTTCGGTGATGATGATCGTGTTGATGACGTCTCCCGGCGGGGCGTTGGGGTCCTCGGCCGGATTTCGCGGGGTCAGGGCGCGGGCCACTTCCATGCCGGCCGTCACCCGGCCGAAGATGGTGTAGCCGCCGTCCAGGCCGGGCTGCGGGCCGTAGGTGATGAAGAACTGGCTGCCGTTGCGGTCGGCGCCCGAGTTGGCCATGGCGACCGCGCCCTCGCTGTCGAAGGCCAGGCCGGCGCTGGTCTCATTGGGGATGAAGTAGCCTGGGCCCCCGCTGCCGGTGCCTGTCGGGTCACCGGCCTGGGCGACGAAGTCGGGCAGCACGCGGTGGAAGGTCACGCCGTCGTAGTAACCCTGGCGCGCCAGAAAGACGAAGTTGTTGACAGTGACGGGCGCTGCCTGCGGCAGTAGCTCCACCGTGATGACGCCCTTGGCCGTGTCGATGGCGGCCGTGTAGCGCCGGCTAGGGTCGATCTGCATAGCTGGCGGCTCGCTCCATTGGCCCGATTGGCCGCCCGGCCGGTTCGAGAGCAGGTTGACGACCAGCCAGCCCACGATCGCCAACAGCACGGCCGCGAGCGCGTAGACGAGAACATTGGTGGTGGCGCCGGCAGCCCGGCGCGTTTTACGAGGGCTCATTTTTCCTCAATCTGGATGGTGATGATCCGATCGCCGGGCGGGGCTTCGGCGTCCACGTTTGGGTCGCGCGGCGATAGGGCCGCGACGACATCCATCCCACGAAGCACGCGGCCGAAAAGAGTATAACGCCCGTCGAAGTCTGGCTGGGCTGCCAGCGTGATGAAGAACTGGCTGCCATTGGTGTCGGGGCCAGTGTTGGCCATGCCAACCCAGCCGGGCGCATCGAAGCGCAGCTCGGGGACGAATTCGTCGGGGATCAAGTAGCCCGGCCCGCCGTAGCCGGTGCCGCTCGGGTCGCCGCTCTGGGCGGCAAAGCCGGTGATCACGCGGTGAAAGGTGACGTCATCGTACCAGCCCTCGCGCGCTAGGAAGACGAAGTTGTTGACCGTCAGTGGCGTTTTCTCCGCGAAGAGCTCGATCACAATCTCGCCCTTTTTGGTTTCAATGACGGCCGTGTACCGTCGGAAAGGATCGATGACGTCGGGCGGCGGGCCGGAAAACTGCCGCTCCCTGAGCAGTTCCAGCCGGATAAGGGTCGCCAGCGCATAGTGGTTGACCAAACCCTCGTCGTGCAACGGCCTGCCGTTGAAGAGCACAAAGGGCGTGCCGGGTAGGGGGATGTCGCGCGCGGTCTCATAAGCCGCCTGCACGCGCGCGGCCGTCTCGGGCGCGTCCAGGTCCTCCACGAAGCGCGCCTCGTCCAAGCCCAGGTCCGCGGCCCACTCGCCCAGCCGCTCGCGCAGCACGGTCTCCGGCTGCTCGACCCATGCCGCTTGTTCGGCGAACAGACGGTCGTGCATGGCCCAGAACTCTCCCTGGGCGCCGGCAGCTTCGGCGGCGGCCGCCCCCAGTTGGGCCAGGGCATGCTGGGGCAGCGGGTAATGGCGAAAGACCAGCCGCACGTCGCCCGGGAATTCGGCGCGCAGCTGCTCCATCAGGGCGGCGACCGTGGCGCAGTAGAGGCATTCAAAGTCGCTATACGTCAGCAGCGTCACAGCGGCATCGGCCGGGCCGAGCTGCCAATCCTCGCTGGTCACCGGCGCGAACAGCGAGGCCTGCGTGGCCGTGGGCGATGGCTTGGGGGGCGGCGACGGGACCGGCAGAGTCGGCGGGATATAGGTGAAGGTAGGCGCGGGGGATGGGGCTTCGGTTGGCGGCGAGGTCGGAAGCAGGGTCGCCCGGGCCGGCGTGCAGGCGGCCGCGGAGATCCCCAAGAGTGTCAACAGGCGCAAAGCAGGGCGCATGGGCCGGATTCTATCACGCCGGGTTCAGGCGGCGGTTGGTGGTCCGAACCAGTCGAGCTCGACGACCTGCCCGGTAATATAGCGCGCCTCGTCGGAGGCCAGGAAGAGACAGACCCCGACGTGGTCTTCGGCCTTCAAGAGCCGGCTCTTGTCCTCCTTGATCTGGGCCCGGAAGGCCGTATCGCCCTTGCCGGGCGCGATGGCATTGACGCGGATGTTGTACGGCTTGCCCTCTTCCGCCGCCGAGACGGTCAGCCCGATCTGGCCCCACTTGCTCGCGCAGTAGGCCGCCAGGAGAGGGTAGCCGCGCCGGCCGCCCAGCGAAGAGACGTTGATGATGCTGCCCCCCGGCCGGGTGTTGCGCTGCATCGGTTTCCAGACGTGCTTGATGAACAGGAAGCTGCCCGTCAGGTTGACGGCCAGCGTTCGTTCCCAACTCGCCAGCGGGATGCCGTGCAGCGGGCGCAAGCTGCTGATACCGGCGTTGTTGACCAGGATATCAACGCGGCCGAATCGCTCCAGGACGGCCGCCACTGCGGCCTTCACCTGGGCCTCGTCGGCCACATCGCAGGTGAGGGGCAAGGCCTCCCGGCCGAGCCGGCGCACTTCGCCGGCGACGGTCTCCACCTCGGCCGAGGTGCGGGCCGCAACCGCCAGGTGGGCGCCTTCACGGGCAAATGCAAGGGCAACGGCTCGGCCAATTCCACGGCCGCCGCCGGTGATCAGGGCGATTCGATCTGGCAGACGCATAGTGCTCCCATCGGGTGACGAACGGGAAAGCGATTGTAGGCAACGCGCGTACTTCCGTCAATATCAGAACCGTCTGCTCGAATAAACAAGGTCTGGTACAATCGCCTGGTGCTTGGGGGTGGTTGTTACCCGGTGGTAGCCGCGGTCTTCAAAACCGTTGTATCGCCTCTCAGAAGCGATAGGTGGGTTCGACTCCCATCCATCCCCGCTCAATAGGCAACCAGGTATGACTGATACCCAGCCTGACCCCAGTCTCCTCCAGACGGTCGCTGCTTCTTCTTCGCCGCCCGTTGAGCCAGCAGCCGCTCTGCCGCGAGCCTGGCTGGTGGTTGGCCCACTTGTGGTCCAGTCGAGCGCCACGCTAGGGGTTGGCCTGGCCATGCTGGTGGTCGGCCTAGCGGCCGGTTTCCTGCTGCGGCCGCTGGTGACACGGCCGGACGCGCCTGCGAGCGCTCAGAGCGCCAGCGCCAATACCGCGGCCACCGCGCCGGCGGGGCCCGCGGCCACCGTGACCGGCGGCCTAATCGCCGCTGCCGAGACGGCCCAGGCAGCCGAGCAAGGCCGGGCCCTGATGGATGCCGTGGTTGGCCAGACGCGCCACTTCCGAGGCAGCGACACGGCGACGGTGACGATCATCGAGTACAGCGATTTTCAGTGCCCGTTTTGCGGCCGGTTTGCCACGGAAACACTGCCGCAGATCGAGGACGAGTACATCGCCAGCGGCCAGGTTCGACTGGGGTACCAGCATTTCGCTTTCTTAGGCGAAGAATCGCGCTGGGCGGCCGAGGCCAGCGAGTGCGCCAACGAGCAGGAAGCGTTTTGGGTGTTTCATGATCTGCTCTTCTCCAGCCAGGCGGGGGAGAACCAAGGCGCCTTCAGCAAGGATAAGCTGAAGGCGTTTGCTGTGGGCCTGGGGCTGGATGCCGATGCGTTCAACACCTGCCTCGACTCGGGCCGCTATACAAGCCTGGTGGCCGGCCAGACGCAGGCCGCGCAGCAACTTGGCGTGCGCAGCACGCCTACCTTCTTGATTAACGGCCAGCCGGTGCTGGGGGCGCAGCCCTTCGATGTCTTTTCTCGATACATCGCCTCCGCGCTGACGCCGTAAGCGGGGGGCGCTGGGCCAGTCCAGGCTCGGCTCGCGGCCAAAGCAGGGGCAGCGGTGAAACACGGTCGGACAAGCGAGGGACAATGCAGTTGACGACGACTACGGTCGACGCAGACGCAGCCGACCGCTTACGGGCTGCCACGGCGCAGTTCATGCAGATCGACGACACCACGTCCGGCGAGGGCGGCAGCTATGCCGTGCGGTTTCGCGGCCGCCTGGTGACGGACTCACTGGCAGCCTACGACCTGGCCGCGCGCTCGTTTCGCGACCTGGGGTACACGCCGCTGTTTCGTAAAGAAGGCAACACGCACGTGGTGTTGGCCGTGGCCGGGACGATCAACCCGGCTCCGAGCCGGGTGTGGATCAACTGGGCGATGTTCGGGCTGACCGTGCTGAGCGTCCTGCTGACCGGCGCCATGTATGGCTATCAGGGCGACTTGCCTGCCTCGGCATCCGGCTGGCTGGGCTTTCTGGCCGCGGGCTGGCCCTTCCTGATGAGTATGCTTGGCATCCTATTGGCTCACGAGCTGGGCCACTACTTCGCCGCTCGCTATCATAAGGTGGCGGTCACGCTGCCCTACTTCATCCCGTTTCCGCTCAGCCCGTTCGGCACCATGGGCGCCTTCATCCAACTCAAGGCGCCGCCCACCAACCGGCGCGTGCTGCTGGACATTGGCGTGGCGGGCCCGCTGGCCGGGATGGTGGTCGCGCTGCCCGTGCTGTTCTACGGCCTGTGGACGTCGCCGGTCACCCACCTGCCGGCCGCCCTCCCCCCCGACGGCCTGTCGCTCGAGGGCAACTCTATCCTCTATGCGCTGGCCAAGTATCTGGTGTTCGGGCGGCTTCTACCCGAGCCTACTAGTTTTGGCGGCCTGCCGCCGCTATTGTATATGGCCCGCTTCTACGCCCTTGGCGTGCCGGCGCCGCTGGGTGGCCTCGACGTGCTTCTGAACGACGTGGCCTGGGCTGGATGGGCCGGGCTGTTGGTCACGGGGTTGAATCTTATTCCTGCCGGGCAATTGGACGGCGGCCACGCGCTTTACGTGCTCATCGGGCGGCGAGCGCGGCTGTTGCGACCCTTGATCGTCGGCACGCTCATCCTGCTGGGGTTCTTCTGGGAGGGCTGGTTCCTATGGGCGGCGTTGATCTTCTTCTTGGGCCGGACGCATGCCGAGCCGCTCGACCAGATCACAGAACTGGACTCGGGCCGAAAGTGGCTGGCGATCTTTACCCTGGCCCTGTTTGTGCTGGTCATCACGCCCGTGCCGCTGACCCTGTTCACCAGGTGACGTTTTGGGTATCCAGAGCGTGCTGGAAGTCGGGCTGCGCCTGGGGATTGGGCCCCGGCTGTTCGCCGACGCGCGGACACGGCTTCTGGTCCAGCGGCTGGGCCTGAGCCCCGGTGTCCTGCGCACGGCTATCAGGCGCCGGCGCGCCCGCGCCACGTGGCTGTGTGACGTCACGGCCTCGGAGCCGATCGCCTGGCGCGCCAAAGCCTCACTGCCGGCGCGGCTACGGCTCGGAGGCGACCACGAGCCGGCCGTGCCCGCCACGCCGGAGTTGGCCGAGCCCCGCATACACTGGCTGGACGAGACGCTCTAAAATCGTATCACGTCAAGCAGAAAGCGGCGCTCGGCGGGCAGCGGCCGCGACAGGTCGCCATACTCCTGCGACGCCCAGGCCCGCAGCTCAGACACGCTGCGATCAAAGACGTCAGCGGGAACATCCCACGTTTCCGAGTAGTGGCGAGAGGCAATGCTCCCGATCACGTCGATTGGGGCAATCTCCAGGTAGAAGCGCGTCACCAGCAGCTCGGCGACACTGGCGCCCATCGCCCTGACCTCAGCGAGCAGTTCCTCCCGCGATTGGACGCCTGGTCGGCGCCAGTCGGCCCCCGGCCCCGCCGCCCGGCTTCGCCAGTACTGCCGCAAGCGGTCATCGACATCGCCCCTGCCCTGCCAGTTCCAGCTATTGACGTACACCCCGCCTGGCCGCAGCACACGGGCAAACTCGCGCAGCGCCTGGCGCCAGCCGCCCACCAGGTGGAGGACGTGGATTGTCAGCAGACCGTCGAATTGCCGGGCAGCAAATGGCAACCAGGCGGCGTCCGACTGTGACAGGCGCGCTGCCGCGCTCTTCTCATGCTGGCGCCGCAGCATCGGCAGCGACAGGTCGCAGCCGACCAGGTTCGCCCCGCGCTCCAGGAGCGGCAGACTGATGCGGCCGGTGCCCGCGCCCACCTCGAGCAGGAGGGCGCTGCGGCGCGTGTGGAGGTTGGCGAGGATGGCCTGAATGCCCGCCGAGGCGATGGGCTCAGGCAGCAGGCGGGTCTGGTCGTGGGAATCGGCGGCTCGGTCAAAGGCGCGACTGGTGCGCGTCATCCTAGCCCAGCTCTGCCACGACCTGGCCCATGTGGGTGATGTCGTAGCCGGGCAGC
>JADLEU010000008.1 GCA_020845955.1 Anaerolineales bacterium
CGCTTCCATCTGCTTGAGCAGGCGAGGCATGCTGAGAGCTTCATACATAATGCGGCCCAGCGTACCGCATCCCTCATCCCCTGCATAGAGCGACGGAAGCGCCTTGTTCCAAATTGAGAATTGCTGGGTGCGGGCGGGCGGCACAGAGCTTGCACCGCAAGCGCCAGGTGTACCACATCCTTTCGCTTGACGGGGGCGGCATCCGCGGTTTGTTGACAGTCGTGCTGTTGCAACGGCTGGAAGCCGCCTGCCCAGGCTTCCTGGCCAGGGTAGAGCTGTTCGCGGGCTCGTCCACCGGCGGCATTCTGGCATTGGGGCTCGCCGCCGGCCACACGCCTGCCGAGGCGCGCGAACTTTACGAAAAGCAGGGCCGCCTCGTCTTTGCCGACTCGCCGCTTGACAACCTGCGCGACGCGGGCCACGCGCTCGGCGCCCAGTACGGCAATGCGGCCCTGAAGCGTACGCTCACTGCGCAGTTTGGCGACCTGCGGTTGGGCGACTTGCCGCGCAAGGTGCTGATTTCGGCCTTCGACCTCGACAACGGGCCCGACAATCCGCCGCCGCTGCGCACCTGGAAGCCCAAGTTCTTCCACAACTACCCCGGTCCCGGCGCCGACGCCAATGAGCGCGTGGTGGACGTGGCCCTGCGCACCAGCGCCGCGCCGTCGTACTTCCCGGTTTACCAGGGCTACGTGGACGGGGGCGTGGTGGCCGGCAACCCCAGCATGGCGGCGCTGGCCCAGGCGCTGGAGCCGGCCACTGGAGGCCAGGCGCTGGCCGACGTGTCGCTATTGTCCATCGGCACTGGCCGCAACACGCGCACGCTGGGTGCGGAGAACAACGACTGGGGCTGGCTGCAGTGGGCGCCACACTTCATCAGCCTGGTGCTAGACGGCGGAAGCGGCATGGCCGATTACGAGTGCCGCCAACTGCTGGGGCCGCGCTACCACCGGCTCAATCCGCTGCTGCCGGAGCGCATCGACCTGGACGACATCGCCAAGGTGCCGCGCCTGGCCGAGATAGGCAGCCGCGTCATGCTGGAGGCGACGCTCGATTGGCTGCGTCCCGAGCCCGAACCGGGCGTTAGCCCGCGGGCGTTCCCCGGCTGGCTGTAGGCGCCAGGACAAGCGGCGCCGCGGCGGCGGGCGTGCTAGAATGCGGCCGATGACCACGCTGGTCGATCCCTTCGCCGGCAGCTTCGTGCTGCAAGACCAGGCCCGCGACTACTATTGGGAGGGGGCCGGCGCCCTGTCGATCAAGTCATTCTACGGCGGCCGCGCGCCCTACCGCACCGGTGGCAGGCAGGCCGCTGTAGATGACGGCACCTACCTGGTCCTCAACGCCGGACAGCCGTACAGCATCACGATCGAGTCCGAAACACCGGTCGAGTCGCTGTGCGTGTTCTTCGGCCCCGGCCTGGCCGAGCGCGCCTACCGCGACCTGTGCGCTGGCGTTGGCGCCCGGCGCGCCGGTGAGTTTCCACGATCGGACCTACCCCCACGATACAACGTTGTCACCGGCCCTGCAGGCGCTGCGCATCGCCCTGCCCCGCCATCGCGGCGACGCCGGGTGGCTGGCCGAGCGGCTGCACGAGCTGGTCGAGCGCTTGCTGCAGGTTCAGCATGGGCTGGGCGCCGAGGTGGCGGCGCTGCCGGCCGCGCGGGCCGCCACGCGCGAGGAGCTGTATCGCCGGCTGCACCGGGTCCGCGACTACGCCAGCGCCTGTTTCCAGCAGCCTTTGACGCTGGGCGACCTGGCGCCGATTGCCGCCCTGTCGCCCAACCACCTGCTGCGCACATTCCGCGCGGCTTTTGGCGAGACACCGCATCAATACCTGACGCGGCTGCGGCTGGCGCGGGCGCGGCAACTGCTGACCGCGACCGATTGGCCAGTGACTGAGATTTGCCTGGAAGTGGGCTACGAGAGCCTGGGGTCTTTCAGCAGCTTGTTCCGGCGCGAGTATGGCCTGGCGCCCAGCCACCTGCGGCAGCTGGAACGCCCGCCCGCCTGACCCGCGTCTCAATTCGGTGACTTTCGAGAAGCGCCGCCTGGCCCGGGGCGCTATCCTGGCGCGCAGTCTAGGCACTGGCTGACGCGGTTCTCAGGAGGAACGACCATGGACCCTCAACAAGTGATCCTCGAGGCGGTAAAGGCCGGGGACGAGGCTCGTGTCCGCGCGCTCGTGGGCGAGCACCCCGAGCTGGCCGCCGCCCGCACCGCGGGCGGCGTATCAATCGCCCTGCTGGCGGTCTACTATGGCCATCCAGCGCTGGCCGAGGCGCTGCTGGCCGGCCGAGCGCCGGATATTTTCGAGGCAGCCGCCACCGGGCGGGTTGAACGCGTGGATGAACTGCTGGCGTCCGACCCGGCGCTTGCCAACGCGTTTGCGCCGGACGGCTTCACGCCGCTGGGGCTGGCGGCGTACTTCGGCCAGCGCGCGTGCGCCGAGGCGCTGCTCCTGCAGGGCGCCAACCCAAACCTGGCGGCGCGCAACCCAACGCGGGTCCAACCGCTGCACAGCGCCGTGGCCAACCGCGACGCGGCGGCGGGCCAGGCGCTGGCCGAACTGCTGCTGCGGCACGGCGCCGACGCCAACGCCCAGCAGGAGGGCGGCTACACGCCGCTGCATGAGGCCGCCTTTCACGGCGAGCAAATCCTGGCGGAACTCCTGCTTGCACACGGCGCCGACCCGCGCCGGGCTACCGATGAGGGCCAGACCCCGTTCGACCTGGCCGAAAAGCATGGCCACAGCCAGGTGGCGGCGCTGCTGCGCCAGGCGAGCGAGCGGCGCGGCTGACGCGTTTGCGCCGGGGCGCGGAATCACTATACTCTGCGCCCAAGCATTGCCTGACCGCCGGAGAAGCGGCCCACGCGCCCAAGGAGACGCGACCATGTTTCAAGCCAGACCCATCAGCCTGAAGTCGGAGGTATGGGACCGCATCGACAACTACCTCAATGAATACGCCGCGCAGAACCCCGGCTTCTTGCCGAACCGAGGCGCGTTTATTGAGGAAGCGGTTGTCGCCTACCTGGATCTGAAGGAGGGCGGCGGCTTAGCTGAAGAAGGCACCGACGAAAGCTTCGACATGGATGAGGAGTTGTCGGACGACATGTCGCTGGACGATGACGAAAGCCTGGACGACGAAGAGGCTGACGACGAGGAAGACGAGGACGAGGAAGACGAGGACGGAGACTAGCCTGGGGCGCGAGTTGGCGTAGCCTTCCGGCCAGACGGCGTTGCGCAGCGTTGTACCACCCGGCGGCCGCCTTGCGTGACAGGGCGGCCGCCGTTTTGTCGGACCAGCACCCGATCTCAGCTCAGCGCCGGTAACGCCGGCCCGCTATCGGATCAAAAACCCCGTCCGGGAACCCACCACCGTGCGTCTGCCCCTGCCGCCGCTCGAGCCTGATCTGGGGGAACTCGAAGCCGCCTACCGCGCTCACTCGCTGGCCCAGGATCGCCGGATGACCGGCCTGCTGCTGGCGGGGACTACGGTCGCCACTGGCCTATTTGCCGTTTCCGATTATCGGCTGTACGGCCTCCGGCCGCTCTTCTTTGGCCTGCTGGCAATGCGGCTGGGGTACGTGGTCCTGGCGCTGGCAAGCCTATGGCGGCTGCCGCGCGTGACCACTGTTGGCGCTTTCGACCGCCAGACCCTGGTTTGGCTGCTCGCGTTCGTCGCCGTTGTCGTCGTCATCAATGCCAGCCGCCCGCCGGCCTACTTCCTGAGTTCGGCGCTCGACATACTGATCTTGCTCGGGCTTTATTTGTTTGTGCCCAACCCGCTCCTCATCCGGCTGCTGCCGGCGCTGGCGCTGACGGCCGCGGAACTGGTGATCGCCACCTGGGTCCATCCGCCCGCGACGGTGACCCTGACCGCCGTGTGGGCCACCTTCGCCGCCGCCAACTTGCTCGGCCTGGCCGCCTCGGTGCAGTTGAACCGCTTTCGCCGCGCCCAGTTCAAAGCCCGGACTGAGGAAGAGCGCAGCCGCAAGGCGCTGGAAGCCCTGGCTAATCTCGATCCGCTCACTGGCACCTTCAACCGGCGCCACTTCTTCGAGCTCGCCGTCAAGGAGTTCGAGCGCCAGCAGCGCTACCCGCATCCCCTATCGCTCTTGATCCTGGACATCGACCATTTCAAGGGGGTCAACGACCAGCACGGCCACCAGACAGGCGACCTGGCGCTGAGATCTCTTACCGAATTGATCGGCCGCCAGAAGCGCGCCCAGGACATCTTCGGCCGCTTGGGGGGCGAGGAGTTCGGTTTGCTGCTGCCCGAGACCACGCTGGAGGCGGCCGTGATCGTCGGGCAGCGGCTGTTGGAGCACTGCCGCGCGCTAGAGATCCCATCGCCACGCGGCCTGGTGCGCTTGACCTTTAGCGCTGGCGTGACTCAGGCCGAGCCGAACGACGATGCGCTCGACGAACTGCTGTACCGGGCCGATCAGGCGCTGTATCACGCCAAAGCCGCGGGCCGCAACCACATCGCGCCTCACCCCCGGCCCGCCGGCCGCCGCTGAGCGGCGCTGAAGGGCGCGATTGAGCGAATTGGACTAACATGGGCCGCGACGGCCCCGCGGGTCACGGGCGAAGGGCGAGCTCGCGCGGCTGAAGGTAAACCCAGGTGACGGACTCTCAAATCGGACGGTATACGCTCAAAGGCGAACTCGGACGCGGCGGCATGGCGACGGTCTATCGCGCCTATGACCCGCGCTTCCGGCGCGAGGTGGCGGTCAAGATCCTGCCGCGCGAGTTCCTGCACGCCCCGACGTTTCGAGCGCGCTTCGAGCGCGAGGCGCAGACGATCGCGGCGCTCGAGCACCCCGCCATCGTGCCGGTCTACGATTATGGCGAGGAGAACGACCAGCCGTATCTGGTCATGCGGCTGATGCTGGGCGGTTCTTTGGCCGAGCGGCTGGCGCGCGGCCCGCTGGCGCCGCGCGAAACGGCCAACCTACTCGGACGCCTGGCTCCAGCCCTCGACCGCGCCCACAGCCTGGGCATCATTCACCGCGACCTCAAGCCCGGCAACATTCTGTTTGACGGCGACGGCTACCCGTACATGTCGGATTTCGGCCTGGCCAAGTTGACCGAAGGCGACACGCAGCTTAGCCAGACCGGGGTGATGGGCACCCCGGCTTATATGAGCCCCGAGCAGGCACGCGGGGATAAGCAGATTGACAGCCGAGCCGACATCTATGCCCTGGGTGTCATTCTCTTCCATACGCTTACCGGCCAGTTGCCATTTGAGGCCGATACGCCCATGGGGGTGGCCTTCAAGCATATCACCGAGCCGCCGCCGCGGCTGCGCGAGGCGCGGCCCGATCTGCCGGCGGCGCTGGACAGCGTGATCGCGCAGGCGTTGGCCAAAGATCCGGCCGACCGCTTTCCAAACGCTGCCAGCCTGCAGGCGGCCTTTGCGCGGGCGGTGGAGGCCGGCGGCATGCCCGCCACACGCGCGGCCGACGAAATGCCGACGGTCATCGTGCCGCCCG
>JADLEU010000009.1 GCA_020845955.1 Anaerolineales bacterium
GCGCAGCCGGCCGCGAAGCGCTGATGGCCTGGCTGGAGATGCCGGCGTGCGCCGCCAGCGCATCCACCTGGTCGATGGCGCCGGGCTGACGTGGGCCGGCACCCACTTGGCGCGTGCGCTGGCTGAATTGCCAGCGCTGCTGTGGACGGCGGGCGGACCTGAGGCCGAAACCCCCGCCAGAGCAGCCCCGTTTGGCGCGCTGGCCCGGCCCGAGTATCATACGCTCTCATTCGGAGGAAATATGCTGCACTTGAGATCCCTGGGACTGGCGGCGGTAGTGACCGGCCTGCTGTTGGCCGCCTGCGGTCAGCCAACGCCCACGCCCACGCTGCAGGCCACCAATGCCCCAAGCATCAATGGGCCGGCGGCAGCTTACCCGGCTGACGCGCCAACGAATACCCAGCCGGCTGCCTATCCGGCTGCGGGGCCGACTGACACTCAGCCGGCTGCCTACCCGGCCGCTACCGAAGCGCTGCCTACCGACGCATCCATTGCAACACCCAGCGAAAGTCCGACGGAAGCACCCGTGCCTACCGCCACGAGCGGTCCGGTGGTCATCGTCTACCGTAATTTCGAAATCCAGCCGGCGCTGACGACGATCAAGGCTGGGACCGAGGTGACGTTCTTGATTGAGAACGGAGTGCACCAGCCTTATGCGGGCAGCGCCGCACCCTTCATTTTCGAATCCCCGCCTAATCTCGGAACCGGGGCGTTGTGGTCACACACGTTTGACCAGCCCGGCACGCTCACGATCCTGTGCGGATATCACGCGGGAATGTCGGCCACGCTGGTGATCGAGCCATGACGGGGTAGCGGCCTATAATTCCGGTCATGCCAAAATACACGTTCGAAATGCCCACGCCAGAGCGGCGGGAGATCAACTGGCTAGAGGCGATCCTGGGCTCGATCGTGGGTGGGGTGGCTTACTGGGGCCTCCTGCAGTTCCCGGGGCGGCTGCTGCAGTCAGCCCTGCGGCTGCCGGGCCGCTGGCTGATCTATGGACAGTTGGCCACGGCACTGGAGCGGATAGACGTGGGCCTGCCTGATCTGGCTGCGTTTGCCCTGGCCCATAGTCTATGCCTGGTGCCCTTTGCGCTTTTTGGCACAGCCGTACTGGTGCGGGACCGCGGCTGGGCGGCGACTTTGGGAACTGGGCTCTTCTTTGGGTTCATGCTGGCACTGATGCTGGTGTGGGCGTTTCCCTCCCTCTAGCTCACAGCCGTTGATTTGACATCCGGCTCAATGGCCGATATAATTTGCTCTAATTCATCTAATGAATTGCATGAATTATGGGCAATCTCCTGTCGGCATCCGCCCTCACCGATCGACTTGACTCGGAACTAGTACGCTACATCGTCGCGAGCGGCCGCCAGCCTGGCGAGCGCTTGCCGTCGCTGGAGAAGCTCAGTGTCGAACTGAAGATCAGCATCGGCAAGCTGCGCGAGCAGTTGGAGGTAGCGCGCGTCCTGGGCCTGGTCGACGTACGGCCGCACACCGGCATTCGCGTGGCCGAGTACAATTTCCTGCCAGCCATCCGCTTCAGCCTGCTCTACGCCCTGGCCAAAGACCCGGGCCAGTTTGATGCCTTCGGCGAGCTGCGCAACCACGTCGAAGCCGCATTCTGGCACGAGGCGGTCGCCCGGCTGACACCCCAAGATCATATCCATCTGAAGGAGCTGGTGGCTCTGGCGTGGGCCAAGCTGAACGGCCAACCGATCCAGATCCCGCACGCCGAACACCGCAGCCTGCACCTGGCGATCTTCAAGCGCCTGGAGAACCCATTTGTGAAGGGGCTGTTGGAGGCGTATTGGGAAGCTTACGAAGCCATTGGCCTGAACGTTTACTCCGATTACCAGTACCTGCGCGAGGTCTGGACCTACCACGAGGGCATCGTGGGCGCCATTGCCGGGGGCGACGCCGCGGAGGGACATCGCCTCCTGCTGCAGCACACCTCGCTGCTGCGTTATCGTGAGCAGCAGCCAGCCCTGGCGCCCACTAAGCGCATTTCAGCGGATATCACCTGACTGGATCTCTAGCGCCGGGCCACAACTCGGCGCGCCGGCCTGTATCGAGAAGGAGTGGTTGCATGAGTGTCACGGAAGTTGAGACGGTCCCACGAGTAGTGGCGCCCGCCCGGGGCGAGCCGGTGGTGAATGACTTCTCCATCAGTGTGGCAACCAAGAATGGATCGGGGAGTCAGACTGCCAATACAACGCTGCTGCGGGCCTTGTTCAAAATGGGCATCCCGGTGAGCGGGAAGAACCTATTCCCGTCCAACATCCAGGGCCTGCCCACATGGTTCACGATCCGGGTGAGCGCTGACGGGTTTACGGCGCGGCGGCCGCGGGCGGAGATTGTGGTCGCCATGAACCCGGCGACAGCGATCGAGGATCACCAGCAGGTCGAGCCGGGCGGCGTGTTCATGTATGCCGATGATCTAAAGCTGCCGCTCAACCGGACTGACCTGGCCTACTATCCCATCCCCGCCAAGCGGCTCTCGACCGAGCACGAGGCCGACACGAAACTGCGGACCTATGTGGCCAACATGGTCTACGTGGGCGCGCTGGCACATCTGCTGGGCATCGCGCTCAGCGATATCGAGGCCGCGCTGCTGTTCCACTTCCGGGGAAGGCGCAAGCCGGTCGATCTGAACATGGGGGTGGTGCGCGCTGCCAGCGAGTGGGCGGCCGCCAACCTGACCAAGCAGGATCCTTACCAGGTTGCGCCGCTCAATCTGACCGAGGGGATGATCATGATCGACGGCAACACCGCGGGCGCTCTGGGCGCCATCTACGGCGGCGTGTCGTTCGTGGGCTGGTATCCGATTACGCCGGCCACCGGCCTTGTCGATGCTCTGAACCACTACCTGCCGCAGCTGCGCGTCGATCCCGAGACCAAGACCCCAACGTACTCGGTCATCCAGGCCGAGGACGAGCTGGCGGCGCTGGGCATGGTGCTGGGCGCCAATTGGGCGGGGGCACGCGGCATGACGGCGACCTCGGGGCCCGGCATTTCCCTGATGGCGGAGTTCGCGGGCCTGGGTTACTACGCCGAGGTGCCGGTGGTGATCTGGGACATTCAGCGCATGGGCCCGAGCACCGGCCTGCCCACGCGCGTGTCGCAAGGCGACATCACCCTGGCCTACTACCTGGGTCACGGGGACGCTACGCAGGTGTGCTTGCTGCCGGGCTCGGTCAAGGAGTGCTTTGAGTTTGGCTGGCGCGCGTTCGACCTGGCCGAGCGGCTGCAGACGCCGGTGCTTGTGCTCAGCGACCTGGATCTCGGCATGAACCAGTGGATGTCCGAGCCGTTCGAATACCCCGACCAGGACATGGATCGCGGCAAAGTCCTGAGCGCGGCCGACCTGGAGCGGCTGGGCGGGTTCGCGCGCTACAAGGATGTTGACGGCGACGGCATTGGGTATCGGACCCTGCCGGGCACCGACCATCCGCTGGCCGCCTACTTCACGCGCGGCTCAGGGCACAACGAGCGCGCCGCCTATAGTGAGCGGCCCGATGACTGGGAGGGCAACATGGCGCGGCTCCAGCGCAAGTTTGCGACTGCGCGCCAATTGGTGCCCAGGCCGGTCGTCGATCTGGTGGAAGGCGCCGAAGCGGGCCTCATCGCTTTTGGGTCGACTGACCCGGCGGTGGCCGAGGCGCGCGCGCGGCTGGAGAGGCTCGGCGTTCGCGTGTCGTATCTGCGCCTGCGCGCGCTGCCGCTGACCGAAGAGGTCCGCCAATTCGTCAGGGCGCACCGGCAGGTATACGTGGTGGAGATGAACGCGGACGCGCAGGTGTGCCAGCTTGTCCGGCTGCACGTGCCCGAACGCGCGGCCCAGGTGCTGCCGGCGAACAAGAGCGACGGCCTGCCGCTGACGGCGCGCTGGATCACCGAGTTCTTGAGCGCCGCGCTTGAGAAGGAGCAGCGACCATGACGGCAGCAGTCGCCCCCGCCCGCCCCGCGGCGGCAAACCTGATTGGCTTGTCAAAGAGCGACTACCGGGGCCTGGAGTCTACCCTGTGCTCAGGCTGCGGACACGATTCGATTTCATCGCAGATCATCACCGCCTGTTACGAGTTGGGTGTGCGGCCCGAGCGCGTGATTAAGCTCAGCGGCATCGGCTGTTCGAGCAAGAGCCCGGCCTATTTCATGAACCGGTCGTTTGGCTTCAATGCGCTGCATGGCCGCATGCCGTCGATCGCCACCGGCGCCTTGAGCGCCAATCACACGCTGCAGGCCATCGCGGTCAGCGGCGACGGCGATACGGGCAGCATCGGCATCGGCCAGTTCAAGCACATCATGCGCCGCAACGTGCGCATGGTGTACATTGTCGAGAACAACGGCGTGTACGGCCTGACCAAGGGGCAGTTTTCGGCCACGGCCGATATGGGCCAGGAGCTGAAATACGCCGGCCGCAACGAGTTGCCGCCGATCGACCTGTGTCTGGAGGCGCTGGTGGCTGAGTGCGGGTTCGTCGCCCGCTCCTTTGCGGGCGATCCGAAGCAGGTGGTGCCGCTGATCAAAGCGGCCATCGGCCACCGCGGCACCGCCCTGCTGGACATCATCAGCCCGTGCGTCACCTTCAACAACCGCGACGACTCGACCAAGAGCTACGCCTGGGGACGCGCGCACGACGAACGTGTCAACGACTTCACCTACGTGCCGCCACAGGAAGAGATCCGCGTGGACTATGCGCCGGGAGAAATCAAAGATGTCGAACTGCACGACGGGTCGGCGATCCTGCTCAAGAAGCTGGATGGCAGCCATGACCCCACCGATCGGATGGCGGCCATCCGGCTGCTGGAGGAGGCGCGGGAGAAGCAGCTCTTCATCACCGGCTTGATCTACGTTAACGGTGACCGGCCCAGCCTGGCAGAGCATGAACGCCTGGGAGAGCAGCCGCTAGCCGCCCTGCGCCAGGATCAGCTGCGGCCATCGCGCGCGTCTCTTGAGAAAATCATGGCGGACATGAAGTAGGCGGCCGCCCGTCGGAAGCGCCTCGCCAGGGGCGCCCGGTGCCGCGGCCGGGTGCCCCTGTTCTATTTTCTGGGTTTTCTGGCTTGACAGCACGGAGCCGGAATACTATACTGGGGTTGAGTATGCAAAACGTGGCCGAGATGCCCGATTACGCCGGTTCGAAAGACGATCTGACCAAACGGCTGCGCCGCATCGAGGGCCAGGTGCGCGGCGTCGCCGGGATGGTCGAGGCGGATCGAGGCTGCCGCGAAGTGCTGCAGCAATTGGCGGCCATCCGCTCGGCCGTGAACCAGGTAAGCCTGTTGCTGGCGCGGTCGTATGCCTGCCAATGTCTGGCAGGGACACAGCCCGGCGAGGATCACGAGGCGCTGGTCGATGATCTGCTGAGCGTCTTGGGCAAGGCAACTTGACCGAGGGAGAGGCGGGGCCCCATGTCCAGTCTTATGAAAGACGTTGTCGCCGTGTGGCAAAACGGCACCCTGTTCGCAACGACGGCCGGGTCAGGCCACGCGGTCATGACGGATGGCACCAGCGCCGCGGCCCAGAGCCCGATGGAGTTAATCCTGTCGGGGCTGGCGGGCTGTATCGGCGCCGACGTAATTGAAATCCTGCGGAAGAAGCGCCAAGCCATCACTGCCATGCAGATCCGTGTGCATGGCACGCGGAGCGAGGACCATCCGCGCGTGTATATCCACCTAGAGCTGGTGTTCGTGATCACCGGCCGGCAGGTCGATCCGGGGGCGGTGCGACGGGCAATCGACCTGTCGGAGCAGAAGTATTGTTCCGTGGCAGCTATGCTGCGCTCGAAGGCGCAGATGGTCTGCCGCTACGAAATCCATGAGGATCAACCCTTGACGGCCTGAGGCGGCCGGCAAGCGAGGGCCCCCAACCACGCCAGGAGCAGCGACCGAATGACCGAGCCGATGCACGTTACCGACGACGAGTTTGAGGAGAAGGTGTTGAAATCAGCTACCCCAGTGGTGGTGGACTTTTGGGCACCCTGGTGCGGGCCATGCCGCCAGGTGGCCCCCAGCTTGGAGAAGATCGCCGGCGAGTATGACAGCAGGCTGTTGATTGCCAAGGTCAATACCGACGAACACCCGCGCTGGGCCCAGGAATACGAGGTCTCCGGAATACCGACCATGTTGTTTGTAGCGGCCGGCAAGATCGTCTACCGCCAGGTCGGCGCCGTGCCCTACGGCTATCTCAAGCGGATCGTCGATCAATTCTTAGGGGTGGTTGAAGCGCCGGCCGCCGACGCTCAGCCGGCTGCGCCCCAGGCGTAGGAGACCAGCCCGACCGCCAGTCAATTGCGAGGCCGGCAGCCCGGCAGCCGGCCTCGATGCGTCGGCAGCGGTTCCCCAGCCGGCGGCCAGCGGAGGCGGGCCAGCTTTAGCTACGCCGCGGGGGTTCTTGGCCCTCCGGCGATTGCTGGCCGAACACTACTCCTTCCACTCGGCGCAGACCGCGTCGCAGGGCCGAGCGAACCCTGGAAAGACGGTAGACGGCGCGGCGGTTCAGGCGATGCCAGGCCGACACCTCGGGCCGGATGGTGACGTTCCACTGAACAACCGCCGCACCCCAGGTTAAGCCAGCGCCAAAGCCTACCAGCACGATAAGATCATTCGGCCGCACGCGGCCCGCGGCCACCGCCTCGCAGATGGCGATCGGGATGGAGGCGGTGGAGGTGTTTCCGTAGCGATCCAGGTTCACCACAAAACGGTCTTCGGGCAGGTTGAGGCTGCGCGCGGCTGATTCGATGATGCGTCGGTTGGCCTGGTGCGGCACAACCAGGGCGATGTCGTCCAGCGTCAGGCCGGCGTCTTGCACCACCTCGCGCGCGGCGGAGGCCATTACGCGCGTGGCGAAGCGGTAGACTTCTTTTCCGTCCATCTGGATGTAATGCTGGTTGTTGCGGACCGTATCGAAAGATGCCGGCAGCCGGCTGCCGCCGGCCGGGATCACGAGCGAATGGCTCCCGGAGCCGTCGGAGCGCATCAGGCTGGACAGTACGCCGCCCGGCACGGTGCTGGCCTGGAGCACAAAGGCGCCGGCGCCATCGCCAAACAAGATGCAAGTGCCGCGATCCTTCCAGTTGACAACCCGGGACAAGGTTTCAGAGCCAATCACCAGGACGTTCTGCTGGGTGCCCGAACGAATGGCATCGGCAGCGACTCCCAAGGCATAGATAAAGCCAGTACACGCGGCCGATAGGTCGAAGCCGCCGGCGTTGATGGCGCCCAGCGCGTCCTGCACCAGGCAGGCGGTGGCGGGGAAGAGATGTTCGGGGGTCGAGGTCGCCACGATGATCAGGTCGATCTGGCGCGGCGAGACGTCGGCGCATTCGAGCGCGGCGCGCGCCGCGCTCACCGCCAGGCTGGCGGTCGTGTCGTGGCCATCGGCCACACGGCGCTCGCGGATGCCCGTGCGGCTGACGATCCATTCGTCGGTTGTATCGACAGTGCGGGACAGCTCCGCATTCGTGACCACCCGGTCCGGCAAGGCCATGCCCCACCCGGTGATATGAGCATACCGCTCCATGGAAAAGCCGTCCTTTCAGAGCGCGAGCGGGCGAGCTGCCATCCGCCAGGGCGGCAGCCTGGGCGAGGGCCGGCCCGGCAGACCAAGCCGACGCCTAGCGGCCGTTGGCCGAGTACGAGCCCAGGATGATGCAAGCGTTGTGCCCGCCAAAGCCGAAAGAATTCGACATGACCCGCTGGATGGCTTTCGGGCGGGCGTAATTGGGCACGTAATCCAGGTCGCACTCGGGGTCGGGGTTATCGTAATTGATGGTGGGCGGCAGGAGACCGTCGCCCAGGGCTTTGAGACAAAAGATGGCCTCCACCGCGCCGGCCGCGCCGAGCATGTGTCCCATCATCGACTTGGTCGAGCTAATCGCCAAATCATAGGCGCTCTCACCAAAGACGGTCTTGATGGCGGCGGTTTCGCTCTTATCGTTCAGCGGCGTGCTGGTGCCATGCGCGTTCAGGTAGTCGATGGCCTGCGGCGGCAGCCCGGCCTGCTGCAGCGCCTGGCGCATGCACACGACCGCTCCGGCGCCGTTTTCCAGCGGCGCCGTGTTGTGGTAGGCGTCGTTGGTAATGCCGTAGCCAAGCACTTCGCCATAGATCGGCGCAGCGCGCGCCCGGGCATGCGTCTCGCTTTCCAGCACCAGCACGCCCGCGCCCTCGCCGGCCACGAAGCCATCGCGCTCCCGGTCGAACGGGCGCGAAGCCCGCTCAGGGGCATCGTTGCGGGTGGACATGGCGCCCATGTTGTTGAAGCCGGCCAGCGCCACGGCGTTGATGGCGGCCTCGGTGCCGCCGGTCACCATCACATCGGCGCGGCCCTGGCGGATGACTTGGGCGGCTTCTCCGATCGCGTTGGTGCCGGTCGCGCAGGCGGACATCATACCCAGGTTAGGCCCGCGCATCCCGAAGGTGATGGCCACCTGGCCGCCCGCGCTATCCGGCAGCATCATGGGCACCAGAAAGGGGCTGACTCGGCGCGGACCGCGAGTGCGGTAGACTTCCGCCTCGACCAGCAGGGTGCCAATGCCCCCAATGCCAGTGCCGATGTAGACGCCAATCTGCTCGCGGTTCGCCTCCGTGATTTGCAAACGCGCGTCGGCCAAGGCCTCCAGGGTAGCGCTGACGGCAAACTGCGTGAAGCGATCCATGCGGCGCGCCTCTTTGCGGCCGAGGCGCTCGCTGGCGTCAAAACCCTTGACCTCCGCGGCAAAACGGGTCTCGTGGTCATGGGCATCAAACAGCGTGATGGAACCAACGCCCGATTGCCCAGCGGCGGCGGCCGCCCAGCTCGTTTGAACATCATTGCCTAGCGGGCTGATGCAGCCCATTCCAGTGATCACAACACGTGGTTTCATAGTGGTAACTTGGCGTCTAGCATAAGGGCTGAGGTTAAGTTGACGTGCGTCGGGTCGTGCGTTCGCGGAGTATAACACAGACGGCTCGCTTTCGATGCGTTTGGGCCGGAATACTCGCTTTAGGTAAAGTCAACCGGCGAGTTATGCTAGAATCGTGCGGCGTATGCGCACGGCAAAGGGTCAGGGATGAATTACGCTGGCCAGGCAGGGGATCGGGTTTGATTCTAGTCACTGGCGCAACCGGGTTCGTTGGCCGCGCCCTGTTGCCCCGCCTGGCCGAAGGCGGTCACACGGTGCGGGTCATGCTGCGGCCCTCTCGCCGTTCGCCGCAGCTGCCTAGGGGCGTTCCGGTCCAGGTGTCCATTGCGCGCCTGGATGACGAAAGAGGCCTGCGGGCCGCCATGGCGGGTGTGGAGGCCGTTATCCACCTGGTTGGGTCCGAGTGGCGCGGTCCGGAGGGGGACCCGCTGATCGTGGACGCGGCGGGAACCCGCGGTGTGGCGGAAGCGGCCCGGGCCGCGGGCGTGAAGCGGCTGATTTACCTCTCGCACCTGGGCGCCGACCGAGCGTCTGCCTATCCGGTGCTCAAGGCTAAGGGCATTGCCGAGGAATTCGTCCGCCAGAGCGGCGTCCCGTATACGATTCTCCGATCGGCCTTGCTGTTTGGTCCCGACGATCTATTCGTCAACGTCCTGGCGGCGCTGCTCAAGCTCGGCCCTGGCGTCTTCCTGCTGCCGGGTGACGGGCGCTCTGCGCTGCAGCCCCTGTGGGTGGACGACCTGGCAACCTGTATCGAATGGAGTCTGGCCGAGGGCAGCTTTCTGAATGAGACCCTGGAGCTCGGCGGGCCCGAGTTCATCCCGCTGCGCATGATGGTCGAGACGGTCATGGAAGTGCTGGGCGTGCGGCGGCTGGTGGTGCCCGTGCGGCCGGTCTACCTGCGCGCCGGCGCCTGGTTCTTGGAGCAACTTCTGCCGCGCTCATTGTTGACAACGCGCTGGCTCGACTATCTGGCAATCAGCCGCACGTGTGAGCTGACCAGCGTGACGCAGTATTTTGGGCTTAAGCCGACGCGTTTTTCACCCGCCACACTGGGCTACTTGCGCGACAAGCGCTGGCTGCCCGAGTTGCGACGCTTTTTTCAGGGCGCTTAGACAGGCCTGGACCAGACGGTAGGTGTCAGGGTCCAACACATCGTGAACAGTAGTAGCTCGGAAAAGGCCCAAGACATCGTGAACACTTTTTGGGCGGTGTCGGCGGAACTGATTTGGCGGCATGCTGTCTCCCCACAGGAGGCCGC
>JADLEU010000010.1 GCA_020845955.1 Anaerolineales bacterium
CGGCGCACGAACGCCCGCGCGGTCTGGCCGTCGGGCAGGTTGCGGGCGCGCTGGCACGCGCGCGCCGCGGAGTGGGCGCCGCTGGCCGATCCGCCGGCCGGGCAGGTATGGCGCAGCGACTACTACGCCGGGGGGCAGCGGGTGGCCGTGCGGGTGCAGGGCGACCCGGCGCCGGCGCTTAGGTTGGCGAGCGACGAGGGTATTGCGCACTGTGCCACGGCGTGCAGTACGGCCTGGCCAAAGCTGGGCAGCAGGTGATACTGGCAGATCTGATACGGGATCGTCGCCACACGGCGGCAAGCGCCGGCAGACACAGGGCCGAGCCATCCGATGTGATGCCCCGCATGCGCAACGACCAAACCACCAGCCGGGCCTGGAAGCACCTGAAAAAGGCCAGGACTTCGGCCTGGGTGGCGTCGTGATCGAACACCTAGCAATGCAGTCGCTTGCACGTCCGGTCGTTCACCAGCGAAAGGACACACCTTCCGGCACGCCAGCGCCATGACCTGGAGGGTATAGTCGCCGCCGGGCGGGGCCGGGTCCGATAGGCCGGCGTTGAAGCAGGCGTGACAGGTCGAACTGACGTGCTGGCCAGAGGCGAGCACACGGCTGAGGCGAACGCCGCCCGCCCGAAACTTGCGGCAGGCTGCAAAATCGGCTGCCGGCAAACGGCTGACGCCCGCGATGGGGGCTATACTCTGCCTTCCGCTGGGAGGCGCGTGTGCGGTTAGTCTTCGTAGTGATCCCTGGCTTGGCTTTGGCGATTGGCGCTTGCTCGGCTGCCTCTTTGGCTGGCAGGCCAACCTTGTCTCCCGCGCTGTCCCCGACGCTGCGAGCTGCATCCGACTACGTCGAGGGTCAAGTCGCTGCGCTCAATGCGCAATGCCTCTTCGTTGAGTACTTCGTCGTGAACAACGGGGTCAGCCTGGCAGCGGAGTGCCCGGAAGCCTCGATGATTGACTTCCCCGGATACTCGTTCAGCGATGGTGTGCTCACGGTGCAGCCCGCGCCGCTGCCGGATGGCCTAGACATTGTCGGCTATGCGGGCTTTGGGCAGGCCAATACGGGTGCCATGGGTGGAGGCATTTCCAGCCAGCTGGAGCTCATCTCCGGTCTCCCCTACGCTCTGCCCTACAAGGTCGCGATTGTCCACGCGCTTGAGCCCACCGGTGAGATTGTCGTTGAGGTGGGCGGAGGGCTCTACCGCATGGCGCCGGGCGAATCATGGACGAGAACGGACGAGTCGGACCCAACCCCGGATTGTCACCGAACGACCACAGTCCGCTTCACAAACTTTGGCCTGCTTGAGCGGAGCCAAATCAAGTAAGCCAACGCGAAGGCGTGAGCAGGGCGGGGTTGACCGTCTCCTCAACACGGACCTGCGACCCGTTGCGCCGGGCATGCCAGGCGGGGTATGATAGCGCCCACAGGCCGCAATGGGATTGGCGTAATGGTGCTGCTGCTGGAGCGCGAGGCGTGTTTGCAGGAGCTGGCCGCGGCCTGGCAGGCGGCGGCGGCCGGGGCCGGCCGGATTGCGCTGGTGAGCGGCGAGGCCGGCCTGGGCAAGACGACGCTGGTGGAGCACTTCGCGCGCGGCCTGCCGCCGGCGACGCGCGTGCTGTGGGGCGCAAGCGACGCGCTGTTTACGCCGCGGCCGCTGGGGCCGCTGCATGATATGGCCGCGCAACTGGGCGGCGGCTGGCCCGATCGGCTGAGCGCTGACTCCAACCGCACGACGCTGTTTGGGGCCTTCCTGGCCGAGCTGCAGCAGCGCCCGGCGCTGGTGGTCTTCGAGGACGTACACTGGGCCGACGAACCCACGCTGGACCTGCTGCGCTACGCGGGCCGCCGCATCAGCCGCACCCAGGCACTGCTGGTGCTAACCTATCGCGACGACGAGCTTGGCCCGCGCCATCCCTTGCGGCTGGTGCTGGGCGACCTGGTTACCTTGCCGGCCGCGCGCCGCATCCCGCTGCCGCCGCTGAGCGAAAGCGCGGTGCGCGCGCTGGTTGGGGAGCGGCGGTTGGACTCTGCGGATCTCTACCGGCAGACCGGGGGGAACCCTTTCTTCGTGGGCGAAGTGCTGTCGAGCGGGGGCAGCGGCATTCCGGCCACGGTGCGCGAGGCGGTGCTGGCACGCGCGGCCCGGCTGACGGAGGCGGGGCAGGCGCTGCTGGCCGCGGCGGCGGTGTGCGGGCTGCGCATTGAGCCAGCGCTGCTGGTGGAGGTGGCCGGCGCCGACGCCCAGGCCGCCGACGAGTGCCTGGCGGCCGGCATCCTGCTGCCGCAGGGCGACCTGCTGGCCTTCCGGCACGAGCTAATCCGGCAGACGGTCTTGGCCAGCCTATCGCCCCAGCGCCGGCAGACGCTGCACCAGAGTGTGCTGAAGGCGCTGCGCGCTGGGCCTGACAGCAGCGTCGACCTGGCGCGCCTGGCACACCATGCCGAAGGCGCCGGCGACCGCGAAGCCGTGCTGGCCTATGCGCCGGCCGCGGCGCGCCAGGCATCGGGCGCCAACGCACACCGGGCCGCCGCCGACCTGTATGCCCTCGCGCTGCGCTACGCGGACGACCTTCCGCCCGCCGAGCGAGCCCAGCTCTTGGGGGCTTACGCCGACGAGTGCAACTCCATCGACCAGCGCGCCGAGGGGCTGGCCGCGCGGCAGCAGGCGCTGACCTTGTGGCAGGCGCTGGGCGATCCGCTGAAGCAGGGCGAGTGCCTGGCGAACATGGCTTTTCTGCTCAACGGGCTGGGCCGCACGACGGAGGCGCAGCAGGTGTGCCGGCAGGCGCTCGAACTGCTGGAGGCCCATTCGCCGGGGCGCGAGCTGGCGCTGGCCTATCGGGTCAAGTCCGGGCTGCATATGCTCACCCAGGACTACCGCGCCGCGATCGAGTGGGGCGAAAAGGCCATCGCCCTGGCCGAGCCGGCCCGAGCGCGGCACCTGGTGCTGGCGGCCCGCAACACCATCGGTTCGTCGTGGGCACACCTGGACTTTGCCCAGGGGTGTCAGTACCTGGAGGACAACCTGGCCGCGGCGCACGAGGCCGGGTTCTACACGCTGGCGGCGCACGCCTACGCCAACCTCAGCTCGGTCTCCAGCGAGCTCTATCGGTTCCCGCAGGCCGAGGCCTATGCCCGCGACGGGCTGGCCTATGCCGCCGAGTATGGGCTGGAGCGCTTTCGCCTGTATATCCTGGCCTGGCAAGCCGTGACGCATTTGCGGCTGGGCCGCTGGCGGGAGGCGGCCGAGACGGCGGCGCTGGTGCTGCAGCGGCCGAGCGTCTCGGTGACGAGCCGGGTGACGGCGCTGGCGGCGCTGGGCTGCGTGTACGCGCGACAGGGCGAAGCCGAGGCCGGCTGGGCTGCGCTGGACGAGGCGCTGGAGCTGGCCCGGCACACCACCAGCTTGCACCGCACGGCGCTGGTGCGAGCAGCGCGGGCGGAGGCCGCCTGGCTGGGGGGCGATGGCGAGCGGGCCCGGGAGGAGGCCAACGCCGTCTTCGAGGCAGCCGTGACCAAGCAGCACGCCTGGTTCGCGGGGGAGTTAGCCTATTGGCGCTGGCGGGCGGGGGCGGACGGCGAGCGATACGGTTGGCTGGCTGCGCCCTACGCGCTGCAGGTCGCGGGCGATTGGCGGGCCGCGGCCGAAGCCTGGGAGCGGTTGGGGTGCGCCTACGAGCGCGCGCGCGCGCTGGCCGAGGGTGGCGCCGCCGCCCAGGTGACGGCGTTGGAGATATTCGAGCGGCTGGGCGCGCGGCCGGCTGCCGACACGCTGCGCGCCGCGCTGAAGGCGGCGGGGGCAGCCCGCTTGCCGCGCCAGCCACGGGCCAGCACGCGCGAAAACCCGTTTGGCCTGACGCACCGGCAGCTCGATATACTGGCATTGCTGATGGCGGGGCTGACCAACGTGGAGATCGCCAAGCGGCTGCAGATCTCGCCGAAGACGGCGGACCACCATGTTTCGGCGATCCTGGAGCGGTTGAGCGTGCATTCGCGGGAGGCGGCGGCTGAACTGGCGCGGCGGCATCCGCATTTTGGCGGGCAGGTGTGAGGCGCGGGCGCGAAGGATAGAGCACCTCCAAGGTCCGGCCACGCCCCTCCTCGAACGGGACGTTGGGATCGTCTGTGCCGAAAAAGGCGATGGCCAGCCAGGTTGTTCGCGCGGATGGGCCGGGCGGGCGTGCGGCTGGAAGCGCGCTGCTGGCCTGAGGGCACAAGGGCGCCGTTGGCGCGGTTTGCCAGGCGGAAAGCGACGGCCGGGACCGAGACGAGCACATCGCGGCTGAAGGCTGGCCCTACGAGGATGTGTGGAGAATTGGGGGTGTGGGCATGGATGCGCAGGTGTGAAGGTGGAGAGCGCGTGCGAGCCCACGGGGTGCGGCGTGGCGGGCTGAGCGAAATTGGCCGAGACAAGCCCGGCTGCTACGCAAGCGTAACCGAGTCGATGATGCCGACGATAACGGAGATGACGGCCGCGTCGGGGTTGGCCAGGACCTGGCGCGCGCCGTTGCCTTCGCGGTTGACGAGGACCGTGTCGCCGATGCCGGCCTGGCTGTTGTCGAGGGCGATGAAATCGCCGTCTTCAGGCTGGCCGGGCAGCGCCAGCGGCTGCACCACCAGCAGCCGCCGGTTCTTGTAGTGGGGGTGGCTGATGGTGGTGACCACGGTGCCGACGATCTTTCCGATGACCATGTTTAGGCTCCAAGCTGGCAGCGCGCGGCCTCTTGGCTGCGCCGCGGGCGCCCTGAAGCGCGCCCGCGGAAATTGGCCAACAGCGGGTTGGGCCGGCCCTCGACGGCGCCGGCGATCCAATCGCCGAGCAGGGGCGCGAACTTGAAGGCGTGGCCGCTTCCGCCAGTGGCCAGCACCAGGCCCGGGCGCGCAGGGTCGGCCGCGATCCACAGGTAGCCATCCCAGGTATCGCAGTACAGGCAGGCGCGCATGTGCAAAATGGGCGCTTCGGCCAGGAGCGGTAGGCTGGCACGCGGGAAAGCCCGCAATTGCTCGTTCTCGGACTCGGTCACCGTACGCCCGGATGCGTCGGGCGCCATGTGGCGGCCCAGGTCATGATTGGCGATCTTGACCACGCCGGCGCGCGGCTGCGCGCTGAAGCCGTAGTAGCCGGTGTTGCTGACGTTGGCGCAGAACGGCGGGAAGCGCTCGGCCGCCAACAGGTC
>JADLEU010000011.1 GCA_020845955.1 Anaerolineales bacterium
ACAATCACCAGGCGCCGGCGCTCCTTGAGGGTGACGTCGGCGGCTCGCGCCAGCAGGTTGTCGCCCAAGGAGTGCGCCACGGCTGAGAGCGTTTTCATCGAGCACGGGACAATGGCCATGCCGGCCGCGCGGAACGAGCCCGAAGCGATGGCCGCGCCGATATCGCCCGGCGCATACACGCGATCCGCCAAGCTCTGAACCGCGGCCACAGAATAGTCCGTCTCCAGCTCAATCGTCCGGCAGGCCGCGCTGCTGATGACCAGGTGCGTTTCCACGGCGGGTGCGTTGCGCAGCGCTTCCAACACCCGGATCCCGTAAATGGCGCCGCTGGCGCCGCTGAGGCCTACGACAATGCGCCGCACGGCACACCTTCCTTCCAGGGCGCCAGCAGGTGGTTCAGCACGCCGTAAAACCACGCATCGACGACGGTGCCCGCCGCCGGCGGCGGCTGGTCAGGTAATTTGCCCGGCTCGAAGTAGTCGACAGCGGCGGCATCTTCGCCGGCCTTCGGCTCGCCGCCGACCACGTGCCCGCGATAGGCAACAATCATAACGCCAACGTGCTCCTGCGAATATACACCGGCCAGGCCGTCCAGCACAACTTCTACTCCAGCCTCCTCCTCGATTTCCCGGACGATGGCGGCCTCCACGGACTCATCGATCTCGACGTGCCCGCCCGGCGGCGCCCAATAACCCTGCAGCGGCGGCTGGCCACGCCGAACGAGCAGCAACTGGCCGGCGTGTTTCACCAGGGCCAGCCCCACGGGCACGGGGTTGTGGAAGACCACGTGGCCACAGGCGGGGCAGTGCGGGCGGGTGCGGCCGGCGACAGGACCGTGCACCAGGAGCTGGCCGCAGTCGGCGCAAAAGCGCGGGGCCACGCCTAGGCCTTTCGGGTGCGAACGCCCGCCAGCAAATTGGCGACGACGTAATCCAGGGCGCCCGGCTGCGGTGTGACTACCCGGCGGGGTGGCTGCCGGCTCCAGACCGTCTCGGGCCGCGTCTGCAGCGTCATCACGTTGGCCGGAAAGGGCAGATCAGCATCAATGGCCCACTCGATGTCCATCGGTCGCCGGTAGTGCCCTTCGATGCAGTTACCCAACACGGCCAGCTCCAGCACCTCGGCGTCGCTCAGGCACAGGCATTGCTGCCGCTCGGCCGGCACCTCGCGCATCTCGGCGCGCTGGCCGACCGGATCGGGAACGTACTCCAGCAGCTTGGGGGAGGCCGTGCGCCGCAGAATAGCGTGGCAGATCCGATCAACCAGGAAGTTGTCGGGCGTTACCATGCCGGCCACCACCGTCTCCCCCAGGCCCCAACTGGCCTCAATGGCGATGGTCGAACGGTCGCCGTTGGCGGGGTTCAGGGTAAACATCACGCCCGCCGTGCGGGCGTTGACCATCTTCTGGACCCCCACGCTGATCAGCACCCGGCCGTGCCCGTAGCCCATCTTCATACGATAGGCGATTGCGCGCGGGGTGAATAGGCTCGACCAACAAATGGCGGTGCGGAGCATCACGCTCGATGCGCCGCGCACCCACAGGGTGGTGTCTTGCTGGCCGGCAAAGGAGGCATCGGGCAGATCTTCGGCAGTGGCGCTGGAGCGCACGGCCACGGGCAGGTCGGGCACCCCGCACTCGCCGGCCAGGCGCTCATAGGCCATCCGGATCGCCCGTTCCACGGGGGGTGGGATTGGGATTTGCGACATCCATTGCCGGATCGCACGACTGGCCTGATCGAGCGCGGGCAGGTCGTCCGGGTCCAGGTGGTCGAGCCAATGCTGGAGCTGCTCGCGAGATGCCGAGTGGCACAAAAAGTCGGCGTACGCGTCGGTGGTGATGGCAAAGCCCGGCGGAACGCGCACCCCGGCCCGCAGCATCGCGCCCAGGCCGGCGTTCTTTCCGCCCACGCGCGCGATCTGGGCGTGATCGCAGTGTTCAAACCAAAGGATGTAAGGCTCGTCGCTCACGGCTGTGGTCCGCCGAAACGTGCCGGCCGGGTGCGCTCAGCCGGCCCGAGGTCAAGCCCGGCCGGCCTCGCTTCGGCCGGCCGGGCCTGCCTGGCCCCCTAATTGAGAATGGCGACCGTCCCCGCATTGCCGTCCACGCGCAGCCGTTGGCCGGTCTTGACCGTCTTGGTGCCAAAACCCGTGCCGACCACGGCCGGCAGGCCGTATTCGCGGCAGACAATGGCGGCGTGCGACATCATGCCGCCGATGTCGGTGACAGTCGCGCGGATGCGCGGAAAGACTGGCGCCCAACTGGGTGTGGTGATCGGGCAGACCAGGATCTCGCCGTCCTGGATGTCGGCCAACTGCTCGACGGACGTGATAACGCGGGCCGGCCCCTCTGCGACGCCTGGCGAGCCGGGGAAGCCAGACAGCCCGGCGCCGTTCTCACCGGTCTGCTTCGGGTGCAGCCAGTTCTGGATGCTGTCGGTGGTGATGCCCCACAGCATGATGGTGAATGGCTCGGTGACGACCTCGGGCGGCTCGCCGAGGCCCGGCGGCGGCGACCATTGCTTGAGGCGCTCGAACAGCACCTTGCGCTGGGCGACCCGCTCGGGCCAGTAGCGCGGGCCGCGGGCCGGGGTGCCGACGCCCCAGGAGGCGATCAGATCGTACAAAGCCGCGCTGACCTCGAAGCGATGCAGGTAGAAAATGTCGTCTGTCTCGGCAAAGAAGCCGTGCCGGACGAACAGGCGGCCGAACTCGCGCACCTTGTTCCAAAAGAGCGTGTGGTGCCAGTGCTCGACATAGAAGTTGTGGTTTTCCACGTACGGAAATACCGTGCGGGCCAGCCCCAACTGCTGCTCGAGGGCCTGCCGGTCTTCATCGGTCGGCAGCAGCGCGGCATACTGCGCGGCCAGCCGGTCGCGCTCGCGCCGCACCGCCTCGAGCGGCCGGTCGAGCTCGGCGCCCTGCCGCAGTTTGTCGATGTAGGTGCGGATGCCCACGCACGGCACCGACAGGTCGTCGATCCAGCTCCGGTGCAGGTGATAGAAACCCGTGCCGGTCGAGAAATTGAACCAGGGGTCCTTGGAGGCTTCCAGTTCCGCCAGCCAGGCCTGGCCGGCGGGGGTGGCCTGCATGCGCGCAATCACCGCGTCGGGCTCCACGGTCTCGTCGAACACTGTGTCCACGCCCAGGCGCATGGCTTCGCGCGCCAGGCGCTTGAGCTCATCGTCCGGGCGGAAGAGGATGACGTCGATGCCCGAGACCATCTTGGCGATGCTCTGGTCAGGGATGTCGGGGAAGGCCTGTTTGCAGAAGCCATAGAAGGTCAGGTAGGCCGCGTAGCCGAGGTTGAGGAACTCGAAATGCAGGTGCCACATCTTGTGCATGTTCTCGATGACGCGGTTATACGCCTCGAGCAGGTCGTAGGCGCTGGTCAGGCCGCGCCCGGCGTGCACTGTGGCCAGGTCCTCCATCTCCGGCAGGTCGGGCACTTGCAGCGCCTTCAGGTCGGCGATGACGCCCTCGGCTTTCTGCTTCCAGCGTTCGTAGAGCGAATCCCAGTTCTGGAAATAGTAGCCGGCGCGCTCCATGAAGTGCGCCACGCGCTGGCCGATGAGCTCGTTGTCGGTCAGCGCATTGGCGCTGATGTACAGGTAGCCGTTCAGCACGCGCTGGTCGATGCCGAGCGCCGGCGGCATGATGAACACGCGCGAGTTGTATTCGCCCAGGGCCACCCACCAGCTCTCGCAGGTGATGGTGTCGAACGGATAGAGCGGCTCGGGGTGGTGCATGCCGTCCTGGAACCAGAACTTGCCCTCTTCGAACTCACGCCGTTCGGGGCTAAACAAGTAATAGTAGGGGTAGAGGGCCTCCCAGCCCTCGCAGCCCTCAGGCGTGGGAACTTCAAACGGGCTGGGAAACTGGCCGTTGCTCGTCATGGCGGGGCGCCTCCTTGGCTAGGCGGATAGCCTGGCCTTCTAGCCAGGCGGGCAGGGAATTGACATCGGGCAATATCTGGTCCGGCCGCAGCCCGTCGGGCGCGGCGGCGGCTTCGGCCGCTGAGGTGGCGCCAGTGAGCACCAGGATTGTGAACAACCCGGCTTCCTGGCCCATGCGGATGTCCTGTTCCAGGGTGTCGCCTACCACCGCGCCCGCCTCGGGGCGCAGCCCGAGCGCGCGCAGCGCCATCTGAGCGGCCCAACGCGAGGGCTTGCCGCACACCAGCGGCTCCTTGCCGGTGGCGTAGGCCACGGCTTTGACCATCGGGCCGGTGGCCGGGATGAAGCCAGCCGCCGCCGGCACCTTGGCATCCAGGTTGGTGGCGATGAAGTCCGCGCCGTTCCAGATGGCCTGGCAGACCAGCTCCAGGGTCTTCTGGCTGAAACCAGGGTCCTTGCCCATGACGACCAGGTCGGCCTCGGCCGCGTGGGCGCTGTCGACCAGCACCGCGCCCTTGGCCCGCAGCGCCTCCAGCAGGCCCTCGGCGCCAATGGCCAGCACCTGGCGGCCCGGGTGCAGCTCTTGCGCCACCTCGGCGGCGACGATGGCCGCCGTGACGACGTCGTCGGTCGTGGCGGGTATGCCCATGCCGTTCAGTTTGTCGACGACCTGGGCGCGCGTCCGCTGGTTTTCGTTGGACAGGAAGGCGCAGCGAAAACCCCGCTGCCGCAGGGCCGCCAGCGTCTCGGGCACGCCGGGCAGCGCGTGGCCGCCGCGGGCCAGGCAGCCGTCGATATCAAAGATGAACCCGGCCAGGCCGCTGGGGGTTGGCATGGCCGTCACATCGGCGTGGCGGCCGGAGCCAGCGCTTCGCCGGCCTCGTGGCCGTTGCCAGCGGCGGCCTCGTGCCCGTTGGCGCCGGCTGCTCCGTTCGGAAAGAGCTCGCCCCAACGGGCCTGGACGCGGCGCAGCGTCGCCTCATCGAGTGTGATCGGAACGGGCTTGTCTTTCCATTCGTAAGGGATGGTGGCATCGATGATCAGGCGCGAGGTGATTTCGCGCGAGTCGAGCGGCAGCGACGGGTCGAGCGGGGTCGAGCGGCCGCGTTTGATGAACTCGGCGCGCGACGGCTGGAAGCGGAAGCTCAAGGCCCACAGCACGCGCGGCAGGTCCCAGGCGTCGATGTCGTCGTCCACCACGATCACGGTCTTCAGGCCATAGGCCCCCATCTCGGTCGAGATGGCAGCCGTGCCGACCTGGGCCGCGTGGCCTGGGTACAGCTGCTTGACGGAGATGATGGCCAGGAAACGGCCGGCGCCCTCCGGCGGGCAGTAGACCGACTGGATGCCGGGGATGCGCATGGCTTCCAGCTCTTGCCACAGGGTCGAGCCGTAGGTGAGGGCCATGGTCATGTGCGTGTCGGTCACGGCCCGCCCGACGGTGGTCGACCAGAAGATCGGGTTGTGCCGGTAGGTCACGCAGTTGACCTTGATGAAGTGCCGCGGGGTGGTGCCGATGCCGGAGTAGTAACCGGTATACTCGCCGAAGGGGCCTTCCGGCCGCAACGCCTCGGGGTCGACCTCGCCCTCCACAACGATCTCAGCCGCTGCCGGCACGGGCAGGTTGACGGTCTCGCCGCGCACGACGTCGATCGGGGCGCCGCGCAAGGCGCCGGCAAACTCGTACTCGCTTTCAAAGGCCGGCAGCC
This sequence comes from Anaerolineales bacterium, assembly GCA_020845955.1. Taxonomy (GTDB): domain Bacteria; phylum Chloroflexota; class Anaerolineae; order Anaerolineales; family UBA6663; genus JADLEU01. Next base: position 5,603 of record JADLEU010000011.1, read on the forward strand.
GCGCCGCGCCCATGAGAAACAGCAGAGGATCGCCGCCGATCATGGCCGCCACCGGCATAGGCTGTTTGCGCTGGGCATACTTCTTGAGAATCAGGTCGGCATGCTTGCCCTTGATGAACTGGGTTCCCAGCGTGCGCTCGTCGAGGATCTGCAGCCGGTAGGTGCCCAGGTTCAACCAGCCCGTGTCGGGATCCTGGGTGACCACATACACAGCGGTGCCGAAGAACCGGCCGCCGTCGCGCGGATAGATCTTGGGCACGGGGAACTTCAACAGGTTGATCTGGTCGCCCTTGTCGATATTCTCTTTGCACGGCCCCGTCTCTACCCAGCGCGGGCCGATCTTGTTCGGCGCGCGCCGCACCCACTCGCGCATGAGCTCGACCAGGCTGCTGTCTTTGGGCAGGCCCATGATCAGCGCCAGGCGCGCCGTGGTCGTGCAGGCGCTGGTCAGGACCGGCGAGCCGTAGCCGGTGACGTTCTCGAACAACAGCGCCGGCCCGCCGCGTTCCTCATTCAGCTTCGCGACGTGTGACAGCTCCAGGTTCCAGTCCACCTCGGCCCGAACCCGGGCGAGCTGGCCTTGCGCCTCACAAGCGTTGATGAAATCCCGCAAATCGCGCATCGTCAGCCTCCAGATGGGATGGGCTGACTGTAGTCGCGGGATCTCCCAAAAAACTCCCACCCCGGCACAATCCGGCGAATCGGTGTAGATTCAGCGTCTATGACCGCGCTGGAGCCACTGCTGGGTCATATCCCGCTCTTTTGCGACCTGCCGCCCGGGGCGCTGGCAGCCATCGGCCCATGGTTTCGCGAAGACAGCTATGCGCGCGACGCCTACATTTTTCACGAGGACGACCCTGCCAGCCGGTTGTGGGTGGTCGCGGCGGGCCAGGTCAAGATCGTCAAGTATTTGGAGGCCGGCAAAGAGGCGGTGGTCGAGGTGGTGTCGCCGGGCGAGCTCTTCGGCGGGGCGGCCATGCTGATGCCGTTCCAGCCGGCCACGGCGCAGGCCCTGTCTGACACCGGCACGCTCAGCCTGTCGGTACAGGACTACCGCCGGCTGCTGCACGAGTATCCGGCCGTGGCGGTGCGCGTCATTGAGATGCTCGGCGGGCGCCTGCTGGGCGTTATTGGCATGCGCATCAAGATCAGCGAGCGCGTCGAGCGCCGCATCGCTCACGTGCTGCTCAAGGTGGCCTCCAAGTGCGGGGAGGAGACCGCTGCAGGCTGCCGGATCAGTGTCAGCCTGTCGCGCCAGGATTTGGCTGAGCTGGCTGATACCACCCCCGAATCGGCCATTCGCGTGATGTCCAAGCTGACCCGGTCCGGCCTCGTTGAGACCTTGCCGGGCGGCTTTATTGTCTTGTGCGATCGGGAAGGCTTGGCGGCGATCAGCGGCGAGCTGGCATAGCGCTGGCAACAGCGCGGCTCGCGGCAGGCCAGGCGCGCTGGGCGCCGCCGCCGCCGTTAGCGCCGGCGGGCATCGACCGCGGACGAGGTTAGGCCAAGCGCCGGCCGCCGTCGCCCTGGCCTGACCCGCAGCACCGCACGGCCTTACAGCGCGCCGCCGGCAACCGGGGGCCAAAGCGATACGCGGTCGCCCTCGCTCAGCACCTGCTCCCCGGCTTGCAGTTGGCCGTTCACCAGCATAATCGCGACTTCGTCGGGCAGGGGCCCGAGCACGGCTTGAATGAGATCCGCCAATGTCGCCCGCTCGGGGAGCTGGCAGGTCAGGGGCTGCCCCAGCGCCAGGTCGGGCCGGTGGCGCCGCAAACTGGCGAATAGTCGCACCGTGACTTCCATTGGCCTGCCTAACGGCATACCTGCCAGGTGTCTTCCAGGCCGAGCTCTTCCAGCTTCTGCCGCGTGGGCACACCGCGCTCGTCCCAGCCGCGTAAGGCGTAATAGGTCTGGAGGTTCTGGTGCAGCTGGGCCCGGCTGCCTGCCCGCGGCCCTCCCGGAACAGGCTCCAGCATCCGCTCGGGCAGCGTATCGTCGGCGGCGGCAAAGCCGGCCCGGAGGTTGAACAGCCGCTCCAGGTTCCAGATGCGGTCACCCTGCACGATTGACTTGTCAAAGGTGAAGTCAAGCCCGGTGGCCGGGGCCAGCATCGAGACGATCTCTCGGTGCGTGATGGCGAACTTGGAGAACAGGCAGATGCCGGTCGAGTCCACGAAGGCCGTCGAGTTCTGGAACGGCCGGCGCACCATCTCCTCTTTGCCGTCGAGAGTCTCGGGCGGAACGTATTTGGGAATGCCGTACAGCTCAGCGGCGACCGTGTTGCCGCGCACGTGACAGGCTCCGCGGTTCGAGGTCGCGTAGTGCAGGGCCATGCCCTGGAACACGCGCGGGCTGTAGGCGGCCATTTCAAGCTTCTTGACGCCCATGAAGAGCTCGGGGTGCCCGTAGTGGGCCGCCAGGCGGTAGCTGCCGTCGGCCAGCAAGGCCCCGAATGGCCCGCGCCGCTCGCCCATCAGGCGCACCGCTGCCACCATGGCTTCGGCGTCGCCAAAACGCAGCGCAAAGCCGATGTCGCTCCCGGGCACGTAGCCCTTTTCAAAAAGCTCCATGGCGCAGGCGACAGTGGCGCCGGCGGACATGGCGTCTAGGCCGTAGTCGCAGCACAGATAATGCGCCTTGGCAATCGCCTTCAGGTCGCTAACGCCGCACAGCGCCCCGAATGACCAGGTAGTTTCATACTCTGGCCCTTCGCCCCGGCCCTGATAGGGGCCGTCCTTGACCGCGGTGACGCGGGTGCACGCGATCGGACAAGCGAAGCAGGCACGGTTCCGCAGCAGCAGTTCGTCGCGGATGGCTTCGCCGCTGGTCGGCATGGCGCCGGCGAAGACTTCCTCGAGGAAGTTGCGGGTGGGATAGGCCCCCATCTCGTTGATCAGGTTGACCAGGCTGGCAGTGCCATAGGCGCGGAAGCTGCCGAACGACACCGGGTCGTTGACGATCTTCTTCAGCGCGTCCAGCGCCGCGAGCCAAAAGGCCTCCGGATCGGCCAGGCAGACCGAACCGGCGCCGCGCACGGCGACGGCCTTCAGGTTCTTGCTGCCCAAAACGGCGCCGACGCCCGATCGGGCGGCCAATCGCGCCCGGTCGTTGACGACGCCCGCGAGCAAGGAGCGTTTCTCGCCGCCCGGGCCGATACAGGCCACTTTGGCCATGAGGCTGGTTTCGCGGCGAACCTGCTCATCGGTCGCGGCCGGGGTCAGCCCCCACAGTTTCTCGGCCGATCGAAACTCGACCCGCCCATCGTCGATCCAGACGTAGACGGGCGTCTCGGACCGACCCTCGAAAATGGCGAAGTCGTAGCCCGCGAACTTGAGCTCGGGTCCGAAAAAGCCTCCCGAGTTGGAGCAGGCAATGGTGCCGGTCAGGGGCGCCTTGCAGACCACCACGTAGCGCGAAGCTGCCACCGCGCCCGTGCCCGTCAGCGGCCCAGTCCCCAGGATGAACTTGCTCTCCGCGCCAAGCGCGTCGGCGGCCGGGTCTTGCTCTCGGTACAGCAGATAAGAGGCCAGGCCTCGTCCGCCGACAAAGCGCTCGGCCAAACCGAGGTCCCACGGCTCACGCCGGGCCTGGCGCCGGCTCAGGTCAATCCGCAGCAGGGCACCGGTGTAGCCTGAAATGTTCACGTTAGTCCCTGGCTCAGCAACCTGGCATGCTGGGTGGCGTGTTGTTTCATGCCGTCCCAGGTGGCGGGGTCAACACGCCGGAAGCGGATGGCGCCCGGCGCGCAGTAGGCAGCGCAGGCCGGCTGGCCATCACATAGATCGCATTTGATCACCACACCCTTGTCGTCGGCGTAGCTGATGCCGCCGTACGGGCAGGCGTCGACGCACAGGAGGCAGCCGGTGCAGTTCTTGTCGACCACCTGAATGACGCTGCCCGGGCCGCCGCGGGCCAGCGCCTCAAATGGGCAGGCCTCCATGCAGTAAGCCTCCTCGCAGTGGAGGCACACAATCGGGCTGTAGGCGTCATCTCGCTCGTAGGCTACCTGGATTCGAAGCTGCGTGGGCCGCGCGACCCGGTCGTGGTGAATGGCGCAGGCCACTTCGCACGAGCGGCAGCCCGTGCACATGCTGGGGTCGATCACCAGGACATGTGGGCCGTCACCCTCCTGCGGCAGTGCTGCAGCCGGGTCGGCTGAGTGCGCGCCGTTCGGGCCGGGCGCGTTGGCTTGCGTGGCGACGGCCGCCAGCACGGCCTCGAACGATCCCGTCGGGGTCCAGCGGGTCTGCAGCCACCCCGCGAAGCGGTTGCGCTCGAAGCCGGCCAGCTCGGCTGGCCGCTGGCCGCGCGTGACCCAGGCGGCCAGCAGCCGGCCCACCACCGGCCCCAGGGCAAAGCCGTGACCGCAGAAACCCGTGGCCACCAGCAGGTTGTCGCCGAGGCAGTCGATAATGGGTATGCCGTCCGGCGTCGAGGGGTCCAGGCCGCCCCAGGTGCGGACCAGGTTGGCCTGGGCCAGCGCGGGCACCAGGCGCGCCAGATGCGCGGCGGCGGCCGCCAGGTTGTCCTGGGTGGTGGTCTCGTCGTCGGCCGGCAGAACCAGCCCGCCGCCAAAGTGGACGCTGCCATGGCGGGTCTGGCGGAAGAACAGGTCGGCGCTGGCCACCCCGAACATGGCGTCGAACAACGGCCGCACCGCCTCGGTTACCAGGGACTCGTAGCGCATGTTGGCGAGCGGCAGGTCAAAGCCGCTGGCCTGGCACAGCCGCGCCGTGCCGGCCCCGGCCGCGATGATCACGTTCCTGGCTCGCAGTCTGCCGGCAGTCGTGGCAAGCTGCACGAGGCCGCTGTCCAGTTGGCGAAAACCGGTCACGGAGCAGCCGGTAAGAATGCGGGCGCCGCGGCGCCGGGCGGCGGCAGCGAAGCCGGCGGTCACTTTGAGCGGATTGGCATGCCCATCCGTCGGACAGAAGCTGGCGCCCAGCAGGCTTTCCCGCTGAAGTGCCGGCGCCAGTTCGCAGACCTCTGACTGCTCCAGCCAGCGCACGTTCAGGCCCTGGCCCTGCTGGCGCGCGATATCGACCTGCATAGGCCGGATGTAATCCACGCTCTCCACCAGCCGCAAGTTGCCACGCTGGACATACTCGATATCCAGCCCCAGCTCGTCGGCCAGGCCGGAGAACAGCGCGACGGCCTGTATGGCGAGCGGGATCTCGGCCGCGGCCCGGGCCGATTGGCGCACCCCGCCCCCTGACCGTCCTGAAGCGCCCGACCCGACCCCGTTTTGCTCGATGAGGACTACCGACGCGCCCTGCTGCGTCAGGTAATAGGCTGCGGCACAGCCGACGAGGCCACCGCCGATGATCGCGACCTCGCTTGAGTCCGGCAGCGCTGGGGTCATCGCGTCAGTCGGCCTTGGGCGGGGTCGCCGCGCGCCCAGGCAGCCTCGCCTGCCAGCAGAACAGTTCCAGGCCGCCGCGCAGTCCGGTCCCGCGCGCAGCAAAGCTGGCCTGGAAGTCGACCCGCCGAAATGTGCTCGACCAGCATGGGCGGTTGAGTCAACGCCGGCCCGTTACCACCCGCCCGTAACCGGCGTGGTCTTCCATGGCCGTGCCCGTAGGGTGGGGCGTGGCTGTCTCCGCCAGCGCGGACAGGGGCACGGGCCGGATCGGTGGACGGGCCGTGAAGCAGCCGGCCGCTTCGAGGTGTGCCCCGGTCTCGGAGGCGATGATCTGGGCGGCGATCGGGCCACAGGTGCGGCCCTGGCAAGGTCCCATGCCGCAGCGGTTCCAGGCCTTCAGGCTGTTGAGCTGCCTCGCGCCCTCACGCGCCGCCAGTCGAATTGCGCCGGCCGTAACCCCTTCGCAGCGGCAAACCGGCGTTTCGTCGGTGGCCAGGTCTGCCAGGCCGGGCTGGACACAAAACAAACCCAGCACGGCTTCTGTTTGGGCGCGCAAGCGGGCCTGCTCGGCGCGCGCCTCGGCCACGGCGCTGGCGTGCCCGGCCCCCCACAGGCCCAGGCTGGCGGCGGCCAGCAGCCCGGCGAGCCGGCCCTCGGCCAGTGCGGCCTCAGCGCCCCCCACGCCCCGAGTTTCCCCGGCCGCGTAGATGCCGTGCTGGCTCGTCTCCAGGTTGGTGTCGGTGCCCACCACCCACGCGCCGAGCGAAGTGTCGAAGCGGTGGCCGCACCCGGCCAGGCGCGACAGCTCGGTCGACGGGATCAAGCCATAGCTCACACACAGCACATCCGCGGCCAATTGGCGTGTTGAGCCCGGCTCAGGCCGCCAGCGTTCATCGACTCGGTCGATTTCCACGCCAGATACCTGGAGGCTGCCCAGCGCCCGGGTGGCAGCCATGCCGTGATGCAGGCCCACCCCGGCCCGCTTGAGGCGCTGCAGATGTTCAACGCCCTCCCACAACTGGCTGGCGGCTCGCCGCATGTGGACTCCGTGCTTTACCCAGCGCCGCAGGGGCGTGGCCTCAACCACGTCGGTCACATGCGCGCCGTGGTCGAGCAGTTGGCGGGCTACCGCCAGCAGCAGCGGCCCGCTGCCCGCCACGATCACGCGCCCGCCGGGCACCAGGCCGTGGCCCTTGAGCAGGCTTTGCGCCGCGCCGGCTGTCATCACGCCAGGCAGGGTCCAGCCCGGAAAGGCGGCGCTGCGCTCGGTGGCGCCGGTGGCCAGGATGATGCAATGGGCCCGCACCTCCAGGCGCCCGTGTGAGCCGTAGAGCTGCAGCCGGCGCTTCGGATCGAGGTTCCACACGGTGGCGCCAGTGAAGACCTCGATCTTGGGGTGGTCCAGCTGTTCGAGCAGCTGGCGGCCGCGCCGGAAGTGGTTCCGCAGGGCGTCGGACGCCTGGCTGTTGAACGGGCGCGCTGGCTGACGGAAGAACTGGCCGCCCAGGCGGATGCCTTCGTCGATCAGGGCCACCCGGGCGCCGGCCTGAGCCGCCGCGATCGCCGCGCTCGCTCCGGCTGGTCCGGCGCCCACCACGGCGATGTCAACCGATGGCATGATCCGCCAGCTCTACCCGCTGCCCAGGTTGGGCCAGCGTGGCACAGCTGCGCACGTTGGGCCGGCCGTCCAGGGTCACCAGGCAGCCGTAGCAAGCGCCCATGCCGCAGAACAGGCTGCGTGGGCAATCCGGGTCGGGCTGGGCCGCCAGGCACATCCAGCCGGCAGCCAGCAGAGCGGCGGCCAGGCTCTCGCCTTCGTAGGCGGCTACCGGCTCGCCGTTAACCAGGATTTCGAAGCGCTGGCCGGCTGCGAGGATATTGGCGCGGAGAAAGGCTGGCATGGCGGCGGGCGCTCGTCACCCGAAGAAGCCGAACGGTTGAGTGAAGGTGTAGTCGGTGCCCAGGAAGGGAACACCGGTCATGGCACAGGCCTCGAGCGACACGGCGCGCAGGTCCTCGCGCTCGAGATTGTGAACATCGCGCTTGCCACAGGCCTTGGCCAGGATCACCAGCTCGTTCGTCATGGCGGTGAAGTAGTTGGCTACCCGATGCGCGGCCAACTTGACATTCAGCCGCTCGCGCAGCTCCGGCTTCTGGGTGCCGATCCCGAACTCGCACTCGCCCTTGTGACACTCCAGGCACACCGTGCAGCCCATCGCGACCATGGCCCCTGTTCCGATCAACACCGCGTCGGCGCCGAGGGCCAGCGCTTTGGCGACATCGGCGCCGTCACGGATCCCCCCCGAGACCATCAGGCTGACCTCATCCTTAAGGCCCATGTCCTCCAGCGCGCGCGTGGCCTGGACAATGGCGGCCAGCGTGGGCATGCCCAGATGGTCGATGGCGATCACGGGACCGGCGCCCGTGCCGCCCTGCATGCCGTCGATGGTGATCCCATCCACGCCGACTTTGGCCGCGATCTTGACATCCTCATAGACGCGGCCGGCGCCGACCTTGAGGAAGATTGGCTTTGCGCCCCGCGTGATCTGCCGCAGCTCCTGGAGTTTCACCATCAGATCGTCGGCGCCGAAAATGTCGCCGTGGCGCGGGTGCGAGGCCAGGTCGATCCCGGGCGGCAGGCCGCGGAAGGCCGCAATCTCGGCGGTCATCTTTTCGGCCATTAGGTGGCCCGATAGGCCCGGTTTGGCGCCGATCCCGAAGACGATTTCGACGGCGTCGGCCAGTTCCAGGTTGCGCAGCGAAAAGCCGAAGCGGCTGGGGCACACCTGGACAATCTGGCGATAGGAATGCTCGACCTCCTCGGGCAGCAGGCCGCCTTCGCCGTTGTTCATGGCGGTGCCGACCCGGGCACTGCCCATCGCCAGCGCCAGCTTGGCCTCCCGGCTGATGGCCCCGTAGGACATCGGCGCTACCATGATGGGGGTCTCAATGACGAGGGGCCGGCTGGCGAAGCGCGCGCCGAGCACGGTGCGCGTGACCGCCGCTTCGCGATACGTGTCCACCGGCATGCGTGACAACCCGGCCGGCAGCAGGACCAGATCGTCGAGCGTGGGCAGCCTGCGGGTAGTGCCGCAGCCGCGCACGATGTGCTTGCCGGTGCGGGCTTTTTCCTGGATTTCGCGGACGGTGGCGGACGCCCACCCGCCTCCCGTCAGGCGTGCCCCGCTGGGTCCGCTGCCGTTGCTCGCCGCCAGCATGTGCGGCGCGGCTTCCACCGCTCCCGGAAAGCGCAGGGCGTTCGGGGGGCAAACCTTGATGCACTTTGCGCAGTCAGTGCAGGCACTGGCGTCACAGATAACCATGGCAAGACCTTGCGGCGAGCCGGGCCGTCGCGGCGCGCCACACTGCTCTCAGACTGCCTTTTCGCGCGCGTCCAGGCGCGGTTTGAACAGGTGATATTTCTGCTTGCCCGGCGTCGGGGCCAGGCATTCGAATTCGTCGGGGTTCAGCGGCAAATTGTGCTCGGCCAACAGCGCGGCCAGCCAGCCGGTTTCATCCGGCTCCAGCCCCCGGGCGCGATTGTTCGTGCCCGAGGCCGCCAGGGCGCCGTGGCGGTAGAAGATGGCGCCGCCGTACATCGACTCCCCGGTGCCCGGCCCGGCGGCGCCCAGCAGCACGATCCGCCCACCCAGCATCTGCTGCCCGGTCAGCATGCCGACATTGCCGATTACGACGACCGTGCCGCCTTTGAGACCGTAACCCACCCGGCTGCCCGCCGAACCGTGAACCAACACCAGGCCGCCGATCATCGATGGCGCCAGGTTGCTCCCGGCGTTGTTGCCGACCGTCAGGCTGCCGCCCAGCATGTTGTCGGCGGCGTACCAGCCGACATTCCCGGTAACCGTGACGCGCGGGCCGTTCATAAACCCGCAACAGTAGAACCCGGCGCTGCCCTGGATGGCGACGTCCAGCTCGCCGCTGACGTTGACCACCAGATTATGGCGCGCGCGGGTATTGTGCAGGACCACTTGGCCCCCCCGGCCGGCCAAGGCCTGCAGGCGCTCATTCAGTGCTGCCTCGGACAGGCCTTCCAGGTCTAGTTCTTCGACCATAGCTTGACCTCCCCTGGCGCCATCTCCGTGGCGAAGACATCCGGGTCTACCGCCTCAAACGACACCTGCTCCGAGCCGAGCAGCAGCAGCCCATTCTGTTGGAAGAACAGGATCGGTTTGATGCCCAACCGGTCGCGCACGGCGCCCATCTGGCTTTCGGTGGCGGCCAGGTAGCTGAATACCCCGTCGAAGTCGTCGAGTGATGCCCGCAGCGCCGCCTCGAACGTGTAGCCGCGACGCCTGATCAGGTAGGCCAGGTAATGCGCGATGATCTCAGAGTCGTTGAAGGTCTTGCAGCACACGCCCCAGGCCGCGAGGCGCCGCCGGAGCTTGAAGTAGTTCGTCAGTTGGCCGTTGTGCACCACGCTCAGTTCGGGGTACAGATCCGACGTAAAGGGGTGGGCGAAGTTGAGATTGTCGATGCTCTCGGTCGCCAGCCGGGTATGGCCCAACGCGTGGCTGCCGCGCAGGCGGCGCAGTTGGCCGAACGCCGCCAGGGCTTCGGCCGTGCCCACGTCCTTGATGACCTCCATGCAGTTGCTCAAGCTGTGGACGCACAGGCTCGGCCGGCTGTTGATGTCACGATACAAAGCGGGCAGGCGCTCGGACTCGACCTGCAGACTGAGGCGGGCCAGCGTGTAGGGCGAGTTGGTCGGGTGTGTTTGGCAATCTCCCAATTCGGCGTGCCGGTTCACGATCTCGCGCAGCACGGGCAGATCGGTCTGAGGGTCCAGGAGAGAAACGCGGCCGACCACATAGCCGCGCGGCTGGCTGAGGTAGAGCGATGCCCCAGCCGCATCACCGCCGCGGTGCCGGATCTCGTACAGCATCCGGTAGACCGCGTCGCCCAGGTCACTGTCGCCACCGATCATGATCCCGGCGATGCCGCACACGCCTCACTCCTTGGAGATAGGGCCCGACAGGGGCTGGGTCGCAGGCGCTTAATCCGCGGCGCTCGTGTCGTGGCTGAAACGCACGTCCACCGGTTCGGCCGAGTCCATCGCGCTCAGCTCTCGTCCAATGCGGGCCACCAGGCCCGGCCGGGTTAGCCGTAGGGCGCCGATATAGAGCAGGCCCAGCAGAATCCAGCCGCCGGCCACGTAGGGCATGGTCCGCAGCAGGGGATCGGCCGGCGGCATGAGGGAGCCGTACAGCGCGGCGCCCGCGCCGATGATGGCCACCACCGGGACGAGCAGATGCTTGACAATGGAATACTCGCCGCCTAGTGATCGGCGGAACCAGACGATGGCGGCCACGGACACAAACACGTAGATGACCTCGATGGCAATGGCGCCGATCCCGGCCAGGTAGCCGAACTCCACGCTATAGGCGGCCGGCGCGCCCTCGCCAGACGGGATGCTCAACGCAAAGCCCAGAGCGACGACTAGCGCCAGGCCCAGCACCGCCCCGTTGGCCAGGTGCGGGGTCTTGTGGCGGGCATGCGTCCGCGCCAGGATGCGCGGCAGCGCGCCGTCGCGGGCAATGGCATAGGCCACGCGGGCCGCGGTCGTCAGGCAGCCCAGCGCGACCGCGAAGCCGTCCACGATGGCCGCCAGGAACACCAGCGCAACCAGCCAGTCGCCGCCATACATGCCGGCGATGGCGAACAAGGCCGGCGTGTTCGGGTCGGCCCACAGGCTTGGGTCGGCGACGCCGAATCCGATGGAGTAGGCGTAGGTTACCAGCACGTAGAGCATGACGGCTGCCGCCACGGTGCCGACAATGGCGATCGGCATCGACCGGCGGGGGTTGGCCGTCTCCTCGGCCAACACGGCAGCCGACTCGAAACCGGTGTACATCAGGATGGCGAAGATCATGCCGAACGTCAGGCCCTGCAGGCCGCCGGCCGCCGTGGGCGAGAAGGGCGCCAGGCTGTGTCCAGCGGCGCCGCCGCGCAGGATGACGTACGCGGCGATTAGCACCACCAGCGCTACTGAGACAGACACCAGCCATAGCTGGGTGCGCGTGGAGATACGAACGTCGAAATAGGACAACAGGAACAGCAGCGCGCACTCCACGAGTGCCACTGCCAGCCACAGATACGGAACGGGCTGGCTAAGCACGCCGATCATCATCAGGAACTCGGTAACCCAGCCGGCGACGCCGGCAATGATCGCGATCGTCAGCAACAATGTCGCGAACAGATAAACCCAGCCGCCCATGAAACCCGTCTCAGGGCCAAAGGCCCGCGAGGCGTAGTTATAGATGGCGCCGGCGGCATGAATGCGGCTGGCAAATTGCGCCACGACATAGCCGAGCGCCACCATGGTCAGCCCCCCCAGTAAGACGGCCAGGGGCACGGCGGCTCCGGCCGCCATCGCGATGTAGCCCGTCAGGAACGACATGCTCATCACCGGCCCAAGAAAGGCGAGAGCCTGCGAGATGACGTCCCACGTGCTCAGCACGCTTCGCTTGAGCTGCGTGTGGGCGCTGGCCGCCGTGGTGTCCGCGGCAGGCTGCGCGCGCTGCGCCTGAGATTCTGCGGTCATGGTCTCCTCTCATTCTGGCCCGCCGGCCGTGGGCCAATGGGCGGCTATAAGTGGAAGGCGTATTCGTTGAATTCCCAGTCGGTGACGTGCGCGCGAAAGCGCTGCGATTCCATGCGCTTCACCGCGGTAAAGGCCCGTACGAAGGCTGGCCCCAGCATGGCCGCCAAGATGTCATCCGCCTCGAGGGCCGCCAGCGCTTCGTGCAGGTACTGCGGGATGATGGGGGTCTGGACGCAGTCGGCCTGCATGTAGGCATCGCCGGCAAAAGGCTGCCCCGGGTCGAGTTGCCGGTCGATGCCATCCAGCCCGGCCGCCAGGGCGCCGGCAAACACCAGGTAGGGGTTCGCTACTCCGTCGGGGCTGCGGTTTTCGATGCGTGTGGCGCCCATGCGCTCGGGTGGCACGCGCACGTAGCAGGTGCGGTTGTCATAGCCCCACAGCAGGTAATAAGGGGCAAAGGCGCCAACCACATAGCGCTTGTAAGAATTGACGGTCGGCGCACACACGGCCGTGAGGCCGGGCGCGTGGGCCAACTGCCCGCCGATGAAATGGTGGGCCAGGTCCGAGAGCGCCTCCTGGCCGTTGGGGTCATAGAACAAGTTCTGACCCGTCTCGGGGTCGGCCACGCTCAGGTGAAGGTGGAAGCCGCTCCCGCCCAGGTCGGAACGCGGCTTGGCCATGAAGGTGGCCATCAGCCCGTTCTTCCAGGCGATCTCCTTGACCGCCTGTTTGTAAAAGAAGGTGCGGTCGGCGACTTCCAGCGCTTGGCCGTGCTCTAGGTTAATCTCGAACTGGCCCGGGAAGTATTCGTGGCTGACGGCCATCGCGCGGTGGCCCATCGCCTCGATCGCATCGCAGATCTGGCGCGTGATGCCGTCTGGATCGACGGTCAGATTCCAGGTGTAGACCATGCTGGGCTTGTTGGCATAGGTCTGCCAACCACCGTTGCCATCGCGGCGTAGCAGGTAAAACTCCAGCTCACTGCCGACGATGGGGCTGAGGCGCCGCTGTTCGTAGGCGGCCGCGATGCGCCGCAGCAGGTTGCGCGGCGCCAGGGCCACTGGCTCGCCCCGGTAGTACACATCGGCGATTACGGCCGCCGTATGCGGTTCCCATGGAATGACGGTAAACGTACTGAGGTCGGGCCTAGCGGTCATATCCGCATACCCGGTCTCCTCTGCCGTCCCCGTGCCCGGAGCGCCATTCCCCGCCAGGTCGAGCGAAAAGGTGGGAAAGGCAAACTGGATCCCGTGCTCGATCACGTGGGGAAACTGGCGCGCCGGCACCGCTTTCGCCCGCGCCACACCGTGCAGGTCGGGAAACTCGACCTTGATCGTTTGGATCCGCGCGGATTCAATCTGGCGCCGCACGGTTTCGGCGAGCTGCGCGGTTTCCTTAAGGTGGGCGGCTCCGCTGTCCTCCTGGCTGTGAACGCGGCGGCGGACAGCGACAGAGGGTGGATCAGTCGTCATCGTAGCGGCTCCCTCGGCAATGGCGCGGCACGTTGGCGAGGGTAGCGCGGAGATCTCCCAAATATCTCCCACCAGGGTTGCCCAGCGGGGCGGGTGGAGGTTGCGGCGGGAGGGCCTGGCTCTTGAGGTGAGTGGGCGACCCGGCTCAGGGCAGGCCGGTGGCCGGGCTTGCCTGAGGATATCCTTGCGCGAGCAGCGGGGCGGGGTTGGAGGCGCTCAACGCGGCGCGCGCCTGGTGGAGCTCAATGGAAGGCGCCAGGCCCAGGTCGTGCACGGCGTGCTCACAGGCGGCCAGGTGGTGGAGCGCCTCGGTGCGCAGTCCGGCTTTCACGAGCGCCCGCACCAACTGCAAGCAGACATGCTCGCCGGCCGGCTCGTAAAGAAAGGCCTGGCGCAGGTACCGGAGGGCCTGTTCCACGTGGCCCAGCCGCGCCGCCAGCCCGGCGGCCTCAGACAGCGCGCTGAGCTGGCGCCGGTGCTGCACCTCGCGGATTGGCTGGACCCAGTCGTCGTACAGGTCGTCCACGGCCAGTTCGCCGCAATACAGCGTGACGGCGGCATCGAGCTGGGCCAACGCGGCGCGGGCGTCGCCGGCAGCCAACAGCCGGCTGCCGGCCGCCAGGTGCCGATCGAAATCGCATAGATCACAGCGCTCGACGGCTTCCGGCCGCAGCCGCACCTGGCCGCCTTCGAGCACCAGGTAGCGGCTGCTCGCGGAGGCCGCCTCCGGCTCGAGGACCCGCCGCAGGTGATACAGCGTGCGGTAAAAGCTGGCATTGGCGGCCTGGCTGTCGGCCTCCGGCCAGAGCAGATCCAGCAGCGCGTCTTTCGACACGGCGTGCCCGGGACTGAGGACGAGGTATTTGAGCAGCCGCTTGCACTTGCGGCGCCCCCAGGCGCGTTCTTCAATCTGCCGATCACCTTGCCAGGCCACGAACTGGCTGAAGGCCCGGAAGGCCAGGCGGGGCCCATCGGCCTGCGGGCTGGTTGGCGGGCTGCCCGCCGCATTCACCACCCCCAGGTCGGCTAGAGCCGCTTCCGCGCGCTGCCGCACGCCGGCGTCGGAATGCCCCGCGAGGCGTCGTAGGAACGGCGCCGCGGGTTGCCCGCTGCGCGCCAGGGCTGCGCCCACGAAGGCCGGCCACAGGCCCGCTTCGAGCGCGGTTGCCAGCAGGGGCAGCGCGGTCTCCATCTCAGCGATGAAGAAGTGATCGTAGTGATGGCTGATGACGAGATGCAGGCACTCCCGCAGGTGGGCGAGGCCGGCCGGATCGTTCTGCGCTTGATACAGCACGGCCAGCCAGAAATGGCCGGCGGCACGATGATAAGCATCCTGGCTGTATCCGAAAATCTCGAGTGCCTCGGTCAGGCTCGCCGCAGCCTGAGCCGGATCGAGCAGCGTCTCGGCGGCGCCCAGTTGGATCAAGGCGAAACCGAGTAGCCAGGCCAGGCCCCGCTCGCGGGCCAGCGCCGCCGCCTGCCGGCTGTACCGCACGGCCGCGTCCGCCTGGCCGCCGCGGCGGGAGAACATGGCGCGGAACACGAGCGCCGCGATGACAAAGCGCTGGTTTTGCAGCAACTGCTCAAGATCCAGGACGCGCTGAAACCTGGCTTGCAGATCGGAATAGCTCGCGCCGCAGGTCACTTCCAGGTTGTTCACCTGGTTCAGGATGGCGAAGGCCTCATTGTGGCGGTCCGCCAGCGCCTGGCTCAGGATCAGCGCCTGATCGGCGTACGCCAGCGACTCCAGGTGGCGGCCCGTGTAATAGAGGTTGACGGCCAGCGTGTTGAAGATCTCGGCCAGCTCGCGGCGCGCGTTCAGCTGCTTGGCCAGCGCCTCGGCGCGACGCAGCAGGACGATGGCGGCCGCGAAGTCGCCCTGGCTGTGATAGAGCCAGGAACCCGGGTTCACCAGCACGGCGAGCTGGCCCGGGCGGTCACCTTCTGCCTCGTAAATGGCCAACGCTTCCAGGTAGAGCGCGCTCGCCGCGGTGGTGTTGCCGGCCGAGAGCTGCGTGCGCGCCAGGTTGGCCAACAGGGCCGCCCGCTGGCAGCGGTGGGCCTCGCTCACATAGGTGAGCGCCTCGCGGTGCAGCCGTTCGGCTTCTGCAAAGCGGCCCTTGCGCCAATCTAGCAGCTGCCCTTTTTGGCGCAGGACCTCGCTCAAGCCCAGCAGATCGCCCTTGGCGCGAAAACCCTGGGCCGCCTGCTCAAAGCAGGTGATCGCCTGATCGCCACGGCCCTGGGCATCGAACACCTGGCCCTGCCGCCACCACAACGAGGGGTGCTCTTCGTAGACCTCGGGCGGGAGCTCGCCCAGCCAGTAGGCCAAAGTGTCCAGGCGGCCAGCCGCCAGCAGGCGGTCCGCCTGCGCGACTACCAGGTGTGCGGCCGAATGGAAGGCGCGCGCCTCCAGCCAGTGGAAGATGGCGCTTTCGTGCTCCTGGCGGGCCTGGAAGTAGGCCGCGGCCCGGCGGTGCAGCACTTCGAGCCGTTCGGGGTCATCCGCCAGGTGCTGCAGCAGAAACTCGCGAAACAGCCGGTGATAGCGCAGCCAGCGCTCCTCCCGGAAGACGAACAAGCAGCGCTGCTCCAGGTCGCGCAAGCGCGCGGCCGAATCGGTGCGGCCGAGGGCCGCGTCGCACAGGCCCGGCTGCATGCGCGAGAGGATTGCCGAGCTGGTGAGGAAGTCCACGGTGGCGGGCGGCTGCTGGCGAAGGATCTCCTCCGTCAGGTACTCGAAGAGAACCCGCTGGCGGCCGGAGAAGGCTGGCAGCGGTGCGCCGCTCTCCAGCAGCGTGCCGCTCTTGACCGACTCGCCGGCCAGCAGCAGACCCAACAGCCAACCTTCGGTCTGTTCCACCAGGCTTGACAGCTGCGAGGCCGGCTGCGGAAGGCGCAGAAAGTGGTCGAAGAGCTCGCCGGCTTCTTGCAGGCTAAGGCGCAGGGCAGCTTCTCCAATTTCGGCGCATTCCCCGCTCGCTCGCAGCCGCGCTAGGCTGCTCAGAGGCGGCGCGGCTCGTGAGGCGATGACGAAGTGTGCCTGGGGCGGCGCGAATGCCAACAACTGGTCCACCAGCGCGCAGACGGCTGGCGTCTGATCAACGAGGTGGAAGTCATCCAGCACTAACACAAACTCGGGGGGCTGGATCGCTACCAATTGATTGACGCAGGCAGTCAACCCGGCGGTTGAGCCGGCCGCCTGACGCGCATCGTCGACACCGGCCGCCCGAACGGCAGCCGCCAGGCCGCGGCCTGGCAAGACTTGCTCCAGGCCTTCGGTCAGATATGCCAGGAAGGTCACCGGATCACGGTCACTGCGGCTGAGGCTGTACCACGCCACCGGGTGCTGCAGCGAGGCCAGGCTGGTGGCCAACAGAGTTGTCTTGCCGTAGCCGGGCGCTGCCAGGACCAGTGTCAACCGGCGCTCGCTGGCCTGGCGAACGCGCGCGGCGAGCAGCGCGCGGGGGAATTGATTAGGCCGCACTTGGGGCGGAGTCAGTTTCGCCTGGAGGATGGCAATTGTTTCGCTGCTCATGCGGGGTGGGCCGCAGAAGGTGCCCGGTGGCCGCGGCGCGGGCACGTGATCTGGCCCGGGGCGGGCCAGGCGGCTACCGGCGTCTCCGCGCAGTGCGGACCCGGCGCATCGTCCGGGTGGGGCCGGCCCAGGCCGGCCGCGGGGGTTGATGGGCCGCATGGGCCGGGTGGGGCAATCCGGCAGCGGCCAGGCCAGGCAATCCAGATCGTCCGCACCAGAGGCAGAGGCACTGAGTGCTCCGGGCGCCAGGGCACAGGTTGTGTGCCGGAAGGGTGATTGCTAACACAAAAGTGTAGCGGGCCTGGCCGGGAGCGTCTATGACGGCCATCATGTGCGCCCTGCAAATCCGCTCTGGTCCGGGAAACCAACCAGGGCTGGCACGGGCCTATCCTTACGATCCAATCTGAAAGGGCCGCATCCTGCGCTCTACGGACCCGCGGGTGCAGGCCGTGGTCAGCGTCTTGCTCGATCGTTGGCCTGACTGTGGCCGGCGTCATATACAGGCGCGGACGCCTTGCGATATACCGTTTTCAGGGGCTCTCCCGGTTACCGGCGCCACGCCTGACGCGCTCCTGGCAACCAAGCTCTGCCGGCCACGGGACGCGCCGCCCTGATCTCGGGCCCGCGCCGCCATGCCCGCCTGGAGCACGGCTGTTGGAAGTCCAGCCTCGTCCTCATCTCGTCATGCATCAGGACCACCTGTCGGGAGACGTTTTCACCAAAGTGTTTCAACCATGTTGTCCACTAGCGAATGCCGAAGAGACAGTAGCGACATCACTACCGCGATGTACTCAGTACCATACGTCCATCGCCTGGTCTTGTCATGAGGCCGCAGTCACGATTCTTGCTATGACCTCAGACTGTGCGCCAATTCTTTGGGAGGACGAATAGTACATCCACCATACAGTTCAGATAAGGGCACCCTTTGGCGTGGTCAGGCGGTGTGTCGAACTGATTGACTACGACATGCGTGAAAGGTGTGGCTGGTTGAGGCAGGCCCACCAGCGCGATGACTTCCAAGCCAAACTCATGCTCAGACAAAGCCCAGATTGGCCCTCGGCTTCCGGTCGATACGGACGCTTGTACCGCGCGCAGGCAGCGTGCTCACAGCGCCGGATCTTCAAGCGCAGGCGTACTACCCGCCCCCCCAGCAGCGACATGCTCCGCCAATTATCATAGGCGTAGTGCACACCTGCCCCAACTGCGAAGCAGGTGCGGGCCGGCTGGCCGCAACTGGCGCAGGCTGTCTGTAGGCAGCGCAATGTCTCGTGTTCGGTTGGCTGGGGTCGAGCTTTGGTCCTGGCCAAGCCGCTGATTTACATTACTTTCCTAGTTTTTTTGGTCCGAAGAGAGAGACTAGCCGGAAGGTCA
>JADLEU010000012.1 GCA_020845955.1 Anaerolineales bacterium
TGCCGTCGTCCGCCGGCTTGGCGGCGTGCCGATCGCGGTAGGCCCGCGCCAGCACCGGGTTGGGGCACTGGGCTGGCTGCCTTCACCAGACGCCGTCCGCCGGTGGCTTGCATCTTTGCTGGCACGCTCCAAGTAACGGAAGCGCCAAGACTGGGCCGGCCGACTTCGGCGCTTGCATGGGTCAGGCCATCAGCCCCGGTGCCAGGGCTGCCAGCGCCTCTCCGCGGTCTTGCTCCCGTAGGCCGGCGCCAAGCTTACCTTGCCCCCATCGCCCGTTCCAAGTTGTCCAGCGCTGCCAGCAACTGGCCGTCGCCGCTGGTCTGCAACTGCGCCGGCGACATGCCTTTTTCCTCGTCTGGAATGAGCAGGCTGGCGCCAGCGGCAAGCGGCACAGCCGCATCTGGTTCAATCCCATGATGCCAGATCGTACGCCCGAGCGGGGTCAGCCATTCGTGCGTGGCGAGCAGCAAGGCCGACCCGTCGGAAAGTGGGAACTGGTTGAGCACGGTTCCCGTGCCGAACGTGGTTTCCCCGACGAGCGTGGCGCGCCCGGCATCCTGCAGCGCGCCGGCCACGATCTCGGCGGCGCTGGCTGTTCCCTGGTTGACCAGCACGGCCAGTGGCGTTTCAGGCGCCGCCCCGCCTGGCTTCACGGCGATGGGTTGCTCGTTCGCGGCGGCATCACGCACCAACAGCACGTTCCCTCCTCGTAGGAACTGGCTGGCGACACCGACTGCCTCATCTAGCAGCCCACCCGGGTCATTGCGCAGGTCCAGGATGACGCCGGTCAGGCCTTGCCGCTGAATCTCAACCAAGGCCTGGCGCAGGTCGCCGCTCACACCCTGGCTGAAGACTGCAATCCGAACGTGGGCGACGGACGTGCCGGGCAGGCGCTGCCAGGAGACGTTCCGCAGCGTGAGGTGGGCGCGGGTGAGGCTGACCTCTCGAACCGCGCCGCTGGCCGGGGTCAGCAAGCGGAGGGTGACGGTGGTGCCGGCCGGTCCGAGGATGCGTTCCACGACTTGATCGAGCGGAAGATCCGAGACGTCCACGCCGTCCACGGCCAGGATGACGTCGCCCGGCCGCAGTCCGGCCTGTTCGGCGGGCGAGCCGTCGAGCGGCGCGAGGATGACGGCGTGTCCGTCGCGGTACTCCAACTCGGCGCCGATGCCTTCGAACTCTCCCTGCAGCAGGCTCTGCTCCGCGGAGAGCATTGGCGGGGTCAGCAAGCGGCTGTGACCGGTATCTCCCAGAGAAGCTACCAGCCCCTCGATTGCCCCGTAGGTTTCGGCCTGCGGCTGGAGCGCGCTCCGGTCCACATACTGTTGGTCGACAACGCCCCAGGCCTCCTGGATCAGCGCCCAGTCCGGCGCATCCGCCGTCGCAGACGCCGCTAACCGTTGGTCGCGCGGCAAGACCTCGCGGTCAAGCAGTACGCCACCCGACAAGCCCAGCAGGGCCGCCAGGGTGACGGCGAGGCTGGAACGGAGGATGGCCCCTCGGCGAGGCGTCATGGATGCTCAGCCAGTGTCACGCTGACGGTCAGCGTCTGGCCGCCGCGCAGCACCGTCAGAGCCAGGGTGTCGCCCGGCTGGTGCTGGTTGATGGCCTCCGCCAGGGCCGACTCGCCCTGCAGTGCCGTGCCATCGGCCTGGGTTAGGATGTCGAGCGCTTGCAGGCCAGCCTGATCGGCCGGCGAGCCAGCGGTGACCTGGCGGACCACGACGCCTTCGTGCACGGGCGCGCCGATCTGCATGGCAATGGCCGGGTTGAGGACCAGGTAGGTGATGCCCAGGTAGGGGTGAATCGCGTGGCCGCTCGTCACGAGTTGATCGGCAATCATCTTGGCGGTGTTGACGGCGACGGCAAACCCGATGCCCTGAACGGGGGTGCCGGACGGCGTCTGTTCGGCAACCAGGGTGTTGATGCCGACGACCTCACCCAGCAGATTGACCAACGGCCCACCTGAGTTGCCGGGGTTGATGGGCGCGCTGGTCTGGATCACGTCGAACAAGAAGGGGCCGGCGGTGCCGCCGTCGCCCGGCTCCTGCACCGTTCGGCCGAGGGCGCTGGCCACGCCGACAGTGACGGTGGGGCCGCCGGGCAGCGCCAGCGCGTTTCCGATCGCGACGAGCCAGTCGCCCACCTGCAACCTACGCGAGTCACCCAACCGGGCGGCCGGCAAATCCTCCCCCTCGATTTTGACCACGGCCAGATCGGTCTGCGGATCGGCGCCGATCAGTGTGCCTGGAAAGGAACGCCCATCGGGCAGCGTGACCAGCAGCTTGGCCGCGCCCGCGATGACGTGGTTGTTGGTGAGGATGTGCCCGGCGTCGTCGTAGATGACGCCCGAGCCCACGCCGGCGGGGATTTCGAGCGGTTTGTTGAACTGGTCAATCTCGACCTGTTCACTTGTAATCTGCACGACGGCCGGCTTGACTTCCTGGACGACGGCGCGCACGACGCCGCTGAACTCGTCCACGGCCGGCAGCGTAGCAATCGGCGCGGTCGCCACCGAGGTCGCCTGGGCGGGAGGAGCGGCCGAGGGCCGGGCGCTCAGTGGGACCGCGCATGCCAACACCGCCACGGCTAAGACCGCCGCGGCCGCGGGCAGAGGTCGTTTCGAGGATAACGCAATCTGTGACATAGTAAGACTCTCCGTTATATGGAAACTTGGGTGGGGTCAAGGGGACTCTCTCGTCACCGGCTTCACGCGCACCTGTGCTACTCATTTGGACCCGCGCCTGCAGTTGGACCCGTGCCGCCGGGCGCGCCGTCGGGGACCACCACCGGCGGATGGCCGGCGGCGGGTTCGGACCGCGGACCAAGAATCTGAGTCAACTCGTCCTGGCGGATCGTTTCCTGGCTGAGCAACCGCGCCACCAAGCGGTCCAGCCGCTCGCGTTCCTTAAGCAATAACGCGCACACGGCCGCCTGCCGTTCGGCCAAGATCTGCTCGACCTGTTCGTCGATGCGGGCGGCTGTGGCCTCACTGTAGTCCCGGCCCTGGGCCAGGCTGTAACCCAGGAAGGGCTGCTCGGCGTCGGTCTCGAAGGCGACCGGTCCCAAGCTGCCCATGCCCCAGCGGGTGACCATGCGCCGCGCCAGGCGTGTAGCCTGCACCAGGTCGTTCTCGGCGCCGGTGGTCTGTTCGCCAAGCGCGACCTCTTCGGCCTGCCTGCCGGCCAGCATCACGTCTAGGCGGGCCAGCAGATAGGCGCGGTCATAGTTATAGCGATCCTCGCCTGGCAACTGCTCGGTGACGCCCAACGCCTGCCCGTGCGGGATGATGGTGAGCTTGCGGACGGGGTCGGCGGCCGGGGTCAGCCAGGCCACTAGCCCGTGGCCTGCCTCGTGATAGGCCACCACCTGCCGGTCGCGCGCGTCCAGCAGCAGCGGACGCACGCCGCCCAGCAGGATTTTGTCGAGCGCCTCCTCAAAGTCCTTCATCGTCACCGCCTTGTGATCGTAGCGGGCGGCGCTCAGCGCGGCCTCGTTGCACAGGTTGGCCAGGTCGGCCCCGCTCAACCCCGTGGTGGTGTGCGCCAAGGTCGACAGGTCCACGTCGCGGGCAAGCTGGAGCCGCCGGGTGTGGATGCGCAGGATGCCTTCGCGTCCCGGGCGATCGGGCAGCCCGACGACCACGCGCCGGTCGAAACGGCCCGGCCGCAGCAAGGCCGGGTCGAGCACATCGGCCCGGTTGGTGGCGGCCAGGACGATGACCTCCTGACGGTCGTCGAAGCCGTCCATCTCCACCAGCAACTGGTTGAGGGTCTGCTCGCGCTCGTCGTTGACGGCGCCCAGCCCGGCGCCACGCCGGCGCCCGACCGCATCCAGCTCGTCGATGAAGACAATGGCGGGCGCGGTGGCCTTAGCCTGGGTGAACAGATCGCGCACGCGGCCCGCGCCGACGCCGACGAACATCTCCACGAATTCCGACGCGCTCAGGCTGAAGAACGGCACACGCGCCTCGCCGGCCACGGCGCGGGCCAGCAGGGTCTTGCCAGGTCCCGGCGGGCCGACCAGCAGCAGGCCGCGCGGGATGCGGGCGCCGACCTGGTAGTACTTGGTGGGGTGGCGCAGGAAGTCCACGACTTCCTGCAGCTCGCTCTTGGCCTCGTCGGCCCCGGCCGCGTCCGCGAATGTGACCGGGGGCTCATCGCTGGCATAGCGCCGGGCCTTACTGCGCGTGAAGCGGAAAATGCCGCCCTGGCTGCCGGCCGCCTGCCGGCCCATCCACACCATGAGCACGACCAGCAGCAGAAGCGGCAAGCCATCGGTCAGGAGTAAGGTCAGCCACGGTGTTGGCGGTTCGCTCACGTTGACGAGCACATGCTGCGCCCGCAGCAGGGGCAGCAGCCCGGGGTCTGCTTCGGTTGCCGGATAAAGGGTTCGGAACTCAGTGGAGGCCACCGGCGGTGGGCTGCTGGCCGCAGGAGTTGCAGGCGGGGTTGCGGGCGGGGTTGCGGGCGGCCAGGCGATCGCCTGGGCCAGGGTGCCGCTGATCTGGTCGGCCGTCAGCGTGACTTGGGTCACGTTGCCGGCGTGGAGCTGATCGATGAAGACGCTATAGGGCAGCTCGACCTGCGGCGTGCCCCGCGGCCAGAAGCTCCACAGGTTCCAGGCCAGCAGGACCAGCCACACCAGCCACCAGAACCAGCGCGGACCCTGCTTTCCCACTGGGTGTTTTGGCCCTTGGGCATTCGTATTCCGTGCGTCCATGACTCACCTCTGCGGGGGTGATGGGCTCAACGACGGCGGCCGCCGAACAGCCGCAAGATGAAGACGAATAGCCATTGCGATGTTGAGCCTAACGACCCTCATTATCTGAACCGTTCTCATCTCGGTGGCTGGCGCCTCCCTGTGCGCATGCCGGTGACCTCCGGGCACTTCAGCCCTTTCCTCGATGTGATACAGCCAGCATAAGCCTTTCGTCCGCCAGTGTCCTTATGAGCGGCTCAAGGCTGGCTTACGGCAACCTTAAGGCCCCGACCGCGCGCGGGCCGCGCCGCTGGGTAGGGCCCAGCGCGCGCCGGCCCGCGTCGCGATTGGCGCGCGGCCAGGATCGGCGGTATGCGGTTGGCGAAAATGGCTATTGCGGGCCAGGGGTCTGGAAGGCTGCCAGCGGCGAAAGCGGCAGCCAGACGGTGAATTGGCTCCCCAGGCCGGGCGCGCTGTCTAGTGTCAGCCGGCCGCCATGTGCCTGGATCAGGTCGCGGGCGATGGTGAGCCCCAGTCCCATGCCTTGCGGGAAACGCCGGCCGGTCTGTCCCCGGTAGAGCGGTTCAAAGATGTGCTCGTGGTCCTGAGGCGCAATCCCCGGCCCGGTGTCGCCGACCCGGATCCAGACCTCAGAGCCGGCCACACCGGCGCCGACGGCGACGGTGCCGCCGGCCGGGGTGAACTTGCAGGCATTGCTGACCAGGTTTCCGAGCGCCTGCCCCAGCCGGTCCGCATCCAGGCGCAAGGTGGGCAGGTCGTCTGGGAGGCTGCTCTCCCAATACAGGCCCTTGCGATCGGCCGCGGCCTGCCAGGGCGCCAGCACGCGCGGCAGCCATTCGGGCAGGCTGACCACGTTGCGAGCCAATTCAAGCGCGCCCGCGACCCGGTCGTGGAGCTGGGCCAGGTCGTCGAGCAGCCGCCTCAAGCGGTCGATTTCGTCGCCCATGCCGGCCAGCAGTTCTCGGCGCAGTTCCGGGTCGCTGTCCGCACCGCCCAGGAGCGCCTGCGCGGCCGAGCGCAGCGCCCCCAGCGGCCGGCCAAGCTCGTGCACCAGGTTAGCCAGCAGTTGCCGCCGGGCGGCCTCTAGCGCCCGCAGGCGTTCCACCAGCGCGTTGTGGGCGTGGGCGAGGACAGCCAGCTCTTCGAGCTGCGGTTCGGGCAGCGGATGCCACGGCTGGCCAGACGCCAACTGCCGCACGGCGTGGGTGAGCCCGCGCAGCGAGCGCTGCAGGTTGGCAGCCAGAAGCCAGCCGACGACCATGCCGGCCAGGCTGCCCAGGCCGACCAATCCGGCGATCAGCGTTCGCACGCGGACGAAGCGCCCGAAGACGTTGGTCAGCGGATGGCTCAGGCGCACTACGCCCAACACCTTCCCGTCGGACGCTAACACCGGGGTCAGCACGTCGGCCACTTCAGCCCGCAGAACTCGGCTGTAATCCTCGCGCACCACTATATCGCCCGCGAGCGCGCGCTCGAGCTCTGAGTGTTCCAGAGGCTGGCCGATCAGATCGCGGTCAGCCGCACTGCTCGATGCCAGCAGGATGCCCTCGGGGTCCACGAGCATCAAGCGCGCTTCCAGGGGTTGATCGAGGCGCTCGACGAATGCCTGGGCCTGGCGTGGATCTGACCACAGGCCAGCCAGGTCCCGCGCCTGGCTGGCGATCAAGGCTGCCTCGGACCGCAGCTCGCTCGATAGCTCGGGGATCAGCACGCGCGTTTCGACCACGTTCACGAGCAGCAGACTCAGCAGCGGCCCGGCCACGAGCCACGGCAGTGTATGACTGAACATCAGGCGCCGGCTGAGCGTCCGAAACATCAGGTCCCTGACGGCAGCAGCTTGTAGCCCAGGCCGCGCACGGTGATGACGCGGCGTGGCTGGTGGGGGTCGTCTTCCATTTTCTCGCGCAGCCAGCGGATGTGGACGTAGACGACCTGCGGCTCACCGGCAAATTCCGCGCCCCACACGCGCGCCAGCAGGTCATCGACCGAGACCATGTGGCCCGCGTCTAGGGCCAGCACATACAGCAGGTCGAATTCGCGCGGCGGCAGCTCAACCGGCCGGCCTTGGAGCGTGACCGTGTGCGCCAGCGGGTCGATCGTAAGGTCGCCGACAACCAACGGTCCCGGCTCGGGCGAGGGCGCGGTGCGCTGGGCGCGCCGCAACACCGCCCGGAGGCGGGCGACGAGCACATCTAGATCGAACGGCTTGGTGACGAAGTCGTCGGCGCCCAATTCCAGCCCCAGGATTTGGTCCAGATCGCGCCGCCTGGCCGTGAGGAACACGATCGGCGCCTCCGAGATGGCCTGGAAATGCCGCAGGGCCTCCAGGCCGTCGAGGCCGGGCAGCCCGATGTCCAGCAGGATGATGTCGGGCGGGTCCAGCCGGGCCTGGGCCAGGGCGTCCTCGGCGCTGGCCGCGGTGCTCAGGCGGAAACCGGCCTGGGTCAGGCTGAAGGCCAGGCTGCGGCGCAGCAGTTCGTCGTCGTCAACCAATAGCAGGTGACTCATCTTCCACCTTTATCGGGCGCCCCAGGGGGACCGGCGCTCGCGAGGGCGGGTCGGTACGGCCGTCGTTTGCCGGTGTTGCGGCGCGGCAACTTTCGTCCCGACGTCGCGCGCACCACCGCCAGGCCGATGGCCGGGAGCTGCGCGGCGCCGCGATAGGCCAGATAGCGCGGCGACCAAACCGGGCCGAACTTCTCCTTGTACTGGTGCAGGCCCTTGAAGCTGTAGAAGCGATTGGCATTCTCGTAGATTCGGCCCAGCAGCCGCTCAACGGCCGGGTCGCCTGTCTGCTGGCCCACGCCTGAGAGCGGGCTGAGGCCCAGGCTGAAGGTATCGTAGCCCTGGGCGCGTGCCCACTCCAACAGCGATACGAACAGGAAGTCCATCGTGCCAGGCTCAACTGCCCGGCGGCGGCGCATGAGATCGATCGTGACTTCATTGCGCTGATATTCAGGCAGCAGGTTGGCAAAGGCCACAATCTCTCGCGTGGGCGCGCGAACGGCGAGCACGGGGCTTTCGCGCACGTAATCGTCGTCGAACCAGCCCATCGAGAAGCGCATCTCGCTGCCG
This sequence comes from Anaerolineales bacterium, assembly GCA_020845955.1. Lineage (GTDB taxonomy): Bacteria > Chloroflexota > Anaerolineae > Anaerolineales > UBA6663 > JADLEU01. The sequence continues at coordinate 7,798 of JADLEU010000012.1, forward strand.
TGCATCTCCGTAAGCCACTCGTCGCTGATCGCGCGCAGCTCAGCCAGCACAACCTCGGCCTGCGGCGTAGCGAGCAGCTCGGCCTGGTACCCCAGGCGCGTCAGGCGATTGCGCGCCGTGCGCAGGTCTTTCATGTCTCGGCCCTCCAGCTTGAAACCGCTCAGGTCGACGATGGCCTCGTGTCCCAGGCATATGGCCGAGTATCCGGCAGCCTGCAGCAGCGGCAAGGCCTCCGGCATGACCTGGAAGAAGGCCGGCTCCCAGTCGTTGGCGGCGCAGTGCTGCCCGAAGTTCCGAATGGCCGCGGCGCCATCCTGCGCGGGGCCGACTGGTTCTCCCAGGGCGAGGGCGACACGGCTTTGCACCGTGAAGGCCACTATCGAGCCGCCCGGGCTGAAGTAATAGGCCTTGTCGGGCAGCAGGGTCAACCGGGCCAGCGAAGACCGCCCAAAGGCCTCGACAATCGCGCGCGCCCGCAGGCGTTCGGCGGCCGTGGCCGGCCGGCGCAGCAGCACCGGACGTACCAGCATCAATAGCGCGTAGCTCATGGCGCCGGCCGCAATCGCATAGATGGAACCGGCAAAGTAGCGCCCAAACGGCGTGATCGGCTGTAATCCGGCGTCGCCAAAGACGGTAACCATGCGCAGCGTTTCCATCAGTGCGGCCGGCAAGCTGAAGACGGCGTGGTAATGCCGGTCGAGGAGGTAGAAGCCGATGGTGCCGTAAGCCAGGGTGAAGACCAGGCTCGTGGCAAGGGCGCGCAGACCTTGTCGCACGGAGGGCGCGTCCGAGCGGGCATGAAAGTGGGGCCGAAGTTTCCAGAGCCAGACGGCCAGCGCGGTCGACAGGCCGGCCTCCTCGAAGTCCAGACCCTTGAGAAGATGGCTCGCTGCCGAGAACGCCAGCACGGCCAGGGTGAGCTGCCAGGCCACGTGCTTGCGGCGCAGCAAGCTGTTGGCGAGCACCAGCAGCGCGAAACCCGCCAGGGCCGTTGCCAGGCGGCTGCCGGCCTGCACTTCCAGCGGCGAGTAGCGGGCCAGCAGCGCCATCCGGCCGGCCAGCGCGGGCGTGATGCTGGAGAGCACGTTGACAAGGCCCATCGCCGCCGTGAGCGCGGCTACCAGCCGGACACTCCACGGTTCAGGGATGGCCAGGCGCGTTGCGGCCAGGGCCGGCAGGCGGCGCAGCATGACAAAGCCGGCGGCCATCGGCAGCCAGAAGGTCAGGCCTCGAAAGGCCAGCGTCACTACCGCCGCCGCGCCGGCGGAAATTCCCAGCGAGATGAACGCCAGTGTTGTAGCGCCCTCAACCACGCCAATTCCCTGGGGCGTCACGGCCACGATCCCAAACAAGATGCCGGCTGCATAGCCCGCTACCAGGCTGCCGGGGCCAACTGCCACGCCAAAGGCGCGGAACAGCGTATACAGCGTGGCCAGGTCGAAGGCGCGCGCCAAGGCGGCGCAGCCGGCCGCCAGTGCCACCCACCGCGGGCGCGTCTTCGTGGCGCTGGCGGCCTGGATGAAGCCGGCCGCCGTCTGCTCCGCCCAGTTGCCCCCTAGCGGCGAGGACCGGCGTTGGGCCGACCCCAGCCGCAAGGCCAGCCGCTGGACCCCAGCCAAGATCGGGCGCAGCGCAGCCGGCCGGGCCAGGGCCAGGAGCAGCAGCGTGCCCAGGCCAGCCACGATCAGCAGCAGCATGGTGGCCGCGATGACCTCGGACTGTTTGAGACTGTGCCGGGTGGCCAGGTAGGCCAGCCCAGCCATCATCACCTGGGCAAAGGCGCCGTAATCGGCGACCTGCTGGAGCACCATGCCCGCCGCCGCGCTGGTGGACGACTGGCCGTGCCGGGCGGCGTCGTCCACTGACTGCGCAGCGCGGGCCACCCCGCCGGCGGGCCCTAGCAAGTTGACGAACAGCGCCGCCAGCGTCACGGGCAGCAACTCCCGCCGGCGGCTGGCAACGCCCACGGTTGCGAAGGCTGCCTGATACGATGCCGCCAGGGCCAGGAAATGCGCCGCCTGGCAGGCGACGGCGGCCGGCAGCCAGGGCCACTGCCCCTGGGGCAGGATGCGGATCAGATCGGCGATCTCGGTCTGGCGAGTGCTCACCACCCACACGAGCGCCACAATTAAGGCCACGGACAGCCAGCGCCGCGTCACCGGTAGGCCTCCTCCTGGCCCAGCTCGTGGCAGGGCGCCGCACCAGCAGGCTGAGCCCTGGTAGGCTTCACGATCTCGGCCCTGGACCGGCCGGCTTGCATGACCATGATCGGCACGACCGTGATCCAATCGCGCCCGCTTTGATGGCGGCGATCAGGCCGTCCGTGACGGCGCGAAACCGAAGGAGGCGCCGCGTGGCGTCTGCGAAGGGGATCATACCAGTTCCGGCGCTGCCGTTACGGCTCAGGCTGCGGCTATCCGGCCGCTTGTGGCCGCGCGGTCCGCTCTGAGTATGGCACTCAACTGATGGCGCGGCAAGGGCCGGCCTAGTCGGCTGTCGCCTGATGCCGGCGGACGTCCTGTTCGGCCGGCGCAGGAACCCTACCGCGCCCATTTGGAGGTATAGTTTTCCACAAGGCCGCTTCGGCCTTGACCGCGGGGTGACGCATGCCCGACCGGCTGCTCCTGGTAGATGACGATCCACTCTTGCTCGACTCGGTTGGCTTCAGCCTCGCTCGCGTGGGCTATGAGGTGCTCACCGCCCCCACCCAGGCCGAGGCGCTTCAATTGGCGCACGGCGCGCCGCCCGACCTGGCCATTCTCGATATTGGACTGCCCGATGGCGATGGTCTCAAACTGTGCCGGGCTCTCCAGCTTCATCGTCCCACGCCCGTCATCTTTCTGACCGCCCACGACCGCGAGATGGACGTAATCTTGGGCTTCGAGCACGGCGCTGATGATTACGTGAGCAAGCCCTTCAGCATGACCGAGCTGATCATGCGCGTGGGGGCGGTGCTGCGGCGGGCGCGCGCCGCGAGCCTCCCCTCGGCCAAAACGCCCGATATCTATTCGGTCGGCGGCATTACGGTTGATCTGCTGCGCCACGAAGTGCTGGTGGTAGATCGGCGCGTCGAGCTACCCCCGAAACAGTTCGAGCTGCTCAAGCTGCTGATCAGCCGGCCGGGCGAGGCCATTGCTCGCCAGACCATCGTGGACGCGATTTGGGGTCAGGACTACTTCGGCGACACGCGCGTCCTCGACGTTCACATCCGCTGGCTGCGCGAGCTGATCGAGCCCGACTCGGCGAACCCGCGCTTCATCATCACCGTGCGGGGCGTGGGCTACAAATTCGCCGAAGGCTAACGTGCGCCGGCGCCCACGGTTCCTGCGCTCCATCCGAGGTCGGCTGCTCGCCAGCTATCTGCTGTTGAGCGTCATCCCACTGGCCGCCCTGGGGGGCTACCTGATTGCCTCCGTCAACCATTTCTACTTGCACCAGGTGCAGACCTACATGACCTCTGAGGCCGTCATCCTGGCTGACTCGCTGGCCGACACGCTCGCGGGCGGCAGCACGGTCGAGGCGCTCTTCTTCCAGAACAGCCCACCGCTGGCGCTGCGCACCTGGCCGCTGGTCACCGCCTTCGATACCGCCGGGCGCGTGGTCCTGACCTCTGATCCGTCCCTGGCCGGGCATATCGGCGAGCGGGTCATCGAGCCCGGTGTCGAAGGCGCCCTGGCGGGTCAAGCCGCGTCTGGAGTCGAGAATAGCCCGGCGACGACTACACTGGTCGCCTACGTGGCCCAGCCGGTCCGCAACAGTGGCCGCTTGGTGGGCGCCGTTCACATTAAGTACTCGCTGGCCGAGGTGCGTTTGGCTCAGGGGCAACTGCGCCTGGCGATCGTTGGGGTCGCCCTGGCCGGCGCCGGGTTCGCGCTGCTGCTCGGCCTGTGGTTAACCCGCGCCATCACACGCCCGATCCAGCAGTTGAGCGACGCTGCCGACGCCATTGCCGCGGGCCGCATCTCCGCGCCGGTGCCCGAGGCGACCCTGGCCGAGCTGGACAACCTCGCCCGCCAATTCAACCGAATGGCAGCCGCCCTGGCGGAGGCGGAGGCCGCCCGGCAGTCGGCTTTTGCCAACATTGCGCACGATATCCGCACCCCGATGGGTTCCATCCGCTCGGCGACAGAAGCGCTGGCCGCCGGCGCCGTCGAGCAGCCCGAATTGCGCCAGCGGTTGCTGGCGGGCCTGGTGAACCAGTCGCAGTACATTGGGCGCCTGGCCGACGACCTGCTGCGCCTGGCGGCCTACGAGGGCGGCCTGACCCTCCAGCCGGCGCGCGTGGATTTGGGCGCCCTGGCCTGCACCGCCGTGGAGGCCGTGACGGCCCGCGCGGCCCAGCAGGCCGTGGCCGTTGAATGTTGCATGCCCGCGGCTGCGCTGCTGGTCGACGCCGACGCCGACCGGATGCTGGAAGTTCTGTTCAACCTGCTGGACAATGCCCTCACCTACAGCCCGACCGGCGGGACGGTCCGCGTATCTGGAGAAGTGAATGCCCGCGACCGCGCCGCCCGGATCCATGTCCGCGACGATGGCCCGGGCATCCCGCCAGAGGCGCTGGCGCATCTCTTCGAGCGCCATTGGCGGGGCGACTATCGGCGCACGGCCGGCAGCGCCCACTTCGGCCTGGGCCTCAACATTGCCCGGGCCATCATCCTCGCCCACGGCGGCGCGCTGGCGGCTGCCAATCGCGATGGCGGCGGCGCCGACTTCTTCTTCACTCTGCCGCTGGCGGCTTAAGCTGCTGTTAAGCCAACCATAGGGCCGGCTTGATCCTGGGACGGCCGATTCCGCCTACACTGGCGGCATGGCCGCGCCCCCCGCTCAGACGGTGCTCATTGTCGAAGACGACGCACTGGCGCGGACCGCCGAGGTCTTCGCGCTGCACCAGGCCGGCTATCGGGTGCTGGCGGCAGGGTCGCTGGCGGAATCCTACCAGTGGCTCGCGGAGGTCAAACCTGACCTGGTGCTGGTCGACATCGGCCTTCCCGATGGCAGCGGCTGGTCACTGGCTCGTCAGTTGGTGGCCGGCCGCGTGCCGGTTGTCATCCTGACCTCCCGGTCGGATCTGAGCAACCGCCTCCACGGCCTCATGCTGGGAGTGCAGGACTACCTGACCAAGCCGCTAGGCCTGGCCGACCTGGTCACCAGCGTCGCCGCCGTGCTGCGCCGCGCGGCCGATGGGCCGCCGGCCGCCGCGCCCTGACCGACCCGCGACAGGTGGCCAGCCGTGGATATCGGAACGCCCGAACTCCTCATCGTGGTCGTGATCGTGGTCCTCCTCTTCGGCGTTGGCCGGCTGGGCCGGCTCGGCGCTGAAGCCGGCGAGGCGCTTCGCGCCTTTCGCCAGGGCCTGAAGGGGGACGACGACCCGATCTCGGCGCCGCCTCCCTCGGCGCCGGACACACCCGGCGCCTCGCGGACAGGATCAACCCAGCGGCCTGGGCCCGGCCAACCTTAAGGCGATCTTAGGGCAAAGACTAGCTGGGCTTCACCCATCGTTGCTGCCCCGATGCTATCGTGGCGGGCGGGTGTTCGTATTGAGTTGCGTATTGAGTTGCAAGGAGGATTGCCATGTCGCCCAACAAAACGCGCCTTTCGAGTCCCCTGTTCGCGGTGTTCGCCGTGCTGGCGCTGATCGCCGCCGCATGCCGTCCCACCTCCAGGGCCGTCGTCACCCAAAGCCCTGTCTCTAGCCCTGTGCCCACGCGGGCGCTTGCCAGCCCCACCGCGCCAGTGGCGACCAGGGCCGCCACCGCGGCAGCCACGACGGCGCCCACGCAGTCCGCCGCCCGCCCAACCCCCACGGCGCAGCCCGCCGCCGCCGAGACCGCCGTGGCCAGCCCGGCGCCGGCGACCCCCTCGGCTACCGAGATCAGTCGTCAGCCTGTGCCAGTGCCGCTGGGTGAGGCGCTACGCGCGGGCGATCTGCAGATCGCGGCGCTCAAGATCGAGAAGCAAGGCGCAATCGGCTCGGTCCAGCCGCCGGATGGGCATCACTTCGAGCTCGTCACCGTCAAGGTCACCAACCTGAGCGCCGCCGATCCCGTAAAGTTCCTCCCGGAGATGTTCGTGCTGTACGACACCGCGCACGCAAGATCCTTCGTCATGGACCTGGCGCATGATGTCCTTGGCGCCCCCGATGTGCTTTCATCCGCCGATCTTCAGCCCGGCGCCTCCCTCATCGGCGTCATCGTGTATGAAGTCCCAGATGGCAGCGCCGATTGGCAATTGAAGTACCAGACGAACGCCGACCACCTTCTCTGGTCGCTGAGCGGCTGACCTCCGGCCTCCTCTCCTCCTCGAGCGGTAGCCAGCCTCCCGCCCCGGTCTGCAAGCCGGGGCGGGTGAGCGCCGGCCCCCGCGACGGCGGAGCGGCCAGGCCGCCTCAAGTTGGTGGAATCATGAAATGAACGCCAAGCTCTTTCTTGCTCGCCTATCTGGCCTCAGCCTGTTGGCAGGCCTCCTGCTGGCCGCTGGGGCGTGCGGTCCAATTTCGCCAGCTCCCGGCGCGCCTGCATCCGCCCGCCCGGCCAAAGCCAACCTCCCGGCGCTGGCCAGCGCCGCCGCCCACCAACCTGGCCGGCAATTGTCGCTGGAGGACCTTTACATTCGGGCCAACCCACTCCCCTATCTGGGCCTTAGTGGCCAGACGTTGCACGCCGACCTGGCCCGGTCCATGGACCTGGGCCCGCGGCAGCGCGGCGTGCTGGTCGGCGACGTCGTCGCCGGCAGCCCCGCCGAACGCGCCGGTTTGCGGGGCAGCGCGCAGACCACCGAGGTTGACGGCCTGCCGGCCCGCATCGGCGGCGACGTGATCGTCAGCATCGACGATCAGCCCGTGCAGCGCCTTGACGATCTGCTGAGCTACCTTGTGCGGCCTACCCAGGTCGGCCAAACCGTGGCGCTGCAGGTCTTGCGCGCGGGCAAGACAATGACGCTCGAGGTTACACTCGGCGCGCGTCCCGCTAGCCCGTGAGGGCCGGGCAGCGGCCGATGCCAGTACGCAGACAAGGAGACCCCATGAAGTCCACCCGTAGCGTTTCACTGATCGCGCTGTTGGCCGTGCTGGCGCTGGCCTGGCCGGCGCGCGCCTGGGCCGATTCCGGAA
>JADLEU010000013.1 GCA_020845955.1 Anaerolineales bacterium
CGAAAATGGCAGCGCAGGCGGCTTCGTCGCCTTGCCGGCCGCGCGCCAGCCAGTCGTTGAGCGCCTCCGGACTCAGTTCACTGCCCGCCATCATGAACGCCTATCATGTTACCCTTATACACCCTGTGGCCCACTTTGGCTGAGAATCGAGTTGATTCCACGATTTCAAGCGCGGCGGCGCTCGGTGCCTCAGCCCTTCAGGATCGCCTCCGGCGCCGGGCCCTCGCCGCTGGGCTCGGGCAGGCTCAGAGGCGGCAGGTCGCTCAGCGAAGCCAGGCCAAAGTGCTGCATGAATTCGGGCGTGGTGGAATAGAGCACCGGCCGCCCAGGTCCCTCGGCGCGCCCCGCTTCTTCGACCAGGCCTTTGCTGAGGAGATTCTTAAGCACGCTGTCCGAATTGACCCCGCGCACCGCGTCGATTTGGGGCCGCGTCACCGGTTGCTGGTAGGCGATAATGGCCAACGTCTCCAGCGAGGCCCGGCTGAGCGGCGAGGCGGCTGCCAGCCCCAGAAACCGCTCCACCCGCTCGGCGGCGGCCGGCGCGGTTGTGAGCTGAACCCGGTCGCGGAAGCGCTGCAGGCTGAGCCCACGCTGCTGGTAGCTCAGGCTCAGCGTCGTCAGCGCCGCCTCAATCTCGCGCGGGGAGACTTCCAGGGCCTCGGCCAGCCGAGCGACCGGCGCCGCGCCGTCCGCCACAAACAACAGGCTCTCGATCAAGGCCTCGAGACCCAGCTGGACCACCGGCTCCGCCAAACCCATCGGCCCGAATTCAGCGCTCGCGGCTGGCTCGCCCGCCCGCACGCTGGCGACGCCGGCCGAACCCACAGGCCGCGGCCCAGCAGTAACTTTGCCCTTCCGCGTCCGGCGCTGGCCAGTGCCCGGCGCGGGTGCTGGCCCCTCATCGCCCGCATCAATGGCTGCCTGGCCAGCCTCCGCCGGCTGTGCCGCTGCCGCCCTGATTTCGTCTGACCGGCCCGCGGCCAGCGCCGCAGGCTCCGAGATGCCGCTCGCCTCTTCAGCCCCCAGCGCTTTCAGGGCCGCGGTGGGTTCGTCCGCCATCTGGCCCGCGCCGGGCTCAGAGGCGGCTGCGATGGTTTGAGCGCCCTCGGCCGTCCCAACCGCCGTGAGGCCCCGACCCACGGCTCCGCCAGCGTCAACGAACGCTTCGAGCGCCTGGGTCTCAGCCAGCACTTGCGCGAGTTCCAGTGAAGAGACGTGCGTGTCTTCCGGCCGGTCCAGTTCGGCAGCCACCGCGCCGGGCAAAGGCCGGCCGGCGGCGGATGCTGGCTGGCGCGCGGCGCCACCAGCCGGCGTCGATTCATCGCCACGCTCGGCGGCAGCAGTCTCCAAGGCATCCGGCAGGGCTTCCGCTGGCGCCTCGGCCTCGATTTCAGATCGAACCGCGGAGGGCTGCTCGCCTGCTCCCGCCTCCGGCTCGTTCGCAGCCGGCTCGCGGGGCAGGTCGCCCTTCAACCAGGCGGGCATGCTTTCGTGAGCAGACGAAGTGGACATGTTATAATCTTCGTGTCGTCTAACCTTGTCAGTGCGTTTGTTGATGAGGCGCCTGCTTCCGTTGGGCGGATGAATGTCCTGGCCGCAGCGGCGCCCTGCTCCATGAGGAGGCAGTTGCATGTATCCCGCAGCGCGCTACCGGCCGTTGTACCTGGTTCCAATCCTGCTCAGCCTGGCCGCTCTGGCCTGCAGCCTGGGCAAGACCCCCTCGCCGCCCGCCTCGCCGATTCCCGTTTCCACCGAAGCCGCCGGCGAGTTGGAAGACCTCTGGAAAAGCGCCATCGAGAACGCCGAGAATGGCCAGGTAACGGTCGTCATGACCGAGGAGCAGGTCACGTCTTATGTCGCTCTTAAGCTCGCCGAAGAGCCCGACGCCCCCTTCCAAGACGTGCAGGTCTTTCTGCGCGACGGCAAGATGACGCTGCAGGGCAACGCGACCATTCGCGGCCTCACCGCGCCGGCGCAAGTCGTGCTATCGGTCTCCACCACGTCCGAGGGCCGGCTGCAGATCGACATTGACGAGGCCGATTTTGGTCCGCTGCCCGTGCCGCGGTCCATGCTCGAGAGCCTGTCAGATGGCCTAAACGAGCTAATCTCCGGCGAAATAGGCCCGCAAGCCACCGGGGTCAGGATTACGAGCGTGGCCATTGCTGATGGCCAGATGGCCATCAGCGGCACAGTCAGCCGCTAATCGGGTGCGCAACATTATACCATCGGCCCTGGCGGCAGTTTTACGGTAACTACTCCCAAGCGCGCCCCCGCGCGCCGGACTTAGCCTGCCGTGGCATCTTCTTTGCGTTGGATCCGCCGCTCGATCGCCACGTTTGCCTGGCCAGCCGGCGTGCGCCGTCTCGTCGCGTGCTTGGGCTTCGCCGCGCTGTTCGCCAGCGCCTGCCGCCCGCTGAGCGCCCCGCCGGCCGCCACCGCGGCGGCCGTGACGATCAGCATTCAAGTGGACGGCGACGTCGCCGCTTACGCGCTGCCTCCAGGCCTGACGGTCCGCGAGGCCGTGGCCCACGCCGGCATCACCCTGGGCGAGCTCGACCGGCTCACGCCACCGGCCTTCACCATCATCGCCGACGGCGCCGCCGTCGTGATTACGCGCATCACCGAGACGTTCGAGACCGAGCAAGTCGTCCTGCCGTACAGCTCCGAGATCGTGCACAACTCAAGCCAGCCCGGGGGCGAACGCCGCCTGCTGCAGGTGGGCCAGACCGGCCTCGAAGAGCTGACCTATCGCACCGTCTTTGAAGACGGCATACAGGTCTCGCGCAGCATCGTCCGCCGCGTGATCGTCACCAACCCTGTGCCCGAGATCATCATGGTCGGCACTCAGGGTTCCTTTACGCTCGTGCCCATCAGCGGGACGCTAGCGTATATCAGCGGCCGCAACGCTTGGGTCATGCGCGAGAATACCGGCCAGCGCCTGCCGTTGACCACGGCCGGCGACCTCGACGGGCGCGTCTTCGACCTCTCGCCCGATGGGCAATGGCTTCTCTTTACGCGCGAGGTTACCCAGGCCAGCTCGCAGAACTTCAACACGCTGTGGGCGGTTTCGACCCTGCCCATCACTGCCACGCGCACCACCCCCTTACCTTTCAGCCTGCCCATCAGCAACGTGCTGTATGCCGAGTGGTCGCCCCTTCAGCCGCGGACCTTTGTTTACTCCACGGCCGAGCGGATTCCGCGCGCGCCTGGCCGGCAGGCCAACAATGATCTGTGGCTGGTGCAGTGGAGCCAGAGCGCCAGCCGCCGGCTGACCATCACAACGACCCAGCTGCTCGACACCTCGGCGGGCGGTCTGTATGGCTGGTGGGGGACCGGCTTCGCCTTTGCGCCCGATGGCCGCACGCTGGCCTATGCTCGCGCCGATTCGGTGGGCCTGCTCACCTACCAGCTGGGCCGCCGGTCGATCACGGCCACGGTCACCATGACGGAAGTGGCGCAGTTCACGCCGTACAACACGCACGGCGATTGGGCCTGGTATCCGCCGCTGCGCTGGGCGCCGGGCGGCATTCTGTATACCATCGCCCACGGCCCGCCAATCGGTCTGGAGGCGCCCGAGGACTCGCCCGCCTTCGACCTGGCTGCCCTGACCATGCCCGGGGGCCTGCAGTTCAAACTCATTCCCCGAGCCGGCATGTTCGCCAATCCAATGCCGTCTCCGCCGATCATCACGGCCCGCGGCGAGACGAGCTACCGGGTGGCATTCCTGCAGGCCACTGACCCCAACAACTCTCCATTCAGCACCTATCGTCTGGGCCTGATGGACCGCGACGGCAGCAACGCCCACCACCTCTTTCCCCCTGAAGGTCAGGCGGGCCTGAGTGCCAACGAGGTCGTCGCCTGGTCGCCGGATGGCCAGCTGATTGCCGTGGTCTACCAGGGCAACCTCTGGCTGCTCGACCCAGACACCGGCCTGAACCAACAAATCACCGGCGATGGCCTCAGCGCCCAGCCTCGTTGGGCGCGCTGAGAGCGGGCCACGCGTGGCCAGGAACATGCAGCGCTTCTCCTTTGCGGTCTCTCTCTTGGCTCTCGCGGCGAGCCTGTCAGGCCTGCTCGCCGTCACCCACCAGCACGCCTCCCTGACGTTCGGAACCGTACAGGGCCTGCCCGACCCCGCCCTGGACCAGCGCCCCGCCGCCATTGTCGGTGTCAACGTGGCGCTTGAACAATACGCCGCTCCAGGCGCGGCACTGGAGCAGCTGGCCGGTATTCCCTGGCTGCGCCAGACTTTTCCATGGGACCTGATCGAGCCGCGGCCGGGAAGCTACGATTGGTCAACCTGGGATCAGATCGTGGAGGCCGCTGTCAGCCGCCAGCATTCGTTGATCGCCGTTTTGAACTACGCGCCGGAGTGGGCGCGCGAGCCCGGCCGGCCGCACAGCGCCCCGCCGGCCTCGGCCGCCGACTTCGGTCGCTTTGCCGGAGACTTCGCGCGCCGCTACGGCGAGCGGATCGATGTCTACCAGATTTGGGACGAGCCCAATCTGCTCTCGGGCTGGGGCCACCAGCCGCCGTCGGCCGCAGGCTATGCCGGGCTGCTGCAGAGCGCCTACGCCGCTATTCACGCCGCCGATGCAGCGGCCACGGTGCTGGCCGCCGCGCTGGCCCCGACCGTAGAAACTGGGCCCGATAATTGGAGCGACGCTGCCTATCTGCAGCAGCTGTATGACCTCGGCGCCGGCCGCTACTTCGATGCCGCTGCCGGAAAACCCTATGGCTTTTACACGGGCCCAGACGACCGCCAGGCCAACCCCGCGCTGCTCAACTTCTCCCGCCTGACGCTGCTGCGGGCGGTCATGGTCCGCAACGGCGATGCTCACAAGCTGCTGTGGGGCGGCAACTTCGGCTGGAACCGGCTGGCCTCGCCCTGGGGCCAGAGCACGCCCGAACAGCAGGCGGCCTATACCCGGGCGGCCTACCAGCGCGCCGCGCGCGAATGGCCGTGGGCCGGCGTGCTGGCGCTGGAGACCTTCCAACCGGACGCGCCGTACGATGACCCGCGCTGGGGGTTCGCGCTGCTCGACCAGGCGGGCCAGCCCACCGCCCTGCGCGAGGCTCTCCAGGCCAGCCAGGTCGCGCCAGCCGCGGCGCCGCCCGGCAACTACGACGCCCTCGTTCCGGCGGCCCGCTACACGGGCAACTGGGAATTTTCCGAGTTGGGCGCCGACATCCCCGAGGACTACGCCAACGCGGCCGTGACCTTCACCTTCGAGGGCACCGACTTGGGGTTGGCGGTGCGGCGCGGCGACTATCGCGGCTATCTCTACGTCTGGGTTGACGGCCGGCCGGGGAATCGCCTGCCCACCGATGCGCGCGGCGCCTACATCGTTCTCACCGCGCCCGAGGAGGGCGCGCCGCGGGTGTCCACGATCCTGGCCGCCAGCGGCCTGGCGCCTGACGAGATCCATACGGCCGTCATCACGCCCGACCGCGGCTGGGATCAGTGGGCGCTGGCAGGCTTTTCGGTTGGGCGCGTCCAGCGCGATTGGACTTTCGAGGCGGCACGCCTGGCGCTAGCCATCGCGGCGCTGCTTGCTTTGGGCGGGGCCGTCCGCTTCGGCCGCGGACTGCCCTGGCCGGCCGCCGCCGGCCGGCTGCAGCGCGGCTGGCGGCGGCTGGGCCTCACGGGCCAGCTTGGGATCACGGCCGCGGCCAGCGCATTGCTCTACATCACCTCCTGGCTGGCCTGGGGCAGCGAAACCGCCAGCCTGTCGCGCCGCTTCGGCGACGCGCTGCCCATCACCCTGACCGCTTTCACCGCAGGGCTGTTCTATTACTCGCCATCGGTCGTGCTGGCCCTGGCCGCATTAGCGGCGCTGCTGGTGCTCTTCTACCTGCGGCTAGACCTGGGGCTGGCCTTCACTCTGCTCTTTGTCCCTTTTTATCTGCAGTACCGGCTGCTCTGGCAGCGCGGTTTCTCCATGGTGGAGGTCTGTATCGGGCTCACCCTGGCCGCCTGGCTGGGACACAACGCCCGCCCCTGGCTCGCCCGCCTGGCTGGCCGGGGGACCCAACCCCCGCCGGGCATCATCTGGCCTCGGCCTACGGCGCTCGATTGGGGTGTACTGGCTTACCTGGCCGTTGCCACGCTCAGCACGGCCGCGGCCGAGCTAAAGCCGGTTGCCATCCGCGAGTACCGCCTGGTGGTACTGGAACCCGTCCTCTTTTTCGTTCTGCTGCGCACGATTGCGCTCGACCGCCGGTCCCTGTGGCGCCTGGCCGACTTCTTCGTGCTGGGAGCAGTGCTGGTGGCCCTCATCGGCCTCTACCAGTACGTGACGGCTACCAACCTCATCACCGCTGAAGAAGGCATCGCCCGCATTCGCAGCGTCTATGGCTCGCCCAACAACCTGGGCCTGTATCTCGAGCGCGCGCTGCCCATCACGGTGGCGGCCGTGCTCATCGGCCGCGACGGCGCGCGCCGTTGGGCCCACGCGCTGGCCGCTGCCATCCTGGCCGTCACCACGCTCCTCACCTACTCCAAGGGCGCGCTCTTGCTGGGCGTGCCGGCCGGGCTGGCTGTGGTCCTCGTCAGTTGGTTGGGCCGGCGCGGCTGGCTGGTGCTCGCGGGGGGCGCGGCGGCCGGGGTGGCCGCCCTACCCCTGCTGGCGCGTACGCCGCGCTTTGCCGGCCTGCTGGACTTCACCGGCGGCACAACCTTCTTCCGCGTCAAGCTGTGGGTTTCGGCCTGGCGCATGTTCCGCGATCACCCCTGGTTAGGCGTGGGCCCTGACAACTTCCTCTATCAATACCGCGGCCGCTACATCCTGCCCGAGGCCTGGCAGGAACCCAATCTGTCTCACCCGCACAACCTGCTGCTCGACTTCCTCAGCCGCTTTGGCCTCCTGGGCCTAGCGTGCGGCCTGTGGCTGCTCGTTGGGTTCTGGCAGGCGGGCCTCGAGGTGTCCCGCCGCCTGGCCGGCCCCGCCGGCCCGTCCGAAGGCCTGGCGCAGCCCGAGCGACGATCGCTGTTGGCCCTGGCGGTCGGCCTGATGGGCCTCGTCGCGGCGATGCTGGCGCACGGACTGGTAGATCATGGGCTGTTTCTGGTCGATCTCTCTTATGCCTTCTTCCTGGCCTTGGGCGGCATCCAGCACCTGCGCAGCCTCGCCGTGGGCCGCCAGGATACGGCCCGGGCCGGCTTACGCGTCCTGGCCGCGCCCTCCGCCGATTGACGCGCGCCGCCGCCTGCGGACCGCTCAGCGCGCGTTGTGCTACAATCCCGCCAGCCAACCCGGGCAACTCACACCCAAAGGACTCACCGCGACATGCGTATCCTGATCACCGGCGGGGCCGGTTTTATAGGCTCACACTTGTGTGACCGCCTGCTAGACGCCGGCCACAGCGTGATCGTTATGGACAACCTTATTACCGGCAGCACGCGCAACATCCAGCATCTGGCGGGCCGTGGCGATTTTCATTTCATCAAGCACAACGTCTCCAACTACATCTTCGTCGACGGTCCACTCGGCGCGGTGCTGCACTTCGCCTCGCCTGCCAGCCCGTCACAGACGGCGGCCACCAGCTATCTGAAGTTGCCCATCCAGACGCTGAAAGTGGGCGCGCTGGGCACGCACAACGCCCTGGGAGTGGCCAAAGCCAAGGGCGCGCGCTTCTTGCTGGCGTCGACCTCCGAGATTTACGGCGATCCGCTGGAGCATCCCCAGAAGGAGACCTATTGGGGCCACGTCGATCCGGTCGGTCCGCGTTCGGTCTACGACGAGGCCAAGCGCTTTGCCGAAGCCATCACTATGGCCTACCACCGCGCGCACGGCGTCGACACCCGCATCGTCCGCATCTTTAACACTTATGGGCCACGCATGCAGCTGGACGACGGCCGGGTCGTGCCGAATTTCGTCGGCCAGGCGCTGCGCGGCGAGCCTTTGACCGTCTACGGCGACGGGTCGCAGACGCGCAGCTTCTGCTACGTGGCCGACCTGGTCAGCGGCATCCTGGCGCTGCTGGCGTCCGACGAGCACATGCCCGTCAACCTCGGCAATCCGCGCGAGGTCACCATCCTCGAATTCGCCCAGGTCATCAACCGCATTACGGGCAACGCGGCCGGCATCGAGTTCGTGCCCGGCGGCCGCACCCAGGGCGATCCCCAGCGCCGCCGCCCGGACATCACCAAAGCCCAGGAGACCCTGGGCTGGGCGCCAGAAACGCCCCTCGAGGACGGCCTGGCCCAGGCCATCGCCTACTTCCGCCAGGTGATGCAATAGCAGCCGGATGACTGGCCGGCCTTGTCCATGATCCTCGCCCGTTCCGGCCCACGCTTGCCGCTGGCAGCTGCTGGCTGGCACCCGGCTGCCTGGACCGCGCTGAGCGTGTGCACCGGCTTGCTCCTGGCCAGGCTTTCGCCGCTTGCCGGCGTGGCCGTGCTGGGCGCGGTAGTTCTGGTCACTGCTGCCATCTGGGAACCACTCGCCGGCCTGGGCCTGGCCATGCTGCTTGGCCCTACGCGCGCCTATCTTTTCATCTCGTTTCCCACGCTTCCAGTTGATCTGGGCCAGGCTTTTTTCGCCCTGGCCCTAGCAGGATGGCTCGCGCGCAGCCTGGCCCAGCGTCAAATCCGCCTGCCCCGGCTGCCGCTGCTGCTGCCGCTAACTGTCTACCTCGCCGTTGGCCTGGTATCGCTGCTCAGGGCCATTTCTCTGGAAGAAGGACTCCGCGAACTAATCAAATGGGCCGAGATCGGCGTCACCCTCGTCATCCTAACCGCCGAGACACGGCGCGGCCGGGCGCGCGCGCTGCTGGCGTTCGTGCTCCTGGCTGGCCTGGCGCAGGCCGCGCTGGCGCTCTGGCAGTATCAGTTCCGGAGCACGGGTCCCGAGCACTTCCAGTTGGCCGGCGGCATCTTTCGCGCCTATGGCACCTTCGAGCAGCCCAATCCCCTGGGCGGCTTCCTAGGCCTGTTGTGGCCGGTGGCGGCCGGGTTGGCCTGGGCCGCGCTCACACCCGTGGTCGCTGCCGCGGCGCGCCGCCTGTTGACTGGCCTGGCCGCCGTCCGGGTGGCGCCGGCCGGCCTGGCTGCCTGGGTCAGCCGTGGCCAGACCCAACCGCGCCTTTGGCCAGGCTGGGCGGTTATAACCCTGCCCGGTTTTGCGGCTGCCGTCCTGCTGGCCGGGCTTTTCGTCACGTTCTCGCGCGGGGCGTGGCTGGGCGCGGCGGCGGCCGGCCTCATGCTGATGGTCGCCGCGCCCCGGCGCCCGTGGCAGGGGCTGGCGCTGGTGGCCGTGAGCGGTGCGCTGGTCGCGGCTCTGGCCTGGGCCGGACTGCTGCCAGCCAGCATCGCCGCCCGGCTCGGTGATCTCGGTGACGTCATCACGGTCACGGACGTACGCGGTGTCGAAATCGATGCCAGCAATTTCGCTATCGTCGAGCGCCTGGCCCACTGGCAGGCCGCCGCCGGAATGGTGCGTGATTTTCCCTGGCTCGGTGTCGGCCTGGGCAACTACGGTCCAGCCTATCCGCGCTATGCCCTGCTCAACTGGCCCAACGCGTTGGGGCACGCGCACATGATCTATTTGAACGTGCTCGCCGAAACAGGCCTGGTAGGCCTGGCCGCGTACCTGGCTTTTTGGGCCAGCGTTGTTGCGCTCACCCTCCGCGTCATCCGTCGATCGGATGGATTGGCTCGAGGGTTAGCGATTGGCTTGCTGGGCGCCTGGGCTCACGTCAGCGTGCATCAATTGTTCGACAACCTATACGTCAACAATGTTCATTTCACCTTAGCTGGCTTGTTCAGCCTGTTGGTTTATCTTGCCCGTTCGCCGCACGCCACGCCACCGGCCGGCGCCAGCCTGTAGAAAGCGGGTCTCTGCCCAGCCTATGTCCAAAATGCTCAGTCTCACACACCAGGGCCGCAAAGAAGGCGAGCGCTTCCTCAAGTTCCTGGCCGTCGGCGGCATCGGCTTCATCGTAGACGCCGGCACGCTCTTCATTTTCACCAGCCTGTTGTTCTTCCACGATCTGATCGCCCAGGCGTTCTCCTTCACGGCGGCTATCGTCAGCAATTTCACCTGGAACCGCTACTGGACATATCCCGACAGCCGCACCAAGTCCATCCGCCGCCAGCTCGCGCAGTTCACTCTGGTCAACCTGGCAGGCTTGGGCATCCGCACCCTGGTCTTTGCCACGGTGCTAGAGCCTTACCGCCGGCTGGCCGCCCTCCAGCGCCTGATCAGCATCGATCCCATCTTGGTAGGGCGCTATCTGTCGCTGGCCACCGCCGTTACGGTCGTGCTATTGTGGAACTTCTTCGTCAACCGCTATTGGACCTACAACGATGTCGGCTGAGGCCGGTGAATGCCCATCCGAATCGGCTTCGACGCGACCTCCGCGGTGCGCCAGGGCGCCGGCATCGGCCGCATCACGCGCGAGATGCTGGGGGCGCTGGCCACCGTCGACGCTGACAACCAGTATCGCCTGATCTACGCCTCGCCACCGCGCGCGCCGGCCCAGCCGCTGCCGCCGCTCGGCACCAATTTTCACGTCCACGCCCTGCCCTTCGACGACCGGTGGTTTGCCCGACTTTGGCACCGGGCCCGCCTACCACTGCCGGTCGATTGGCTGACCGGGCCGATCGATCTCTTTCACGCCCCCGATTTCACCCTGCCGCCCACGCTGCCGCGCACCCGCACCCTGCTCACGGTGCACGATCTGTCCTTCGTGCGTGACCCGGAATCGGCCGTGCCAGTTCTGCGCGCCTATCTGAACAAAGTCGTGCCGCGCTCGGTCGTGCGCGCCGACCACGTCCTAGCCGATTCCGCCGCCACCCGCGACGACCTGGTGGCCATCTACGGCACCGCGCCCCAGAAGATTACGGTGCTCTACAGCGGCGTCAACCCGGTCTTTCAGCCGGTGCGCGATCCCGCCCGGTTGGCCGCGGCACGGTCGCGTTATCGCCTCGGCGCTGCTCCGTTTGTGCTGGCCGTGGGCACCCTCCAACCGCGCAAGAACTACGCTCGCCTGATCCAGGCGCTGGCACGGCAGCCCGAACAGGGCCTCAACCTCGTGATTGCCGGCGGCAAGGGCTGGCTGTACGACGCGATCTTCGCGGAGGTCGAGCGCAGCCGCCTTCAGGACCGGGTGATGTTCCCCGGCTTCGTCGCCGACGAGGACCTGCCAGCCCTCTACTCCGCGGCGCGCGTCTTCGCGTACCCCTCGACCTATGAAGGCTTTGGGCTGCCGCTGCTAGAAGCCTACGCCTGCGGCACGCCCGTGGTCACCTCGACGGCCTCTTGCCTGCCCGAAGTGGCCGGCGATGCGGCCCTGCTGGCGCCGCCTACCGACGTCGACGCCCTGGCGGCTGCCCTGCACCGGGCCGCCACTGACGAAGCGCTGCGGGCCCGGCTGGTAGCCCGGGGCTTTGAGCGCGTTAAAGGCTTCACCTGGGCCCGCTCGGCCCAGCAACTGCTGGCGGTCTACCAGGCGCTCGCCCGGCAGTAGCCGGCCGCCGCGCGTGACGACCAATTCGCGTTTCTGGCCTATAATCTCAGCCCAAGCAACAGGATTGTGACGATGACGGCGCAGTTTCCCATCTACACAAGCCGCGGCGATTGGGCCGCCATGCTGATCGGCCGCTACCTCTACAACCCACAGGGGGAATGGATCGGCTGGATCGATCCCAAGGGCCTGGTCTTCTCCGTGCGCGGCGAGTACGTGGGCTGGCTGGCCCGAGACTTCCGCATCCTGCGCAAGCGCGGCGGCAGCGACGAACCGCGCCGCGCGCCGCCGCCGGCCCCGCCGCGCGTCCGCCTGCCCATGTCTGTGGCCCTGCCGCCGATGATGGCCGACCTGAGCTACGACACGCTCGACGTCTTGGAAGAGGCCGCCCACCGGCTTGACCCGTTGGACATGGATTCGGTCCAGGACATCGACTGACGTGCGCCGCTTGCCGCCTGTGGATGCCCGGCCTGACCTGACCCCGCGCCGCGTGGCCGAGTCGCGGATCACGCTGGCCCAGTTGATGGGGCCGGTCCAAGCCAACGTGAACGGCAATGTCCACGGCGGCCACATCATGAAGCTGATGGACGAGGCGGGCGCGTCGGTCGCTATGCGCCATGCGCAGCGCGAGGTCGTCACCGTGGCCGTCGACCAGGTCTTGTTCCGCGAGCCGATCCACATTGGCGACCTGGTCAACTTGACCGCCGAGCTCACCTACGTCGGGCGCACTTCGATGGAGGTCCGCATCGAGGTCACCGCCCTGAACCTGCTGACAGGCGCCAACTCCCACACCAACACCGCCTACTTCGTCTACGTGGCGATCGATGCCGCCGGCCGCCCAGCCCCGGTGCCGCCGCTTCAACTCGAGAGCGACGAAGAGCGCCGCCAGTGGAAAGCGGCCCAGGCCCGGCAGGCCTACCGGCTGGCGCAGCGCGGCAGCCAGCGCGAGGCTTAGGTCATGGCTGGCCCCGCCTCACTGAAGGAATTGATGGAACAGGCGTCGGGGCGGCGCTTCTTGCGCGCCGAATCACCCGAACCGCGCAGCATCACCGAGCCCACGCCGTTTCCCTTCCTGGCGCTAGTCGCCCAGCGCGAAATGAAGCTGGCGCTGCTGCTGAGCCTGATCAACCCGAACCTGAGCGGCGTGCTGTTGGTTGGGCCGCGCGGCACCGGCAAGACAACGGCCGTGCGCAGCCTGTCGGACCTGCTGCCGTTGGTGAACCGCTCGGGTTGCCCCTATGGCTGCCTGCCGGAAGACGTCGAGACCGGCGGCATGGACGCGGTCTGCCCCGATTGCGCCAAGAAATATGGCGAGGGCCAGCCGCTGACCTATCGCGACCCCGTGCGCCTGGTCGAGCTGCCGCTGCACGCCCGGCTGGAGGAGGTGGTCGGCGGGCTGGACGAGCGCGCCGCGCGGCACAACCGCATGCAGTTACAGCGCGGCATTCTGAGCCATGCCGATCAGAACCTCCTGTACATCGACGAGGTCAACCTGCTGCCTAACGAGGTGGCCGATGCGATCCTCGACGCGGCCGCGCAGGGCATCTACACCGTGCGCCGCGGCCCGCTGGCAGCCACCTATCGCTCGCGCTTTGCCTTGATCGGCTCGCTTAACCCGGAGGAAGGCCGGCTGCGCCCTCAGATCCTCGACCGGTTTGGGCTGCGGCTCATCGTCCACGGCCTGGCCGATCCGGCCGAGCGCCTGGAGGCCTATCGTCGCGTGCGTGCCTACCTGGCCAATCCTCAAGCCACCATTGCCGCCTATGCCGACCAGACCCTGGCCGCGCGCCAAGAGATCCAGGCGGCTCGCCAGCGCCTGCCGGGCGTCGCGCTGGCGCCTGAGGCCGAACGGGCTGGCCTAGAACTGGTGCGCCGCCTGCTGATCGATTCCTTGCGCGCCGAGATAACGCTGTTCGAAGCCGCGCGTGCGGTAGCCGCCGCCGACGACCGGACCACGGCCACGCCGGCCGACATCCGCGAAGTGGCCCCAATGGCGCTGCGCCTGCGCCGGTCGCAATTCATGCTCGACTACTTCACCGCCCAGCAGGCCGAAGAAGGCGAGATCGCGGCCCTGGTCGGCACCGTCCTGCCCCCGGACGCCTGATGCGCCGCTTCGCCGCCCTCGCCTTGGCCGTCGCCGGCTATTGGCTGCCCTGGCTCACCCATCCCGCTGCCGCCCTGCGTCTGAACGGCTACGAGCTGTCTGAATGGGTGACCTTTATGCCCGGCGCCCGCGACGGCAGCCTGCCCCTCAGCCGCCTGATCTTCCTGATCCCGCTGGCCTGCCTGGCCCTGTTGTGCGGTCTGGTGGCCGCCCGGCCGGCCTCTACTCTAGCCATACCGCCCCTCGGCGCCGTGTCTCGCCCGGCCCCGCGACCACCGCGGTCAGGCCTGCGCGCGATGCTGCCAGCCCTGGCAGAGCCTGGCGGTGTGCTGCTGCTGCTCCTGGGGCTGCTGCTGGCGTTCATAGTGGTCCCCCCCTATCCCTATCTGCTGAGCGCTTACGCCGATCCCGAATACCGGCTGCAATTGCTGGTCGCCGGCCTGACCCTGTTAGCCCTGGTCGTCGTAGTCTATCTGCCGCGCGACTTGAGTGCTTTGCTGCAGTCGGCGCTGGCCGGGCTGGGCGGCTCGGTGGGATTGTGGGCCGTGCTCGTGCTAAGGCCTGCGGCCAGCGAGGTGTTGAACGCGCCGTGGGCCCTGGGCCTGGGCTGGTATCTCATGCTGCTCGGTTTCGCCGGCCTAGTCCTGTCCGGGGTATCCCGCATCTTCGGCCCGCGCGCTTGACCCCCCGGTCAGCCGGCCCAGGAGGAAAGGCCCGGCGCCGATCGGGTCTGCTGCAACTTTGGCGGACCGAGGCCTGTATTCCTTTTGATCCATGCTCACCCCGAGCCGCGATGGCCGCCCGCCTGCCGAAGATGAACCCAGCGACCAGGCGCTGGTTGAGCGTCTCGGGCACGGCGACCCCGAGGCCTTTGGCCCACTGGTGCAGCGCTACCAGGCCTCGGTCTATAACGTTTGCTACCGCCTTTTGGGCGAGCGGGTGGCCGCCGAAGACCTGGCCCAGGAGACCTTTATCCGCGCCTATCAGCGCCTGCACCACTATGACCCCCAACGCCCATTTGGTCCCTGGATCAGGCGTATCGCGGCCAACCTGTGTCTCAACCACCTCGAGGCGCGCCGGCCGGCAACCCTGGCGCTCGACGACGAGCGCGACGCGCCGTTGGCCGCGCCGGCCACACATGATCCGGCCGCCGCGCAGGTGCGGGCCGAGGAGGCCGCCGCGGTGCGCGCTGCCATTCTCAGCCTGCCGCCCCACTACCGAGCGGTGATCGAGCTGCGCCACTTTCAGGACTTGAGCTACGCCGAAATCGCCGCGACCCTGAACCTGCCCGTAAGCGATGTCAAGAGCCATCTGTTCCGCGCGCGCAAGCTCCTGGCCCGCTTGCTTGATCCGCCCGGCTGACTCAAACTGATCGATGGACACCCACCTCACCGACGAGACCCTGAACGAGTACCTGGATGGCGTGCTGGCCGCCAAGCAGCAGGCGGAGCTGACGGCGCACTTGGCGCGCTGCCCGGCCTGCGCTGCCCGCCTGGAGGCGCTGCGCGCGCTCTTCGCCCGCCTGGAAGCGCTGCCGGCGGCCAGCCTGAACCGCGACCTGGCGCCAGCGGTGCTGCAGGCTTTGTCGCCAACCCAACCGGGCGCACCGCCTGGTGTCCACCCTCCCCGGCGCTTGCTCCCGCGCCTTGTGTTGGGTGTCCAGCTTGTGGGCGCCATGCTCCTATCGATCCTAACGTGGCCCTTTATCGAGCCGCAGCTCAATCGATGGGGGAACCTGCCTCTGCCGGCGCCGGGGCTGGGGGACCTGGCCGCACGCGCCCAGGCGGCCTGGGCTGCCTGGCTCGATCCGCTCCACACACTTGAGATGGCCCTCACCACGGCGCTAGCTTGGCCCCGCGAGATCGTGCTGCCCTTCGATAGCCGCTGGCTGGACCTGGCCGGCTTGGCGCCTTCGCCGCGAGATGCTGCTTTGGCCCTGGCGGGCGCCGCGGCCCTGTGGCTTGCCGGCCATGCGCTGCTCTTGCGCCATCCCCTCGTTCGCTTGCTTCGGAGACGCCCATGACTGACGTGATCCGCGTGCTTGGCCTGCTGCTGGTTGGCAGCCTGGTGTTGGCAGCCTTCTTCGCCGTGCTGGCCGCCCTGTTTCCCGACCGCCTGGCGCGGGCCCAATCCGTGGCCGAGCGGTCGCCAGGCCGCGCGCTCGTGGTTGGCTTGATCAACGGGATCTTTGTGGGCGCCATCATCACGGCCTTGCTGGCTTTGGCAGATTGGACCGGCATCCAGCTTTTTGTGGTGCCGGCGCTTGTCCTGCTCGTGCTGCTCGCTATCGCCGCGACCCTGGGCCTGGGGGGCGTCGCGCAGTTGGTCGGCGGGCGCCTGGCGCCTGACGGCAGCCCCAGCCTGCGCCCGGCGCTCGGCGGCGTCGCCGTGGGGCTGGCCTGCGCCGCTCCCTTCGCGGGTTGGTTTGGTCTGCTACCCTACGTTGTCCTGCTGGGGCTGGGCGCCTGCTTGCTCTCGCTCTTTGAGCGCGGGGTGATGGGCTAGCACGAACCTCAGGCGGCTTTTGTGCTATCATCGGCCAGGTTTCCCCGCCCATGTTCTGGAAGCGCAAGCCCAAGCCGCCTCCCCCGCCGGCCGACCCCGAATTGGCCGCCGCGCAGGCCGCGTTGGCGCAACAGCGGGAGAAGGTCGCCGCTCTCGAGCTAGACCTTTTCAACTCGCGCCTGGAGCTGGCCCAGTTCAATGCTGAGCTTGAACGCCGTCTGGGCGCGCTGCAGCAGCGCCTGGAGGCGCTCGAGGTGGAGTTGGCCGAGGCGCGCCGCGTATCTGCCCGCCGGACCTTGTGGGGCGAGCGCGCGGCTTCGCCCGACCTGCCCGACGACGCGGTCGCGCAGCACAATAGCGCCTGGGGCCGCGGCGCTCAAACGCCCCCGGCCGCCCCGCCGCCCCCAACCGAGCCTGATCCACAGCAGGAAGCCGAGCTCAAACAGCTCTATCGCACCCTCGCCAAGCGCTTCCACCCTGACCTGGCCGCGAACGCGGCCGACCGCGAGGGTCGCGCGGCGCGCATGGCCGAGGTCAACGCGGCCTACGCCGCGCAGGACTTGGCCCAGCTGCGTCGTCTGGCCCAGGCTCCCGATTATGCCGCCGCTGGACCGGCCACGCCCAAGACCCGGACCGAGCTCCTGGCCGAACTGCGCGCCGAAACTGGCCGCCTGGCCGCGCTGGCCGCCAGCCTCGAGGCCGAGCTCAACCACCTGGCCGGCACGCCGGCCGTGCAACTCAAGCTCGAAGCCCTCTTTGCCCGCCGCGCGGGGCGCGACCTGATTGCGGAAATGGCGGCCGACCTGGCGACGGAGGTCCGCCGCGCCGAAGCCGAGCTGGCCGCCCTGCGCTAGCCCCGCTGCAACATCCACCCCGCTCAGCCTGTAATCACAGATAGGACACAACCACGCGCCAGCCGCAATGATGGCTGGCCAGCGCACGCCTGCGGGCGCGAAAGGAGCTCAGTCCAACGATGGCAGACGTTTCCGCGATCTTTGGCATCCTGCTCACCCTTGGCATTCTCTTCCCCGGCATGCTGACCGCCTGGTGGCTGCTCTTTCCAGCGGTGATCGAGCGCGCTCGGCTGCGCCTCGAACGCACGCCCTGGCGCTGCTTCTGGCTCGGCGGCGTAACGGGCGCGGCCCTCGTCATCCCCATCGCCATCCTGCTCGCCCTGCCTTTCGGCCCAGCCAGGCTGGCAGGCTGGGGGCTGATCGTCGTGGTGCTGGCCTTCTCCAGCTTGGGCGCTGCCGGCCTGGCGGCCAAGATGGCGGGAGAGATACAGCGGCATGGCAGCGGCGCAACCCCGCTGGGCGCCTTCGCGCGCGCGGCGATTGCGCTCGAGCTGGCCGCTGCCTTTCCGATCGTGGGCTGGTTCGTGGTGATCCCATTGGCGAGCGTAACCGCACTGGGCGCCGCCCTCTTCACGCTGCTGCGCTGGAGTGCTGCCCCAACCGTTGAGCCGCCCCCTCCCCTGACGGCCCCAGCCGCCTCGCAGCCAGGCTAGGCCATGCCGTCGCGCCTCAGCCGCCGTGAATTCCTGCGCCTGGCAGGCCTGGTGGGCACCAGTGCGGCCGCTGCCGCTTGCGCCCCCATCTATGCCCGCCTCGGCGGTCCGGCCGAGCCGGCCGTGGGCGAGGCGCCTGGCTTGCCGCCCGCCGATTGGCTGGCGCTGAGCCGGCTCACCTATGGACCGCGCATGGCCGAGCGCGCGCGCATGGCGGCGATCGGCGTGGAGGCCTGGGTAGACGAACAGCTCGCGCCCACGCTGATCGACGACGGACCCGCCGCCTGGCGCCTGCGGCGCTTTGAGACTCTGGGGTTGCCGGCGCAGGACCTCGCCGACCAAGGCGACAGGTTGTTTGACAATCTCGACACGCGCAGCGTGCCCGCCGAGCTGCGCCAAGCCACGCTGATCCGCCAGGTCTACAGCCGCCGCCAGCTCTACGAGGTCATAGTCGAGTTCTGGAGCGATCACTTCCACATCAGCGTCGACAAAGGGGACTGCTGGTTCCTCAAGACGGTGGACGACCGCGAGGTGATCCGCGCTCATGCCCTGGGCAGCTTCCACGATTTGTTGTGGGCCTCGGCCCACTCACCGGCTATGCTGGTTTATCTGGACAACCAGGCCAACACCGCCGGTGCGCCGAACGAGAACTACGCGCGCGAGCTGCTGGAGCTGCACACCCTGGGCTTGGCCGGAGGCTACACCCAGACCGACGTGATGGAGCTGGCGCGCGCCCTCACTGGTTGGACGGTCAAGCAGCGCTTTTGGCGAGGCCAGTTTGCCTTCGAGGCCGCCCGGCACGACCCGGCCGCCAAGGCCGTGCTCGGCCTGCGCCTGGAGCCGGCCGGGCAGCGCGAGGCCGAGCGCGTGCTCGAGCGGCTGGCCGTGCACCCCGCTACCGCCCACCACCTTGCCTTCAAGCTGTGCCGGCGACTGCTGGCCGACGAACCGCCGGCCGAGATCGTGGCCCGCGCGGCGGCGACCTACCTCGCCACGTCGGGCGACATCCGCTCCGTGCTGCGCGTCATTCTGCTTGACGGGCTGGCCGTCGTCCCCGGCCTCCCCATGGCCAAGTTCAAGCGCCCCGTCAACTTCGTCGTTTCGGCGCTGCGGCAGCTCAACGCCGAGACCGACGCCGGCTCTGCCCTGCACGATTATCTGCAGCGCATGGGCCAGGCTTACTTTGCGTGGCCCACCCCCGATGGCTACCCTGATCAGGCGGCGCCCTGGGCTGGCAATCTCATGCCCCGCTGGCAATTCGCCCTGGCGCTGGCGCGGAACGAGATCGATGGCACGCGCATCGATTTGCCGGCCGGCGCGCTGCCGCCCACGGAGCTGGCCGGCGAATTGGCCCTGCTGCTCTTGGGTCGTCGCTTTTCCCTGGCAGAGCGCGACGCGCTTTTGTCCAGCCTAAACGCGGCGGGCGCCGCCGAGGCTGAGCTGCCCGCCATCCTGGCCGCCGGGCTGCTGGCGTCACCCGCTTTCCAATGGCACTAAACCCGGCCGCATCGAGGCCGGCCTGTGAGGAGGTCGCATGTCTATGACGGACACCCGGCGCGGCGTCATCCAGGCAGCGGCTGTGTTGGCAAGCGCCGTTGCCTGGCCGGCTTGGATGCCGCGGCTGGCATTTGCGCCTGCCCAGACGGCTCCGCGCGGCGATACGCTCGTGGTCGTTTTTCTGCGCGGCGCGGCCGACGCCCTCAACCTGGTCGTGCCGCACGGCGAAGCCGCCTATTACAACCGCCGCCCGACCCTGGCCATCCCGCGTCCGGACGACCGGCGTGCCAGCGCGGCGGCCCGCGCCGTGGACCTGGATGGCTTCTTTGGGTTGCACCCGGCCCTGCGCCCGCTGCTGCCCGTCTGGGAGGCCGGCCACCTGGCTCCCATCCACGCCTGCGGCGCGCCCGACGAATCGCGCAGCCATTTCCGTGCCATGGAGCTCATGGAGCGCGGTGTGGAGGACGAGCGTGGCCCCGCCTCGGGCTGGATTGGCCGCCACCTGGCAACGCTCAACACCAGCAACCCCTCACCGCTGCGGGCCGTGGGCCTGGGCCAACTGCCCCAGCGCAGCCTGAGCGGCGCCGTGCCCGTCTCGGCGCTGCGCTCGATCGTCGACTTCCACCTGGGCGGCGACGCGCGCGCCGTCAACCAGATGCAGGCCGCGCTTGCGTCCCTATATGCCGGCGGCGAACCGCTTAATCGCCTGGGCCAGGAAACGCTCGGCATCCTCGAGACCCTCCAGGCGCTCGATCCTCTCGGCTATGTGCCGGCCGGCGGCGCGCGTTATCCCGAGAGCGAGTTCGGCCTGGGCCTGCGCCAGATCGCCATGTTGATTAAGGCTGAAGTGGGGCTAGAGGCGGCGGCGATCGACGCCGGCGGTTGGGACACCCACTTTGCGCAGGGCGGCAGCGAGGGCCTGATGGCCGCACTGTTGACCGATCTGGGCCAGGGCCTGGCTGCCTTTCATGCCGATTTGTTCGCCCATATGAACCGCCTGACGATCGTCACCTTATCTGAGTTCGGCCGGCGGGTGCCAGAGAACGCCAGCCTGGGCACGGACCATGGCCACGGCAGCCTGATGCTGCTGCTGGGCGGGCACGTGGCGGGCGGCCGCGTCCACGGCCAATGGCCGGGCCTGGCAGCTGAGCAGCTTGTTGGCCCGGGCGACCTGGCCGTCACGACCGACTACCGCGACGTACTGGCCGAGGTCTGCCTGCGGCGCCTCAACAACTCGGCCCTGGGCGAGATCTTCCCCGGCTTCACCCCCACGCTGCGGGGCTTCCTGACGGCTTGAGGCACGCCGGCAGGAAACAAAAAAGGGCGAGATCGAAATCTCGCCCACCCTGTTCGCGCGCGGCGCCGCCAGCGAGGCTCAGACTTTCTTCAAGCGCGTATCGAGGTAGGAGACGGCTTCACCCACGGTTGTGATCTTCTGGGCGTCCTCGTCGGAAATCTCGCCACCGAACTTCTCCTCGAACGCCATGATTAGCTCAACCAGGTCAAGCGAATCAGCTTCCAGGTCCTCGCGAAAGCGAGCTTCGGGCGTGACCTTCGTGGGATCGGCTCCCAGCAATTCGACGATAATGCCCTTCACTTCGTCAAGCGTATCAGCCATATGTGTCTCCTTCACAAGCGTGTTTTCTTGGGTGGGGTGAAGCTCGCCCCATTGTATGTCACGGCTAACGGTTGTCAAGGCAGCCTGGCCGAATAATGACTGCCAGTCATTTTATTGACAGGCATCAGGCCGGCTGGTAAGATTACGACCGTCCACTCCCATATAACCCCGTCCAATGACTGAAGTTACGGGCACGGCGGCTCGCAAGGCCGATCACATCCGCATCAACCTGGAAGAAGACGTGCAATCCGGGCTAACCACAGGCCTGGAGCGCTATCACTTTATTCACCAAGCGCTGCCCGAGCTGGACCTGGCCGCCGTCGACGCCAGCGTGTCCTGGTTTGGCAAGCGCCTGCGAGCGCCGCTGCTGATCTCCAGCATGACTGGCGGCACCGAGGAGGCGCGCCGCCTCAACCGCACCCTGGCCGCATCCGCCCAGGCCGCGGGCATCGCCATGGGCCTGGGTTCGCAGCGCGCGGCCGTCGAGGACGAAGCGCTGGCTCCCACCTTCCAGGTGCGCGCGGTCGCGCCGGACATTCTGCTGTTCGCTAACCTTGGCGCCGTCCAGCTCAACTATGGCTATGGACTGGATCAGTGCCGCCGGGCTGTTGACATGCTCGAGGCAGACGCGCTAGTGTTGCACCTGAACGCATTGCAGGAAGCCGTCCAGCCGGACGGCGATGCCAACTTCGCTGGCCTGCTTTCTAAGATCGAGGTCGTCTGCCGCGCCCTGCCCGTGCCCGTCATCGCCAAGGAGGTCGGGTGGGGCATCTCTGAGCAGGCGGCGCGCCAACTGGCCGGTGCGGGCGTGGCCGCCATCGACGTGGCGGGGGCCGGTGGAACATCCTGGTCACAGGTGGAGATGCATCGCGCCCGCACCGCGGCCCAGCGCCGCATTGCGGGCGCCTTTATCAATTGGGGCATCCCCACGGCCCAGGCCATCCTGAACGTCCGCCGCGCCGCTGCCGGCCTGCCCATCATTGCCTCCGGCGGCCTGCGCGGCGGCATCGACGCGGCCAAGTGCGTGGCGCTCGGCGCGCGCTTGTGCGGGCTGGCCAGCCCCTTCATCAAGGCGGCGGCCGTCTCGCTGGAGGCCGTCACTGAAACCATCGACGAACTAAGCCGCGAGCTGCGCATCGCCATGTTCGCCGCGGGCGCGGCCAACCTGGAGGCGCTCCAGGCCATCCCGCTCGTGGAACGCCCCGACCTGACCGCGCCGCTCGCCTGATCCGAATGTCCCTGGCCGCGCTGACGTCGCTCTATCTGCCCGCGTTCGAAGCCGAGCTGCGCCAGGCAGTCGAAACGCCGCTTCGGCGCGCCGGGTCTCACCGTGACGGCGCGCCGGCCAGTGATCTGAGCGAGTACTTCGAGATGCTCGCCTACCATCTCGGCTGGACCGATGGCGGCGCGGGCGGCAAGCGCATCCGGCCTCTGCTGTGCCTGCTGTCTTGCGCCGCGGCCGGCGGCGAATGGCAGCAAGCCTTGCCCCTGGCCGCCGCCGTCGAGCTCATCCACAACTTCTCCCTGATCCACGACGACATCCAGGACAACAGCCCACTGCGGCATGGCCGCCCAACGGTCTGGGCGCGCTGGGGCGCGGCCCAGGCCATTAACGCCGGCGATGCCATGTTCACGCTGGCGTATCTGGCGCCACACCGCCTGGCCGAGCGGGGCGTGCCGGCCGACGTGACCCTTGCCACGCTGGCCGAGCTCAATCACACCTGTCTTGAGCTCACCCAGGGCCAGTATCTCGACATGGCCTACGAGCAGCGCCAGCGCGTGACGGTGGCCGAGTATCTGGCCATGATTGAAAAGAAGACAGCGGTCCTCATCGCCGCTGCTGCCTACCTGGGCGCCTGGGTGGCTGGTGCCCGCTCCGACCGCCTGGGCGACTACTATCAGTTTGGCTTGAACCTGGGACTGGCGTTTCAGCTGCAGGATGACCTGCTGGGGATCTGGGGCGATTCAGTCGTCACGGGTAAGTCGGCTCTCAGCGACCTCGAGGCGCGCAAGAAGAGCCTGCCCGTGGTCTACGGGCTGGAACACTCTCCAGAATTCGGGCGCGCCTACGCGCAGCGGCACGTACCGGGCGCCTCAGTCGCCGGCCTGGCCGCGATGCTGGCCGATTTGGGCGCTCGCGTCGAGACCGAGCGCCGCGCGCAGGCCGCCACCGTTTGCGCGGTTGAAGCCCTGGCTCGCTGCCGGGCAGCCGAACCGGCCGGCCAGGCGTTACGCGAGCTGACCAGCCAGCTTCTGCAGCGCGTCAAGTAGCCGGCCTTCGGCCTCTGGAGCACTGGCGCCATACGCCGGACCCATCACGGCGCGCGTTGGGCACCTGGCGTTGACCACCCGCTTGTCCTAGGCGGCAGCGATCAGCCTGGATAAGAACGCGCCGAGGACGTTGGGCAGGCGTTCGCGCGACGGCGCTGGCATATTATGCTCGTGCTGCGCAACCGCGAACCGGGGCTGTTGGCCGCCGAATGCCATCCGCCGCGAAGCAGGAGCAAACCATGTCCAACGGCAATCTGTCTCAGCAGCCGCGCCTCCTATTCTTCGGCAGCGTGATGGTGCTGTTTGTCGGCATGGGTCTGTTCCCGGTCCTGCCGCTTTACGCCGCGGAGTTGGGCGCATCGCGCATCACGATTGACCTGCTGTTCTCCCTGTGATGTACGCCGCCAACTCGGCCGGTCCCCTGGCGGTGGGCTGGCTCGGCCCGCGCCTGGGACACCCCCGGCTGTTTATTGCCACGGCCCTGCTCAGCCTGCCGGCGGCGCCGCTGGCAGGTCGGGTCACGGCGCTCTGGCAGCTCATGCTGCTGACCTCCATCCTCTGATTTTCGGGAGGCGTCCTGGTCACGCTGGCCAACGTGTGGACCGGGATGCTGGTCGCGCGCCAGCGGCGCGGGGCATCTTTCAGCCGTCTATCATTGGCCAGCCCGTTGGGGGCCGTGGTCGGCGGGTTTGCGGTCGGCCTGCTGCTCAAGTGGTCGGGCTACTCGGTGATGTTTGGGGTGCTGGCGTTCGTCTGGGCTGGCCTGCTCGTCATCGGCCTGCTCCTGCGGCCTCCCCCCGCCACCGCGCCCCCGAAAGCGATGGCCGCCTCACCAGCGCCGGCGCGCCTCGTCCGCCGCTTTGGCTGACTGCTTGGACTAACGCTGCTGTCCACGGTCGGCATCAGCGTGACGCAGCTTGGCCGTTCGATGTCGATGCAGGCGCTTGAATTCTCGGCCAGCCTGGTCGCGAGCACCGCCACCGTGGACGGGCTGGCGGCGATTCCCGCCACCCTGCTCCTGGGCCGCCTGTCAGATCGCCTAGGGCGCGCCCGGCTGCTGGCGGGCGCCATGGCTCTGGCCGGGCTGGCCCCTACTCCTGGTGCATGCGGCGGAGGCCTGGCACTTCTGGCTGGCAGCCGCGCTGTCGTTCGCGGCCCAGAGCGCCAGCCGTGGGCTGAGCACGGCCCTGGCGTCTGACCTGCTGGCGCACGAAATCCTGGCGCGCGGCCTGCCGCTGGTGAACCTGGTCAATGCTGGCGGCGGCAGCCCTGGTGGGCGTCACTGTCGTAGAACCGCGGCGCCTGGTATGCCCGCCTCGTGTCCCCGCTAACCAGGCGAGCGGCCCAGCCGGTCCGAGCGTTCCCATCAGTTGCTGAGGCTTACGGCGCTGGCCCGCCGGCGGCCTTCGCCCTCACACGAATTCGCGGAAGACGCGATTGCCCAGCAGGCGCCCCGCCGGCGTCAGGCGCGCTCCCGCCTCATCCCACGCCAGCAGCCCCAGGCCCCGCAAGTGCCGCAGCCTGCGGCCATAGGCCGCGGCCAACGTGGCGCCAAACCGCGCTTCGAAATCTGCGCCGCCGACCCCCTCCGCGGTCAGCCGCAGCCCCAGCAGCATGGTCTCACCCATCTCGTCGGCGCGCGTCTGCCGCGTGCGCTCGACCGCCGCCGGCGAAAACGGGAACTCGCCCACCACGCCATGCTCCAGCCGCGCGATGTACGCCCCGGGGGCCAGCACATTGGAATACCGCCAGCCCGCCGCGCACCCATGTGCCCCGGCCCCCAACCCCAGGTACGGGCGGTTGCGCCAGTACTGCAGATTGTGACGACATTGATAGCGGCCGGGGGCGAGAAGTCGGAGGTCAGAAACCTGCGGGTCTGACCTCCGACTTCTGCCCTCTGCCTTCTCTGGCAGCGCCCAATTCGAGATCTCATACTGCCCGTACCCGTGGGCCGCCAGCAACTCCCCCGCCCAGCCATACATCTCGGCCGCCAGGTCCGCATCGGGCATTGGCAGCAGTCCGCGCTGCACCCACGACCGCAGCGGCGTGCCGTGCTCTAGCGAGAGAGCATACAGCGATAGATGTTCGGGCTCCAACGCCAACACGCGCAGCAGGCTGGCCTGCCACATCGCCAGTGTCTGGTGCGGCGTCCCAAAGATCAGATCCAGGTTGAGGCCGTGGCTGGCGCGGTCAAACCCGGCGGCCCTTGCCAGCGCCACCGCCTGCCGGACGTCCTCAAAGCTGTGCAGCCGGTCCAGCAGCCTGAGCTCGGAGGCGTGCGTGGACTGAACCCCAAACGACAGCCGGCTCACGCCCAGCGCCCGCAGCCCCAGCAGATAGGCCGCATCCACCGTGCCGGGGTTCGCTTCCAGCGTGATCTCACAATCGGTCGTCAACGCAAACGCGCCGCGCAAGACCGCGAAGATGTCCTGGTACACCAGCAGCGGCAGCAGCGACGGCGTGCCGCCGCCGAAGAAGATCGTGTGCACCGGCCGGCCGGCCGCCGCCTCGCCCACTAGCCGGATCTCCCGCGCCAGCGCGCGGGCGTAGGGCGCCATCAAGTCGTCCAGCCCGGCAAAGGTGTTGAAATCGCAGTAGGCGCAGCGAACCTGGCAGAAAGGGATAGCAATGTAGATACTGAGATTTTGTGGCTGACTTTCCGGCCTGCCCATACCTTACCTGCTTCCTCGTGCATCTCCTGGACGCGCTCGACCTCCGGCCACTCGCCTTTCGGAAACCGACCCAGGAAGTAATACACCAGGGTCTCGGACCCGTCCGTCGACGCTCGGCCCCGGTCTTGCTCGATCTTCACTTCCGCAACGTCCGGCCGCTTGACGGCCGCCCGCAGCCCCAGCTGCCGTGCCCGGACCCGGACTGTACCCCGGCGCCGGCCTGGCTTGAGCGCCGCCAGGATTGTACGCGCACTCTTCTCATCCTTCCAGAGGGTGTGAAGGGCCACACCGTGGCCAACACCGCCGGCACGGCCGGCAGGCGAGCGCATAGCCGGCGAGGGCCTACGCCAACGCCGCCGGCTATCCAGCGACGGCGTCTTGTGGCACAATGCCGCCATGCTTCGCCACGCCGCCGCGCCGCATGAGCGGCCCTTCCAGGGCCGCTCCGTCGTAGGCGATATGTCGGCGCGGTGACAGGGAAGAACGTCAAGCAAGCGTCCGGCGGGATGCCTCCAAACGCGCGCCTCCGCTCCGGTCATGACGTCAGTGCGGCGACGGCTGCGGCCCTATCGGCGACGCCAGGGCGCGTTGGAGAGGCCGGAGTTGGATGGAGTGCCGAGTCGCACGATGGAAGGATCCCTTCGAAAATGCCACTTCGGGACTCCCTGATTATGTTCGTGTTGATCGCGCTCTCAGGGTTTGCGGATTCGCTGGGATTTGTGTATGCGGCGCGAATCTGGCAGAAGGATGCCCTTTCGTGGGCGAACCTGGCTAAGTGCGCGTTGGGGTGGGGAGTGGGGATCGCGCTGTATGTTTTTGCGCTGAGGTTTATGGCTCGCCTGGGCATGACGTCAGCCGAGATTCAGACGGCCGTGTGGTTTGCCATGACGATCATTGGGGTCGTGATCTTTAGCGGGAGGTACTTTGGCTGGCCGCGTTTGGAGCAAATTGTCGCGGCCTTGGTGCTGGCCGGACTGGGGTGGTTGCTGGTTAGAACAGGAGGCTAGCGACGACGGGGCGTCTTCTCGACACCAGTGCGACTACTTGCGAAGAAGGACACAGTTCGAGGCAACCCAACTCGTTCGCCGAGCACCTCGATGAAGCCGATTCAGCCAGCTCAAAGCCACTAGCCGCCTTCGGCGCAGGCGGCTAGTGGCGACGCTCTCTTTAATTGAAGTTGAGCAGGCGAAGGCGGTTTGGGCGCGGTAGGCTCCTGGCGGCTGGCTTGCGCCAGGCCTCGCCGAGCCTTCCGGCAGCTACCCGCCTGTGATTGCCAATTTCAAGCGCAGCTCGAATCGGCTGCGAGCTCAATCCGCAAGCTGCCCGCGAAAGGCGCGCAGGTAGAGTTCGGTCAATTCCTCCGGGGACGGAACACGTGGACTAAACACCGTTGGACCGGCCTTCAGGGCGTATTCCTGGACGAGACTTACCGCTGCCTCGAATTCACGTGCCTCGAGCCCCAATTCTTGAAAACCCTGGGGAATGCCGATATCCCTTTCGAGTTGCACCAGGCTCCTGAGGAGCGCCGCGGCCAGAGCCGCTTCGCCCTCGCCCGGCAAGCCGAGGCGCCTGGCAATCTTCGCGTAACTTGCCTGGGACTGAGACGCGGAAAACTGCAGGGTGTACGGCAACAGCACAGCGCAGGTCAGGCCGTGGGGCAGGTCGAAATGCAGCCCAATCTTGTCCATCCCGTGAGCCAGACCCGTAATCGAGTTGTTGATGGCCATCCCCGCCAGCGTGGCGGCGTAATGCATCTTCTCCCGCGCCGCGCGGTCGCCGTCAACGGCAGCGCGCATGTTCTGGAAGATCAATTGCGCGGCTCTCAACGCCAGTGGCTCGGAGAAATCAGTTGACCATGGGCTGATCACTGACTCGAGCGCGTGCGTGAGGGCGTCCATGCCCGTATGAGCGGCCAGGCGCGCGGGCATGGGCCAGGCGACGTCGGGGTCGCAAATCGCCAGCGTCGGGACCAGCTGCGAGGACAGCAGCACCCGCTTTAGGCGCGTGCCGGAATCGACCAGAATCGACACGCCGGAGGTCTCGCTGCCCGTCCCGCTGGTTGATGGAACGGCCACGAGCTGCGCCCGGCGGCCAAGCTGCGGGAGCGGATAAGGCTGCGAGACCTGGGTCTTATAAATCGCGCGGTGGTCCAGCTCGGGATGCTCGTAGAACGCCCACAGAGCCTTTGCGCTGTCGATGACCGAGCCGCCGCCCAGGGCAACGAGGGTATCCGGCTGAAGGGCGATGGCGGTCTCGAGGTGCGCCTCTACGTCTTCAATGGGCGGTTCGGGCCGGGGCATACGCGCGACTTCTACGTGAGCGCCTGCCGCTTCCAAATACGAGACCGTCTCAGCCAACAGGCCCGACGCCTCCATGGCGTTCAGGCCGGTCAAGATGAGCGCTTTCCGGCTGCTTAACGTCTTGAGGTGCGCCAGCGCGCCGCGCCCATAAACAAGCGTGTTCGCATTGCGGAAAATACGAGTGCCCACTGGCTTACACCGCGCCCGCCTGAATTGGCTGTGCGGGTTCGCCACGCACCTGCTGCAGGTATCCGGAGGCAGCTTTGGCCAGGAAGTAGCCTACCCAGGTTTCGAACAACTGCACACCACGGTTCTTGTAGCGGAGCGCGCTCTGCGGATCCAGCTCGAACAGGCCGGCTGCTACCCCGCTCCCCTGCGCTGCCGCAATGACCGTTTCCACGATTTCTGAGATCAGCGGGTCCTGGCTCCGGCCGGGTATGCCGAACGCCTGGGAGAGGTCGAGGCGGCCGATGAGAATCGCGTCGATCCCCTCGACCGAGAGGATGTCGGAAATGTTCTCGACGGCCTCCCGGGTTTCGATCTGAATGACGACCATGGTCTCGCGGTTGGCCGCCTCAATGTACGGCACGAAGCCGCCCTTCATGCCCCAGGCTGAGGCGCGCGCGCCGCCCATCCCGCGCTGGCCGAGGGGATGGTACTTGACGGCCTCGACCGCACTGCGGGCGTCAGCGGCGGTTCTCACCATCGGCACCTGGATCCCCAGCGCGCCGATGTCGAGATAGCGCAGGATCTCCTTGGGGTGGTTCTGAGGGACTCGGACGATGGGCGTCATCCCGGTCATGTCTGCCGCCCGCGCCAGATGCTCGCACGTGTCGGGCGCCAGCGGGCCGTGCTCGGCGTCGAGGATCACGAAGTCGAAGCCGATGTGTCCACAAATCTCGACGATAGTGGCGGAAGGGAAGGTCACGAATGTGCCGACCACCGCTTCGCCCCGCTTCAGTTTTTCTTTGGTGACGTTTTTTTGCATGCTCGTTTGGGCCTCGACCGGCGCGGTCTGGAAGGCCGCGCCCGTGGACGTCAAAGGTCGAATTCCACGCCTATGTCTCGCGCCAGCCCCATCAGGTTCGTAACGACCTGGTCGTGAAGCGGGATGCCGGCGCGCCGCCGTGCCGCCTCGGTCTCGAACTCTTTCTCGCCGTGAATATAGATGCGCTCGTGGCCGGGAGCCTTGGGAGCGTCCTTCAAGGCCCCAAGCAGTTCGTCCATGGATTGCCGAAACGCGGCCAGCGGGCGAAACGCTTCGATCGCCAAGGCGCCAAAGAAGTGGCCGACATTGCCCGGCGCCGGGCGGCCGTCTTTTTGTGGATAGACGAAGGGGCCGAAGGCCGCGCCGGAAAGCACGCCGGAGAGAATGTCCACCACGAGAGTCAGACCGTACCCCTTGTGCCCGCCGAACTCTTCGCCCTCGCCGCCTAGCGGCAATAGGCCTCCGCCCGTGCGGCTGTACAGCATTTTGGTGACCTCCCCCGGGTCGTTCATGGCATGCGCCTCGCTGTCAATGGCCCAGCCGGCCGGGATACTCTTACCCAAATTCCGGAAGACCGCCATTCTGCCCGAGGGCACAATGCTCGTCGCCATGTCCAGCACGAAGGGATGTGACGCGCCAGTCGGCGCGGCGACGCTGATTGGATTTGTGCCGAGCATCGCCTTCCGGCCAAAGGTAGGCACCGTGATTGGCGTGGTGTTGGTCATGCTGATGCCGATCATGTCGTGTTCCAACGCCATCATCGTGTAATAGCCGGCAATGCCATAATGATTGCTGTCGTGCACGGCGATGAAGCCGGCGCCTGCCGCTCTGGCCTTCTCAATGCACCAAGCCATCGCCTGCTTGCTCACCGGCTCGCCCAGGCCGTTGTCGCCGTTCACCAATGCGGTCGCCGGCGTCTCGCGCTCGATCTTGATGCCAGCCTTGGGATTGATCAGGCCCTTTCGAATGTAATCGGCCTTGCGCGGCAGCATTTCGACGCCGTGCGAATCGACCCCGCGCAAGTCCGCGGCGACCGCGATCTCGGCCGCCGTCTGCGCGTGGTCCGCCGGCACGCCCAGCCGCTCGTACACGCGCGCGACGAAGGCTTGCAAGGTTTGGTAAGGCACAGATCTGCTCATCTTCAGTCCGTTTCTCGCCAGGGCGTATCTGCCCGAGCAGGCCCTTGCCAAGAGCGCCCAGTGGCGCGCGATGGCGCCGCTGGCGCGGCAGCCTTGGCTGAATTGTGAGGTGAGTTCTGACTTCGTTGGCCGGCACGCACCGGCGCTGTTCGCAATGGCAGCCGGGCGCTCCTCAGCCTCTTGGGCCGATCAATGGTGAAAAACCTGTCGCCCGGCGCCTTCACTTCTGTGAAGAAAGTCTTAACGTCTCCTCGGCACCGGACGGGCCAGCGAAGCAGGCAAACATGGTCACACCCTGGGCATGCGTAAGGTGCGGGCCATGCACGACTCCGGCCGGCCGATGGAAATACGTGCCAGGGCCATAGAGCTTTCCGTCGAGTTCAACCTCGCCCTCCAAGACGTAGGTGAATTCCGCCGAGGGATGGCTGTGGGCCGCATTGACGGAGTGGGGCTCCATCTTGAACAGGCCGCCCACCGCCCCGGTCACCGGGCTTCGCCCCAGCGGCTTCACCCAGCATCCCGGTTGATTCAAGCTGCGCCATTCCATCTTTTCGGCATCCTCGCCACCTATGTTGATGGCAGGATCGATTGGGGCCTCCAATGCGGTCCTCCTTGCCAGGCCAATGCAATCAACAGGCCAGGACCAGTCGCCTTGCGGGCCTTGATCCTGGCCTGTCGCGCCCCGGCGTGGCGCATCTACGCGCGCCGCCAGATAGATGCGGCTACTGTCCGGCCGCCTCTACGAATTCGTTCGTGTAGAAATCGGCCACGTCGACCTTCTGGGTGATCATCCCCAGGTCGAACATGACGTCCTGGGTGTAGGTCCAGGTTTCGTCATCGTACGGACCGGGATTGGCCCAGTACTCCGACACGGCTTCGAGACCAGCTTGCGTGCCGGCGCGGTTATCGCCACCGGAAAACTGCACCGCACTGATGACGGCCTCCAGCGCAAACTCGGGATCCTCGACTGTCGTTTTGATGCTGCGCAGCAGCGCGCTGACGAATTTCTGGACGACCTCGGGGTTCTGGGCGATGTACTCGTCGCTGGAGAACATGCCAATCGGCACCAGGCTGATGTAATCACTGGTCTTGATGACATTGACTTCCCTGCCCTGGCCGCGCAGCTGCACCGGTTCGTTCACCGTGTAGCCTGCCGCGGCATCGACCTGGCCGCCTTCAATAGCAGCGACTTGAGTGAAGCCAATGAACTGGATGTTGATGCTGTCCGGGTCGATGTCTTGCTGCGCCAGCATCGCCTGCCAGGCCAGCCAGTTGGCGCCAAAGGGCCCCGGGATGCCGACCGTCTTGCCGACCAAGTCTTGCGGTGTCTTGATGTTCTTTTCGGCCAGCGAGAACACGCCGGTCGGCCAGCCGTTGTACCAGCGCATGACGTACTTCACGGGGATACCGTTGGTGCGGGCCAGCACGATGCTGTCGCCGGAAGAGGTGCCGAACTGGACGTTGCCCGAAGCAACCTTCTTGACCGCATCCTCCTCAGTCCCGTAGTCCATGACGATCTGAAGGCCTTCCTCGGCGAAGTAGCCCTTCTCGATGCCCACGTAGAACGGAGCGTACTGGAAATTCGGAATGTAACCCATCGAAACTCGGACGACGGTGACCTCTGGGGCCGGCGCGGTCACCGGGACTTCGACGGTCTCTTCGACGGGCACGACGACCGTCTGCTGGACGGGGACCTCGACCGTCTGCTGGACGGGGACCTCGACCGTTTCGCGAATCACCTGCGGGGTCGGCGGCGCGGCGCAGGCCCCGAGCACGACAGCCACGAGCGCAAGCAAACTGAGCAGGCCGGTAATCCTCTTCATGGCGTTCCTCCTTGTTTGGTTGTGGGACGGCAGATGCCTTCGAGCTTTCGGGGCATAGCCCCGAGATCCTCAGGCAGTTCTTCATGATCGAAGCGCAGCCTGTTTCGGGCCGGCTTTTGCCAATTGGCGCCCGCCTTGGGCGTGGCCGTCTTCCAGTTGCCGCGGGGGATGCTGAGCGGCCATTGGCTAGAAAACCGGGGGGCGCCTACCCAGGCGTTGCCGGCCAATGGCTCGCCGCTGGGCGCGGTCCGGCGCGCGCGTGCCACGCTGAAGTAGGGGGACTGGAAGAGCACGACGCTGCCGGCGCGCGTCCAAGCTCTGGTCAGCCGCAAAAACTGCTGGCAGCGTCGCAGGTTGGCGACGTGGCGGCCAGTGGCGGTGGATGGGGTTGGCTTCATGCGGCCGGCTTTGGCAACGAGGCGTGGCAAACGAAGTGAAGGCGGATAATGCCAATCATGCCCAACGAGCTTCTACGTAGATCACACAAGGCATATCGGCCAATAGTGTTAGGGCAATTGATTGCAGCGAGGTAAAGAAGGCGCCTTTTTTGCTTGGTGAAACGGCCCAAGCCACGCGTTTCCACGAACGCACGGCGTTCTGTTTGCATGACCCAGGAAGTAAGTTACATAAAACTTATGTCTATACAGTCGACTGTCGACAATCGACTGTATCCAAATCGTATCATTATTCAAATCTGTTGTCAAGCCCCATCTCTGCCGGCGCTCACTCGGGGGCAAGCCACTCAAGAAGTTGGATGGCCACTTGGGGGCTTTGTCGGGACCCGGCCGCTTATGCGGTCTGCGGCAGGTTGGCCGACCTGGGGACGGCGCTGGACAAAAGGCACGACAGCGTCCAACCCGCCAAGAAGCGCAGGGCCGGTGCGCTATTCGCCGCTTCGTCAAGGCCAGCGCAGTGCGCTGGCCTTGACGAAGCGGCCATGTCTTGACCGAGCCGGCATCGCGACAGTAGGCCAAAGGCCTGGAACAACGCGGCGCGGCATGATCGAGGCGTTCCCTCAATTGCCAGGTGTGCCGGCGTGTTGACCTGTTGCGGCGGGATGAGGATTGGCCGCGGCCTGGGCATGCTTACGCGTGGCAAGTCCCTCGAAGAACGCGTCAATACGGTTCCTCAGCTGGGCCTCGGACACCACGCGCTTGTCCATCATGTCCGACTCGATGTAGAGGCTGGGCAGATCGGCGCGCTCCATGACCCACCGCCGGCTGTCGGCCAGGCCGGTGGAGGTCGTGCGGCAGCTCTTTATCGCGTGAAAGACCAATCCGTCCACGTGGAACGGCTGCACCATGTCGACCAGCATCTGTTCCTGAGAGAACATTGCGTCCATGGAGTGCCGCACGCTGATCAGCACGCCTTCGGCCAGACTCTCCAACGGCCGGCGCAAGTCATACTGGAAGCCCAGACTGGCGCCGCCGCCGGCAAACCACAGGTAAGTGGAGATCACGAAGTTTCCGCCCCACTGGCTGAACATCTCGCCGAAGCGGCGAAAGATGGGATAACAGGGCACGCCCACCAAGAGCAGCCGGTAATCCTCGTTCTTCGTCGTGCCTAACCGGTGGGCAGACTTGTACTCCAGTTCCTCGACCAGGTCCTGGAAATAGGCGCTGCCCTCGGGCGTGCCGCGAAAGCAATTGTTCACTCCCAGGAAGACGGTGCCATCGGTCAGCGAATTGAACACGGCCGGCACGCTGCGATTCATTTCGAGCGCGCGCTGCAGCCCAGCCGACATGACGTTCGTGTGATGCATACTTTCGCGCAGCTTGTCAATGTCGAACTTCCTGCCGGTCACCTGCTCGCACAGCGTGATGAGCTCGCGAATCTGCTTTTCGACGTAGCGGCGATCGTCCTCAAAGTCCGCGTCGGGCGGCCAGGTCGGCCGCCCGGGCGTGCGCGTGCCCGGGACATCCAGCGTGAAAATGGGGACGTGATACATTCGCTCCCAGATCTCGGCCCACTTGATGTAGGTGTTACACCCATTGGTGAAGACGGCCAGCGTCGGCCGGGGAATGCGGCCCATCGGATGCTGGCCGCCCTTCAACTGCATCGCCACGTCGGCTTTCACGTAGCCGCAGATGTCCGGCGAGTAACCGTAGTCCTCGGCTTCCGCCAAGTACTCGTGCGCCACGCGCCGCACCGCCGTCTGCAGCGAGTTAACTTCGGGGAAGACGGTGTGAATCCCAAACGTGCGCAGCAGCTCGGACATACTGCCCATGACGAAGACATAGGCCGCTGGCTCGCCGCGCTCGCCCGCCTGGGTGAGCTCCTGAAACCAGTCTCGGAACAAGCGCGCGCCTTCGCGGGCGCCGCGGCCGACCAGGTCGTTCGACGAGGGTTGTTCACTCATTGCGCATCTCCTCTATTGATACAGGCGCAGACGGGGCGCTAGCCGGCCAGGGCGCGCCGCGCCTCTGCGCATCGTTTAAGAGTTTGTCAAGTGCCTGGCCGCGGCGAGCCTTCAGGCTCCCGCCGCCAGCAACACGCTGGATGGCCAGCACCTCCGCCAGGATGGACAGCGCCACTTCGGCCGGGGATTCGGCGCCAATATCCAGGCCCAGGGGCGTGTGGATGCGGCGCAGGGCCTCCGTGCCGAAGCCGCGCGCAATCAGGCGCTTAAAGAACTCGCGGGCTTTCGTGGGGCTGGCGACCAGGCCAATAAAGGCTGGATTGGCGCGCAGCGCCTGCTCCAGAGCCGGAAGGTCATAGCCCCAACTGGCGACGATCACGTACGTTGCCGGGGTCATGGCGACGGGGATCGGCCCGAGCGTCTCGGTACGCTCGTCGTAAGGTATCGTGAACCGTTCGGCCGCGGTCGGAAAGCGCTCGGCGCTGGCCCAATCGGACCGGTCGTCTACGACCACCACCCGCATGTTGACCAGGCCGGCCATGTGGGCCAACGGCTGCGCGATGTGCCCCGCGCCAATCAGCAACAGCGTCGGGTCCGGCCTCAAGACATCCACGTGCACGTCCACCACGCCGCCACACAGGCCGACTGAATCACTACCCCCGCGCGTGTCGAAGGTGTAGCTCTTGAACTCCGGCTGGCCGGCGTTCAGCGCCGTGCGCGCATCGCTGATCACCCGCTGCTCCAGCGTGCCGCCGCCGACCGTGCCGAAGGTCTGGCCTGACGGCCAGACCAGCATGCGCGCGCTGATGTGCCGAGGCGCCGAACCGCGCACACGCACGACGGTCGCCAGGCTGACCGTCTCCCCACGCGACAGCGCTTCGGCTGCCGTCCGGCTGATTTCGAGGAATTCGCTCATACTCAGTGGGTGCGCAGCCCTGCCTCGACCGAGCGGGCGTAGTCGCGCACCGCCTGCCACTGCGCGGGCCCGTGCAGACCGGCTTCCTCGAGCACCTTGTGCGCCTGCCCGCTGCCCAGGTAGTGGCCCTTGGAAAAGGCATGTAACGAGCGGCGACGGCCCTCCGGCGAGGCCACCCACTGGAACATCGTCGGCAGCGTGAAGCCGGTGATGCCCATGGCCTCGGCCGTCAGGCGGGCTGGGAAGATAGCTTCCTGTTCGTCGGCCGGCAGCCGGGCGAAGAGCTCGAGGCTGCT
Organism: Anaerolineales bacterium; assembly: GCA_020845955.1. GTDB lineage: Bacteria > Chloroflexota > Anaerolineae > Anaerolineales > UBA6663 > JADLEU01. The sequence continues at coordinate 35,465 of JADLEU010000013.1, forward strand.
GACGTAGTAGACGTTCATGTTCAGGCCGGCCTCATCCAGCTGCGGCAGCACCTCGCAGACAAAGGTATTGGCGACATCGCTGCCCTGCAAGACGACCGTCCCATGATAGGCGCGCGCGCGTGGGTCGGCGCGGCGCAGAGCGTACAACCCTTTGCGCGCCTCAATCGCCGACGGCAGCTTCAACGCCGTCCGGTCGAGGATGGTTTCCTGCGGCCGGGTGACGAATGGCACCAGCACCGCCGGCCGGTGCTGCAAGGCGGCCACGACCAGCGGCCAGAGCTCCTGCGCGTCCCAGGGGGTGAGTGTCATCGCGAGCCCGTCCGGGAAGTTAGATTGCATGAGCTGCAGCGCCTGCGGGTCGGCGTGCGTCGCGCCGTCTTCCCCGGTCTTGAGCCCGGCATGGGCGCACACGATGATCATCGTCTGATATGGCGTGCCATGCGCGGCCCGGCGCGCCTGTTGGCCGATAGCGTGCAGCCGCGCGGGCACATGCTGGAGCGCCGCAATGAAGGCGGCATACGATGAGCCCACGCCAATGTGACCGCCATAGGACGACAGCCCCGCCATAAAAGCTCCCATGCAGTCCTCGCAGATCCCGCCCGTGGCAATCAGGCGCGCCTGCGGGTTTTGGACGGCGTTGAAAAAGCCTGGCGCGAACCCATCGCCTAGCTTCGACAGGCTGGTCGAATCGAGCAGATCGGCGGCTGCGCCAATGAAGGCCCCGCCGGTCAGGCGATTGAGGTAGCCAAGCACATTACTGAGCGCCGCCCGAAGCGCTACCTTGCTGCCCGGGCGGTACTGCAGCTCGGCTGGCACGACCTCGGCCTGAGCCTGGCCGTCATATAAGGCTTGCAGCCGCGGCCCACGGACGCGGGCCGGGCGCTCCAGTTGGCGTAGGCGGGCGCCGCTGTCTGCCACCCAGCCGGCAACCCGGCGGCTGATCTCGCTGCTGCTTTCTAGGACTTGGCGCACGCCGAGCAAGGTCTCATAGAAGTGCGCCTCCACCCGCTCGGGTGTGGCCGCTCCTTGGAACACCGGGAAGCGCACGCCGAAGCGCTGCTCCATTGGCCGCAGCATGGCATAGTAATCCTCCGAACAGAACGCGTGTCCGGCGCCGTGCGACTTGCGGCCCTCGACGCCGTACTGCCAGCCCTTGACCGTGCGGTAGACAATGGCCGTGGGTTGGTCGTTGAGGCGCTGTTTGGCCAGCGCCTGGGCGGCGAACACTGCACGGAGATCGGTGCCGTCGGCAACCGAAATGACGTTCCAATCATGCAGGAAACACAATTCCGCCGGGTCCCACTGGACATAGTCGCCGGGCCGCCCGTTTTCTGCGCATACCCGGTTGGAGTCGATAGAAGCCTGGTTCCAATCGAGGTGCAGTTTGATCGTCCAAAGTTGGGCCGTGGCGGCGGTGGCCAGCGCCTCCGACACACGCCCGGTTGTCATGCCGCCTTCGCCTTCCAGCACGTGAACCAGTGGGGCCGCCTCGCCATAGGTATCCAGGGCGCCAAGCGCGAGGCCGAAGCTGGCTGGCACGCCCACGCCCGAGGCGCCAGTGGCCAGCCAGGTGAAGGGCGTCTGCGGCGTGGGGTGCCCGTCCAGGGCCTTGGCCGCAAAGCGCGCGAACAGCGGCGTGCCTTGTGTTGGGTTCTTACGAAAGCCGAGCAAGTCTTCAAGGCGCAGCTGCCAGCGCTCCTGCGGCAGCAGGTCGGGGCGCGCGATGCGGACGCATTCATTGCGCAGGGCCCACAGCGCGTACAGGCCCATCGCCTTGTGCCCGGCCGCATAGGAGAGGATGTCGGCGTAGCGGCAGGCGGGGTCGGTGAAGTCGTAATCGAGCGTGCGAAACACCAGCCCGGCGGCAATGCGGCCCGATGAGATGCTGCCCCCGGGATGACCGGAGAGCGGCGCGAAGTTGAACAGCATGCCGCACAGGGTCCGATAGATTAAGTCGAAGTCTTCCAGCACCGCCAGCGTTGCGGCCGGCAGGTCCACCTGGTCGCGTTGCGCCGCCGCCTCCAGGTACACACCGCGCCGTGGCCGGAAGGCCAATTGCTTATCTGCCGCCAATGAAACCATTCGCCACCTCAATCCGCCGCCCGCGCGGCCCAGCTCATGAATAGTCGTAGAAGCCGCCGCCCGACTTCCGCCCCAGGCGCCCGGCCGTCACCATACGCCGTAGCAGGGGCGGCGCTGCGTAGCGCGGGTCCTTGAACTCCTCATACATCGCATCGGAGACAAACAAAGTCGTGTCCAGACCCACGAAATCGGCCAGCGTCAGCGGTCCCATCGGATGGCCCAATCCTAGCCGAACGCCGGTGTCAATGTCTTCGCGCGTGGCTTTGCCGCTCTCAAAGGCGCGGATCGAGTCCAGCAAGAAGGGGACAAGCAGCAGGTTGACGATGAAGCCCGGCGTGTCCTTGGCCACGATGGTCGTCTTGCCGAGCGCAGCGCCGAACGCCTGGCTGACCGCCAGGGTCTCATCGCTGGTCAGCAGGGCCCGCACGATCTCAAGCAGCGGCATGACCGGCACCGGGTTGAAGAAGTGCAGGCCGATCACCTGGGCCGGGCGGCGCGTCGCCGCCCCCATGGCCGTGACCGACAACGACGAGGTGTTACTGGCCAGAATCGTGTGCGGCGGGCACAGGCGGTCGAGTTGGCTGAAGATCTCCTGCTTCAACGCCATGTTCTCGGCAGCAGCCTCGATGACCAGGTCCGCGCCAGACAGGTCCTCCAGCCGCGTCGTGCCCGATATGCGGCCAGCGGTTGCGCTACGAGTGTCGGCGTCCAGCTTGCCGCGCTGGACGGCACGGTCAAGCGAGTTGTGCACCCGGGCCAGCCCGGCCGCGAGGATCGCATCGTCGAGCTCGCGCACGGTCACGCGGTAACCCGCCCGCGCGCAGGTCTCGACAATGCCAGCACCCATCAGGCCGCAGCCCACCACGCCAATCGTCTGAATGCCCATTAGCGCCTTTCTCCACTGCCATTGCGCAGCAACTGTGCCGCAATGACCAGTCGTTGGATCTCGGACGTGCCTTCGTAGATCTCGGTAATGCGCTGGTCGCGGTAGTAGCGTTCCAGCGGGAACTCCTTCATATAGCCGTAGCCGCCGTGAATTTGAAGCGCCTTATCCACCACGTGGTGAGCCATTTCGGAGGCGAACAGCTTGGCCTGCGCCGCCGCCAGCGTGAACGTCGTCGCGCCGGCATCGATGAGCGCCGCCACGCGGTAGACCAGCAGGCGAGCCGCTTCGAGCTGGGTCGCCATATCTGCCAGCATGAAGGCAATCACCTGTTTCTCGGCCAGTGGGCTACCGAACACTGAGCGCTCACTGGCGTAGCGCAGCGCGGCATCGAACGCGGCCTGGGCGACGCCCACCGCCTCAGCGCCCACGCCAGGGCGAGTGTGGTCGAGGGTTCGCAGGGCCAGCTTATAACCGCTGCCCTCAGCGCCTAGCCGGTTCTCCACTGGCACGCGGCATTCGTCAAACACCAGTTCGCGCGTCGCGCTGGCGCGAATCCCTAACTTATTCTCGGACTTTCCGAAGCTGAATCCCGGCGTGCCTTTTTCGACCATGAAGGCGCTGATGCCCCGCGTGCCCGCCTGCGGATCGGTCTTGGCAAAGACCGTGTAGAAATCGGCCGCGCCGCCGTTGGTGACGAAGCACTTGACGCCAGTGAGCACGTAGCTGTCGCCGTCGCGCCGGGCGCTGGTCCGCATAGCGCTCGCGTCCGAGCCCGCGCCGGCTTCGGTCAGGCCAAAGGCCGCCAGCCGCTCGCCGGCCGCCAGCGGGGGCAGGAAGCGCGCTTTCTGCTGCGGAGTGCCGGCCAGCATCAAGGGCAGACTGCCCAAGTATTGGGCGGCCATGATGGTGCAGGTGCTCAGGCAGGCGCGAGCAATCTCCTCTTTCACCGCGACGTGCGACACGTGGTCGGCGCCCCCGCCACCGTACTCCTCAGGGAAGGCCATGCCCAGGAAGCCCGCCTCGCGCAGCAAGCGCACGTTGTCCCACGGGAACTCCGCCGAGGCGTCAATTTCGGCGGCCCGCGGCGCAAAGCGATCTTGTGCCAGGCGGCGGGCGGCCTCCTTGGCCGCCAACTGCTCGTCGTTCAAGCCAAACTGCATCCTGCCCGGTTCCTTTCGCCAGCGCGGCTACGCGCGGAGCTCAGCCTGGATGGCCGAGTTCCACTCCTGATGGTGCTCGTGGGTGCTGTTCGGCCAGCCGACCGGCACATCAGCGGTCACGAAATTGGCGGGGTACATGTTGTCGCGCACCGATTGGACATGCATCTCCACCAGGGTCTGGGGGAAGCGCACCCCCACGCAGCGGTCCTTGATCACGCGCGCCCGGCCCTTGATCTCGCAGGCCAGTCCTGGCCCGAGAATCTGAAGCGCCGTCGCTTCCCGCTCGCGGATATTGCGCACCGAACGGCGCTGCGAGCCAATCGCCACCCGGATTGTGTGGCCATCCAGCGCGGCCACCCACGACACCATTTCGGCGCACGGCGTGCCGTCGGGGTCGAGCGTGATGATCACAAACGGGTGCTGCGTCTGCAGATAGGCGAACAGCTCGTCGGACAGGTGAGTGGCGGCCTCAGATTTCACGCGGCGCTCTGCACTGGCGTAGCCCATATCTCGTTGTACATCGCCTCATCGAGCTGCCGGTGCAGCTCCTCGGTGCCCGCATCGCGAGCATACGGGACCGGACCGACGAGGTGCGTGGCTGGAAACATATTGCCCCGCACTGCCTCTACCGCCAGGTCGTACATGGCCTCGGGGAAGCGGACCGACTCGCAGCTTTCCTTGACCAGCCGCGCCGTGCCGCGCACTTCGTAGGCCATGTCTCGATCCAGCAGCTGCAGCGTCGCGACACCGTTGGCGCGCAAGTTGTGCCCGCCGGGGGTGTGCGGGCTGATGACCAGCCGCACGGTGGTGGCGTCCATCGGCCACACCCACGACAACAGCTCGATGGCTTGCTTGCCATCCGGGCCCAGGGTGGACACGATCACGACGTTGGGGCAGCGCAGGTGTTCAATAGCGCCTGCCGGCAGTTCACTCAGGACCTTGCTCATGGTTATTCCTCCAGGGCATGCAGTGCATCAAGGACCTTCATCGGTGTCGCCGGAAGACTCCGGATGCGAGCACCAGTGGCTGCGTAGATAGCGTTGAGGATAGCCGGCGCGGTCGGGATCGCGGCCGCTTCGGCGATCCCCTTGGCCCCGAACGGGCCGCTCGGCTCTTCCTCCTCGACGATCACGGTCACAATCTCCGGCGTGCGCTTGAACGTCGGGACGTGGCACTTCTTCAAGTTGTCGGTCAATAGCCGGCCGTGGTCAAGCCGGAACTCCTCGGTGAGCGCGTAGCCCATGCCCATTAGGCAGCTGCCCTCGATCTGGGCCTCAATCCCCTGGGGGTTGATCGCCCGGCCGACATCGTGAGCGGCGATGATCTTGACCACTTCCACCTGGCCGAGATGCGTGTCCACGTCCACCACCGCGACCTGGGTGGCATAGCTGTAGCTGAAGAAGAAGTCGCTGCCAATGGGCGCGTCTGGATCGGGTGGGCCGTGGTGCCACAGCTCGAATGTAGGCGGCGGCTCGTAGTGATGGCTGGCCGTGAAGGTGCGGCCTTCGGCGGCCGCGCGCTGTGTCACCTCGCGCAGCGCCAAGACCTTGCCACCGCCGTTCGAGAACTGGCCGTCGCGCAGCTGCACGTGTTCGGGCGCCACGCCCAGCCAGGCGGCGGCTGCTTCGTTGAGGGCCGCGCGCAGCTTGCGGCTGGCCTCGACCACCGCGTTGCCCGAAACGTAAGTGGTGCGCGACGCGCTGGTGACACCGCCCTCGGGTGTGTGGAACACGTCCACGGGCGCTACCCGCACCTGGCCAAACGGCACCCCGGTGGCCTGCGCAGCGATCTGGGCAATCGTGGTGTCGGACCCCTGTCCAAGATCTACACCGCCGATCCGCACAAGTAATGATCCCTCCGGGCTCAGCTCGAGCACCGCGCCGCCCGAATCCATGTGCAAGCCCATGCCCACGCCCACGTTCTTGTAGGAACATGCCACGCCCACACCGCGCACACGGCCGGCGGCGGGTGGGGGCACCTGGCCCAGCGCCTCCCGCGCCGCGGCGATGGTGCGCTTCAGCGGGACGCTGGCCAGCAAGGTCTGCCCGGCGCAGGTCTGGCTGCCCACCTCCAGCGCGTTGTGCTCGCGCAGCACAAACGGGTCCAGGCCCAGCTGGCGAGCCAGGTCATCCATGGCCAGCTCGGTGGCAAAGGCCACCTCGGGGATGCCAAAGCCGCGCATGGCGCCGGCCGGGACGTTGTTGGTGTAGATGGTGGTGCCCGTAATGGACACGTTGGGGATCACGTACGGGCCACCGGTGAACAGCACCGCCTGGCTGAGCACGACCATGCCCTCGCTGGCGTAGGCGCCTGTGTCGGCCAGGATATCGGCCTCCAGCGCCGTGAGCGTGCCGTCGCGGGTAGCTCCGAGCTTCAGGTGGATCTCCATCGCATGGCGCTTTGGGTGCATCCGCAGCGACTCGCCGCGCGTCAGGGTCATCCTAACGGCGCGGCCGGTCTTCAGCGCGGCCAGTCCCAGCAAGATGTGCAGGCTGATGTCGTTCTTGGCGCCGAACGCGCCGCCGGGCTGCACGTGCACCAGATTGATCTTCTCCACCGGGTAGCCCAGGCAGTCGGCCACGATTTGACGGTGCGCACCAACAAACTGGCTGGCCATGCGGATGGTGATGACGCCGTCGGCATCGATCGTGGCGATCCCCGCCTCCGGTTCCAGGTAGGCGTGCTCGACAAATGGGGTCGAGTAATCGGCTTCGACCACGACGTCGGCGCCCGAAAACCCCGCGGCCAGGTCGCCCTTGCGCACCTCCAGGCGAGCGTGCAGGTTGCCTTGTTCGTGCACTTTGGGCGCGCCAGCGGCCAGCGCTTCAGCCGGAGAGAAGACCCCCGGAAGCTCGACGTAATCAACGCGGACGAGGGCAGCGGCCCGCCTGGCCGCGAGGGCGGTCTCGGCGACCACCAGCGCGACAACGTCGCCCACATAGCGCACCTTTTCGCCGCAGAGCACGGGCTGATCGGGCTGCACCGTGCCATACACGTTGCGGCCTGGAACGGATTGCGATGTCAGCACGGCCAGCACACCTTCGACCGCCTCGGCCTCGGCCGTGTGCACCGCGCGGACCTCAGCGTGGGGATACTCGCTCCAAACGATCTGGGCGTAGGCCGCGCCCGGTTCCACGATGTCGTCGGCATACACAAACTGGCCACGGGCTTTGTCGGGCGCGTCCAGTTTTGGCACGCGGGCGCCGATGACCTGTGATTGCGCGCGCCAGTCGCCGGCGGCCGGCAGCGCCTCGCCACGCAGCGCGGCCGCGGCGGTGTGAACGGCGGTCAATATTTTCGGATAAGCGCCGCAGCGGCACAGGTTGCGGTCGAGCGCCGCCCTGATTTGCGCATCGCTTGGGTCGGCGTTGCGGGCTAACAGGGCCTTTATCGACATGACCATGCCCGGCGTGCAGAAGCCGCACTGCACCGCTCCGTGGTTTACGAGGGCCTGCTGGATCGGATGCATAGCGCCGTCGGCAGCCACGCTCTCGATGGTCTCGACCCGCGCACCGTTGAGCCGGTCCATGCGGTAGGTGCAGGCCAGCTCAGCCTTGCCATTGACCAACACCGTGCACGTGCCGCAGTGGCCTTGTGTGCAGCCGTCTTTGGTGCCGAGCAGGTTGGCCTCTTGGCGCAGGTACTCCAGCAGAGTGTACTTGGGCCGCAGAGGGACAGTCTGTGTCTGCCCGTTGAGCTCAAACTGAACCTGATTCGTTTCGGTTGCTTTGGCCATTCATGTCCCTTCCAGTTATACCACTCCCGCGCGCTTCCATAGCGCCCAGGCCTGTTCCTGGCTCTTGCGCCGCGCTTCCTCTTCATCCATTGTGGTCAACTGGCGGTCGTCCACGACGACCCGGCCGTCCACGATAACGGTCTGAATATCGGCGCTGCTCAGGTCATGGACCGCGTACCACATCCACGTCCCCGCGTTCACTGGGGTCGGGCATTTGTCTTCCGTAATCAGGATGTCGGCTTTCTTGCCGACCTCCAGTGAGCCAATCTCACGCTCCAGATTGAGCGCCTTGGCGCCGTTGATCGTCGCCATTTCAAGCGCCTGGAAGAAGATCATATTGGCTGGGTTGGGCGTTGGCGCCACTTTATGGAGCAGGTAGGCGGCGCGCATCACCTCCAGGATTTCCAGCGTGAAGAAGCAGTCGTGCCCCAGGCCGACCGTGATCCCCTTGGCCAGCATCTGCGGGATCTTGGCCACCCCGATCCCGCCAAGCATGTTGCTCATGGGGGTGTGGGCCACCTTCACATCGTGCTGGGCCCACAGGTCAATATCGGCGTCGGTCAGGTGGATGCAGTGGATGGTCAGCACGTCTGGCCCCAGGAAGCCGGCCTCTTCCAACACCTGCGGATCTGGCTTGCCCCAACGCTCGACGGTCAGGAAGGGCGGGAATTCTGCGACGTGAATGAACAGGCCGGCGTGGGTCTCGTCCGCGTAATGGCGCGCCGCGCGCAGCATCTCTGGCGGCGCGGTGTAGGCGGTATGGCAGGCGAAGCGGCCCGTGACGCGCGCCTCGGGCCGGTTCCGCTCGAGCACGAAACGCCGGTTCTCCTCCATGGCCAACTGTCCCAGGCGCTTGCTGGTGCGCTCGGTGGCCTCGAACGCCAGCACAGCGCGGATGCCGGCCTCGTCGCACGCCCGGGCCTGGTGGTCCAGCGCGCCCGGCAGAGCCGAGGGCGCCTCGAGCATATCGCCAATCGTCGTCGTGCCCGACTTAAGCATGCGCGCCGCGGCGAATTTCGTTGCCCAGTAGATGTCGTCGGCCAGGGTTTGGTCTTCCACCTGCGGCCACCACCACATCTCCATCATGTCGGTGAACTTGGTGAATTTGGAGAAATCCACCGGCATGTTGTGGCTGAGCGTGGCTGCCATGTGGCCGTGGGTGCAGATGAAGCCGGGCAGCACCACCTTCCCGCTGGCGTCAATAGTGCGCGCTGCCTGATGCGCCGCCGTCACCTCGCTGGTCGGCCCGATCGCCACGATCCGATTGCCCTCGACCGCGATGGCTCCGTCTTCGATGAACCGGCGTTGGCCGTCCATTGTCCCGATCTTGCCGCGCGTAATGAGCAAATCTGCCATGGATGTCTTCCTTCGGTTGTCAGGCGCCGCCGTCGGGCGGTGCAAACGGTTGCAGCAGCTCCCGCAGGGGCCGCGGCAAATCAACGGCTTTGAACTCCGCGATCGTCACGCTGGCAATCACCACGTGGCCAATGGCGAGCGCTTCAGAGCCGCGGCTAACGTTGAACTCGTAGCGCACCGACTTGGCGGTCATGCGCGCGATTTTCAACGACACCTCCAGCTGGTCGCCAAACCGCGCCGGCTTAAGGTATTGGCAGGCGGCCTCCACGCGCGGCAAGCGGATGCCCAGTGACTCCTCGAGCTGCAGCAAGCCCGGCCCAAGCGATCGATAGAAGGCGGTTTCTGCCTCGCTGAAGTAGCGGAAGAAGTGCGGGAAGTACACCACACCGGCCAGGTCCACATCGGCCCACTGCACTCTTATCGTGGTCGCGAAGCGCTGGCTCATGCCTGGTCAAAATACGGCTGCAGCATGGCGCCTGGCCGCCCGCAGACGTTGACGCACAACCCGCAGCCATAGCACTTCACCTCGTCGATCACGGCGCGCTTGTTCACCATCTCGATGGCGTCGAAGACACAGACCCGCGCGCACAGCGTGCAGCCGTTGCACAGGTCTGTAATGGTCGGCGCGACCACCTTGGTAATCGCCATGCGCCCGTTGGCGCGCCGGGCGGCTAAGCGCTTCAAGGTCAGCCCCCGGATGTCCTCCAGGCTGGTGTAATTTCGGTCGGCCAGGTAGGCGCCAATGCCGTCGAGCACCTTCTTGTACGCGTCCATGCCGCGTAAGTGGCCGGCAGTGGCCATACCCACGGCGGTAGCGCCGGCCATGAAGTACTCGATGGCGTCCTTCCAGGTGGTAATGCCGCCGGTGCCGATGATGGGAATGTCGACCGTTTCGGCGACTTCCATCACCATGCGCAGCACGATCGGTTTGATCGCCGGGCCGGTCAGGCCGCCCACACCGCGCGGCCCACCCAGCCATGGTTCGCCATCCTCGATATTGATGGACAGCCCGGGCCCCAGCGAGTCGCAGCAGTCAATGGCCGCCGCGCCCGCATCCGCCGCGGCGCGCGCCCAGTCCCGGACGTTGTGCAGGAAGCCCCCGCTGAACTTGGCGATTACGGGGATCTTGACCGTCCGCGTAACCGCCGCGAACATCTCGGCCCACGGCGCCGGATCAGTAAAGCCCGGCTGAGGCAACTCAAGGCCGGGGAACATGGCTTCCAAGATTTCCTTCATGTGCGGGCAGACGGTTGGCACCTCGATCATGTCGGCCCCGGCTGCTTCCGCCTGCGCCGCCAGGTCGGCGGCCTCCTCCGGCCAGCGGCCGGCCAGGTTGGCGATGATCACCATGTCATTGCCCTGCCGAGCGGCCGGCAGCTCCTGCTTCCACCATTGCTCCGCCGGAAAGATGGTGCTCAGCACCGTGTTGAGGAAGCCGCCGTTCACCTGCGCAAAGCAGGGCAGTATGTCGGGCACCGGCTGTGCCACGATGGTTTTCGTGATGGCCGCCGCCGGCCCGTAGCGCGCCACCTGCGCAATCGTCGCGCCATCGTGCGTATGGTTGCCAGCCGCGATAATCACCGGGTTTTTCAGCCGGATGCCGGCCAAATTGACGGACAAATCAATGCTCACCCTGCACGCTCCCTTCGGCAGACCAGCCGCGCGCTCACCACGCAGACCACCACTTACGCAGATTTAGATCATCGGCGATCGCCTCGGCCGCATTGTGGCCACAAGCCCCGCTCAGACCGCCTTCCGGATGGGTGCTCGGCCCGCACATATACAACCCGGCGAAGGGCGTTCGGTAGGGCGGGTACCCATAAAACGGGCGAAAGATCGTGAGCTGATCCTGGGCCCGTTCACCGCCCATGAGTGACGCGCGCCACATCGAGATATTGCGGCGCTCGATATCCAGCGGCGAGTCCACGGCCATTTTCAGCACGTTGTCACGCGTCATGTTCGGCGCGAACTGCGTCACAAAGTCGTGGAGCTGCCAGGCGTACTCGTCTTTGATCTCGTCCCAATGCTCGGCCCCCTCGGCCAGCTCGTACACGGCTGGCTGCCAGAGCAGCATCGTGTGCTTACCGGGCGGCGCCTGTGTCGGGTCCACCAGGGTCGGAACAATCGCCATCGGCAAATAGGTGCTGGAAGCCTTGCGGGTGCGGATGTCGCCCCACAATTGCTGATAGGCGTCGTCGCCGTCGTTCGGCATAACGCCCACCGTCCAGGCCTGGAGCACATCCGGGTTGAAGTCGGCCGCCTTCCAGTGGGGCGCCGCGTTCAAGGCAAAGTGCGGCGTGAAGAGCGTGAACTCGTCGGGCCGAAAGCGCTTGACCTGGCGGACGAAGAACGGGTCGAGCTGATCTTCGCCGATCATGTTGAGGAAGGTCTGCTTGGGTTCGACGTTGGTGACCACGGCCTTGCGGGCCGTGAATTGGGTGCCGTCGGCAAGCGCCACGCCCACGGCCCGCTGGCCATTCAGCAGGATGCGCGCCACATGACTATTGCGCAGCACCGTGCCCTTGTTGGCTTCCACCACTCGCGCCAGCGCCTCGGCCGTAACGGACGAGCCGCCGACGGCGCAGCCCACGCCAGCCGAGTGATGGATAATGGGCAGCAGCGGCGGCAAGAACGTGCCCGAACCGGGATAGTCGTCCGTGCCGGTCTGGTTCATAAACATCAGGATCCAGCCGCGCACCTCCGGCGACTCGAATAGGTCATACACCATGTTGCGCGTGCTGCTGAGCTGGGTCTTGACCAGCTCGGCGCCGTCCGGCGTTTCCATCATGGCCGACCAGCCCAGCCACGGCTCGTTGGGGGCCGAGTACAAGAAGGTCCGCGAGCCTTCGACCAAACCGCGATAGCCTTGGCAGAAATCGCGGTAGGTGCGGGCATCACGCTCCGAGAAGCGCGCGATCTCCTTCAACGTCCGTTCCAGATCGTGGTACAAGACCAGGCAGCGCCCATCTGGGAAGACGGCGGCGTACTGCACCTCGGGAAACACATATTTGGAGCCGTACTTCTCCAGCTCCAAATCGGTGTAGACCGGACCAAGGTGGATCCAGATGTGCATACACGAGTGCGGGTTGTGCCGGAAGCCCGGCAGGGTCAGCTCCTCGGTGACGCAGCCGCCGCCGACGAACTCGCGGCGCTCAAGCACCAGCACCTTCTGACCGGCCTTGGCGAGATAAGCCGCACAGGTCAGGCCGTTGCTGCCACCGCCAATGATGATGATGTCATAAGCCGTATCGGCCATAAGGCAATCGCCTCCGTTTAGCGCTGAGAGTTTTCGACGATGGCGGCGATCCCTTGCCCGCCGCCAATACACAGCGCGGCTACGCCATACCGGGCGCTACGCTCACGCAGTTCATACAACAGGGTCAGCAACAGGCGGGCGCCGCTGGCCGCCAGTGGATGACCCAGAGCGATGGCGCCGCCATTGACGTTCGTTCGATCGCGGTCCAAGCCAAGGGTCTTCTCCACGGCCAGATATTGCGCTGCGAACGCTTCATTGACCTCAAACAGGTCAATGTCGTCCAGCCGTAACCCGGCGCGCTCAAGCGCCTTGCGCGTGGCCGGTACGGGGCCGATGCCCATGTGGGCCGGGTCCACGCCGACCGTGGCCCAGGACACCAAGCGGCCAAGCGGCGTCAGCCCCTGCTGCGCGGCCAGGCGCTCGGTGCAAATCACCACCGCGGCCCCGCCGTCGTTGATGCCGCTTGCGTTCCCCGCCGTGACCGTGCCATTCGATTTGAAACGGGCCGGCAGCGTGCCCAGTTTGTCCACGCTCGCGCCAGGCCGAATGTACTCGTCCTGTTCGACGACCGTGGCGCCCTTTTTGCCTGGGATTTCGACCGGCACAATCTCGCGCGCCAGGCGGCCCGAGGCGCGGGCGGCCGCAGCGCGCTGCTGGCTGCACACGGCGAACGCATCCTGCTCGGCTCGGCTAATGCCGTAACATTCGGCCAGGTTCTCGGCCGTCACGCCCATGGGCATGTTCGGGTACGAGTCGGTCAACGCCTCCCATAAATAATCCTCCAACTTTCCTTGGCCGAGGCCCCAGCCTTCGCGGGCGCCGCGCAGCACGTACGGCGCCAGGCTCATGTTCTCGGCGCCGCCCGCCAGGACGCACTCGGTCTCCTCCGCCAGGATCGTCTTGGCACCTATGAGCACCGCATCGAGTCCCGAGCCGCATTGGCGGTTCAAGGTCAGCGCCGGCGTCTCAACAGGCAGGCCGGCTTTGAGGCCGACGTGGCGCGAAATGTACGCGGCGTCCGCCGAGCTCGGCAGGATGTTGCCAAAGACCACGTGGCCCACCAGTGCCGGATCGATCCGCGAGCGCTCCAGGGCGCCGCGCGCCGCGACCGCCCCCAGATCGGTGGCGCTCACCGACCGCAGCGCGCCCATAAAGCTGCCGAATGGTGTGCGCGCCCCTTCCAGAATTACAAGGCCGTCTTTCATATCGCTCCTACAGTTCATGCCGGCCGGCTGGCCAGCCCTTAGTGAAACGAGGTCCCACCGTCCACGGTTAGGGTTTGCCCGGTGATGAACGAGCTGTCATCCGAGGCCAGGAAGAGCACGGCGCCGTTGAGATCCTCGGGCATCTCGCTGCGTTTGATACATTGCCGCGCGGCGATGGCGTCCGCCAGTTCTTGCCCTGCCAGCACGCGGCTGGCCTCGGAGAGCGTGAAACCGGGCGCGATGGCGTTGACGGTGATGCCGGCCTCGCCCAATTCGCACGCCAAGGCGCGGGTAAAACCGACCACCGCCCCCTTGGAGGCGATGTAGTGCGCGATGCCTGGCACAGGCAAGTGATAGGCGCCGGAAGCCACATTGATGATACGCCCGCAGCCCTGTGCGCGCATAAAGGGCACGACGGCGCGCGCGCAGTAGAACGGGCCGTCCACGTTGACCTCCATAATCCGCCGCCACTCCTCCAGCGACAGGGTGTCGAACGGTTTCATCTTCAGCCCGTAGTAGATGGCGGCGTTGTTGACCAGCCCGTCAATTCGCCCGTAGGTCTGGTGGGTGATGCGCGCCATTTCGTCGGCCTGAGCAGCGTCCGAGACATCAGTGCCGACGAACAACGCCTGTCGGCCGCGCGCCGTGATTTCCTGTGCTACCGCGCTGCCGCGGGCCTCGTTGATCTCCGCGACGACCACGGCCGCGCCTTCAGCCGCCAGGGCGAGCGCAAAAGAACGCCCCAGACCTTGCCCGCCACCCGTCACAATTATAACCTTGCCTTGAAGCCGCATACCCAGAGTCCTCCAGCGCTAGCGTGGCCAGCTTTGCAGGTACTTCATCAGGCCATCTACCTGGGCCGGCGACAGCGCCGCCCCGAAGCCCGGCATTTCTGACCCGCCATTCAGGATGCGCTGCCGGAGGTCGGCGTCGGTCTGCTGGCGCAGACGCTCCGGCGCGTTGGCCACAATTTGCTTCGTCCCGACTGGCACACCCCCGTCGTCGCCATGGCAGCCAGAGCACATCAGCAGGAACGTTTCCTGGCCGCCCTCAACCGAATCGGCTAGCCGGCCCGACAGCGTGGTGAGCACCCCAACGGGGGTGTCCGGCCGTTCCCATGACCGCACAAAAGCGACCAAATGCCCGATCTGCTCGGCCGTCAGCGTTCCCCCGTAAGCCTGGCCCCAGGCCAACATCGCGGTGCCCGGCCGGCCTTGCGCAATCGTGGCGCGCAGCAGGTCATCGCTCACGCCGGCTAGAAAGCGTGGGTCATTCAGCCGTGGCGCCTGCGCGGTCCCCTCCCCACGGTCCCCGTGGCATACCGAGCAATACGTCGCGAACAGCCCGGCGCCTTGCCGGACCTGGTCGTTCTGCGCAGCCACTGCCACGGCGGCCAAACGGCCGCGCTGGCTGAGCAGGAAGATCAGCGCCAGGTTGCCCACGGCCAGCGCGAGGCATATAGCCCCGAACCGCGCCCACGGATGGCGACGCTCCACGACACCTGGCGCCGTTTCTGCCTTGGCCACCGGCTATGCTTCGCAAACCGGCGTGCCCGGGACACCCCAGACAAACACGGCAACTACGACCGCCGGCCGGGACCGAGCGCGCCAGCGGCGCGGCGACGACCCTCGATCTGCGAACGTCAGGACGGACAAAGCGGCCACCGTTGTGCCTCACTCAACTCATCTACGGCCCAGCGAGCGAGGCCGGTACCAGGTCGGTCTCGTTTCCATGGGCGATCTCGTCGTGACATTCCAGACACTCGACCTTGCGCGACAGGAAGGTCGTCTCGGCTACGATGTGCAGGTCGTGCATGGCCTCGGCTTCGCCCGCGCGCAGGTCCACCTGGCCGTGGCACGCCAGGCAGCGCTCTGGGCGCACGGCGCCATCGCCGGTAGTCACAGAGTCGTGGCAGCCTGCCGTGGTGCAGTCCTGGTCGCGGGTGGACGTCTGCACCTCCAGGTGCGAATCATCGTTGGGCACGGCGTGGCAGGTCGTGCAGGTGCCGACAGCAGTGTTCTGGCCCGTGCGGCCCATGAAATGACACCAGTAGCAGGTGGACTCGCGGACTTGGAAGTGAAGCCCGTCAACGATGTGGGCGTGGCAGTTGTTGCAGCGCGGCGTGATGCCCAACCCCTTGCCCGGCTGCAGTTCGATGTGATCGAACCGGATCTTAGCGCGGTATGGGGCAGAGACGCCAATGAGCGCCTCGGGCGCGTGGCAGGTGGAGCAGTTCGCATTATCGACCGTGCCATGCGGCTTGGTGCCGTACGTGCCGGCGAGGTAATTCACGACTTCCGTCAGGCCAACCACCTTGCCCTGGACGAAGTTCTGGGCACCGGGCGGGTAATGGCACGTATCACAGCTGATGTCACGATGTGTGCCGACGTCCCAGGCCAGATATTGCGGCCCCATGTTGTGACAGGCGCCGCAGAAACTTGGGTTGGCCGTGGCTTCAAAGGTGTAGCTGACCCCGGTGAGGAGGGCCAGGCCAAACACCGGCAACCCAACCAGCAGCACGCGCGGCCATCGTCCGGCGTTGAACCAGGCCTGCAGCGAGCCCTCCGCGCTGAACGCCCGGCGGATGAGCGGGTAGAAGAACAGCACGCCGACAATGACAAGACCCAGGAGGAACTGGTCGGTAAGACGCGGCGAGAAACGCCGGCCGGATATGCGCAGGAATTGAAAGCCGATCGCGCCGGCCGCCAGGATGATCAGATAGATGTATTCCTCGGCACGCGCGCTCGCATACAAGAAGCCATAGGTCAGGGCAATGACGATCAGGGCATGCAGCCCGGTCGTGTTTCCTGCCCACAGGGCGGCCAGCCCGGCGGCGCCGGCCACCGTCAGCGCGGCCAACTCCACTGGCTCGGCCAATGCGGGGCGCCGCATCACTCGCAGGCCCCAGCCGGCCAGCGCCAGAGCTGTGCTGGCCGCCGCAAACAAGGGGAGCAACGAGGCGCTCGGCCCGCCGGGCGCGAAGCGCAACACGTACAAGTAGGCCAGGCTCAGGTAGAGCGCCGCGCCATACAGGAACCAGCGCTGGCGGTGAAGCCGGGCGAGCCCCAGGTCGAGCGCGACGAGCATGACCAAGGCCACCACCGCCAGCAGCGGCACCCGAAGCAGAGGGCCGTGGGCCCACAGATACACGGCCTGGTACAGCGCGGCGGCGTGGGCCGTGACTTCGAGCGGCGCGGCCCACTGCGTCAAGTTGCGCTGGCGAAACACCGCGGCGATGACCGAAAGCGCGAGCACGAGCGGCAGCGCCCATAGCAGCAGCGCATCTCGTTGGCCGATCAGGCCGACGACCAACAGGTAGGCGGCTGCCAGGAACAAGCTGCCGGGCCAAAGGTGCACGGCCTCGCTCGTGCGCCGCGCCAATATCACGTAGGCGGCGCCGAGGGCGGCTGTTACCGCAATCGCCGGACCGGTCGCGCGGGCGATCAACAGGGCCGCCACGGCCGCCACGGCCAGCGCGTGGCCGGCCAGTAGCACGAAATTCAGGGCGCCAAAGCGCCCCAGGCGCGTGCTAAGCATAGCCCTCGGCCTGCGTTCCCGGTTGAGGCTCGTCTTCTGGGCGGTGGATGAACGACGCCGCCAAGACGTAGACCGCCGCCCAGCCGGCGATGAGGTAGGTCAGCACATCGCGCTCGGGCGCGGCCTCCAGGACCGAGGCGGCGGAGAACACGAACCAGGCCACGAAGAGCGCGCGCGCCGGTCGGTCCCGGCGCTGGTCGAGCCGCAGCGCGCCCGCCATCGCGGCCAGGCCCAACGGCACGAACGCCAGCCCACGCGCCGCGGGGCTCAGACCGGCTCCCAATAGGCCAGCGCCATAGATCTGGGCGATGGCCAGGGGCAGCGGATATAACAAGACCTCGTCGCGCCATTTCCAGGCGAGCAGGGCAAAGAGGGCAAGCCAGAGGCCTGCCACCACCGCGGCCGTCGGCGCCTGGAACTCGCCGAGCAGCGAGGGCAGCGCCAGGCTGGCAGCCACGCTGACCAGGCTCGACTCGAAGACCGAGTCCGCCAGCGCATCCTTGCCCATTTTCTGCAAGCGCCGCCCGTACAGCAGCAGCGGCAGCAAGAGCGGCGGCACTAGCAACATGTCACGCTGCGTCCCCCCGAGGGGATCAAACACGCCCAACACCACGAAGACGGTCAGGCCAAAGAAGGCGCCCGCAGCCCAAAAATACTGGTTGCGCGTCTGGAGCGTGGTCGTCTCGCGGCCCAGGCCCATGTTGCGATAAAAATGGGCGTACACCGGAGCGGCGATGAGGGCGGCCCAGTTGGCGCGGCCCACCGTCAGCATCAGCAGCGCGGCCAGGCCGGCAGCCAGGTTAGCCAGGGCAAACTCAGTCCACTGGAACGCTTTCTCGCCGGTGTTGTCGGCCGTCGACTTAATTCCCAGGCTGCGCGTGCCGCCGAAGAAGTGCACCGAGAACAGGGCCAGAGATAGCAAGAGGGCCGACAGATCGCGCCAAGCATAGGCGAAGGCGGCCAACGCGATCAGGATGCCAACGCTGTAGGCCGGCGCAACGTGGACCAGGCCATGCGTTTCGTGGTACCGGTCGGCGATCAAGACTATCGCCATGCTGAGCGCGATCAGCGGCAAGCCGTAATACGCGGCCGGGAGCGGTTCAATGCCGTACAGCCCGGCCAGGAAACCGGCCCCCAAGAAGAGCAACGCGATATATTGGTGACGGACCTGGCGCGTGTCGAGGTAGCGCACAAAGTGGAAGCCCGCGAACGCCAGCAGCGGCAGGCTGGCGCCCCAGGGGTCGTCCCGCAGGTAGGCTGGCGCATTAAGCGCGATGAAAACCGTGAAAATGATGACGACCGCATAGCCCGTGCGAACCAGGGGGTTCGCGAGCTCTCCCGGGCGCAGGCCGCTCAGCGCCTTGCCGAGGATCAGCAAAGTCAGGACCACCGCCATGGCCACCAGCGGCAGGTCCTGAGTGACCACGCCTCGGCCTAGGGCGAGCAAGAACTCAGCCGCGGCCGCCAGCGGGGCCGCCAGGTACAAGAAGCCCGTCCGGCCGCTACCGGCTGTGACCGAAAGGAAGAGCAGGGCGAGCACACCCACTACGACCGCCGCCGAGAGGGGCTCAGCCAACATGAATGGGATGCCGCCCACCAGCAGCAAGGCCATAAACAACACGGCGACGCCGTAGCCGACGCCGATTACGGCCGGCCGGATATCGCGCTGCCAGCGAAGCTGGTGAGCGATGTAGAAGAATGGGAAGAGAAGAACGTAGGTCAGCATACCGGGATGCAGCGACAGGCGCACTGTAGTCACTACGTCTTGCGGAGACAGAAAGACTTTGACGTTGTTCCAGTCGTCGGGCGGACCTTTCATCAAGAGGCGGTCGTCATGCCGCTCGATGGTTCCCAGGTCCATCTCGGTTTTCATCAGGCGCGAGTCGATGCGCATTGCCAAACACCTCACCCGGTGACCGGCGCCCTTCCCACGGGCGTTGTGCGGCTAGCTGGGCTGGCGAACCGCCTGCACCAGTGCCGACGGACCATAGGGCGCCTGCAAGCTCGCCAGCCGAAAACCGACGCGCTCAAGCAGGGCCCGCCATCCTTCTGGCGTATACACCCACATGCACCGTTGCTCGACCAGGTAGTAATAGAACGTGTGCAGCATGAGGCGGTACAACGGGTTCGGCGTCTCATACAGGTCGTAGACCGTGAGCCGGGCCCCCGGTCGCGTCACACGGTGAACCTCCCGCAACACGTCTTCCAGGTCAGGAAACTCGTGCGCAGCGAGTGTGAAATACACCTCCTCGAATTGCCCGCTCTGGAAAGGCAGTGTGCGGATGTTGCCATTCACCAGGTGCGAGCCTCTCCCCGTGCGGCGCTGCTTCTGCTGGTTCACACGCAGCATCGGCAGTGACAGGTCAATCCCCACCACACGCTGGGCCTGCACCGCGTTGCCAATGTAGCCAGTGCCACAGCAGATGTCAAGCACCTCGCGCCCATCGCCATGGGTATTCAGAATGCGCCGCCGCACGGCGGCGTAGGTACCAAACATGTACAGGTGAGTCAGCGGATCGTAGTACCGCGCGATGCGGTTAAAGAAGGCCGGTGGAGTCATGCCAGGCTACCCAACCAGAAGCCGATGACAAATAGAGCCATGGTCGTGCTGTAGGTGAACACCATGGCGCGGTTGGCGGGCGCCATTTGCCGGGGGCTCAGGTAATGGCGCCGCGCCACGCTCACCGCGTTCAGCGCCAGGGGCAGCGCGGCCAGCGCCAGCGCGGCCCCGATGGGAAACGCGCCGGCCGCGACCCCGCCCGCGACGCCGGCAAACACCAGGCTCAGGCTGACCGCGAACAGCCAGCTGGATCGCGCCGGGCCGAGGCGCACTGTCAGGTTACGTTTATCCGCGCGCAAATCCTCCCGATAATCGGGGATCTCGTTGACGAGGATCATTGCCACCATCAACATGCCCGGCACCAGCCCAGCCAGGCCGGCAATCAGGCTGAAGTGGCCAGTCTGCACATAGGCAGCGCCGAGGCTGATCGTCGGGCCGTAGCCGATGAACATGGCCAACTCTCCCGCGCCACGGTAGGCCAGTTGGAGCGGCTTGACGGAATAGAAGACAGACAGGAAGAGCCCGATAACGGCCATCAGAAATACGCCAGCGCCAACTCGCAGTGTGAGGAAGGCGCCGATGACGGCGGCGAGTCCATAGAGCCCGGCGACGGTCGTAAGCACGGCGCGAGACTGCAGCAGGCCATCGGCGAGCACGCCGCTGCCGCCGGAATATGGGTTCTTGCTACCCGTCCCGCGGCGGTCGGTGCCATAGACGTAGTCCAGGGCATCGTTCAGCATGGTGAGCGCAACCTGGACACAGGCGGCGCCCACCAACGCGAGGGCAAAAAAGACAAGGTCGAAGCTGCGTTGCTCGAACCACGCCACGGCGCTGCCGAGCGCAACCGGCAGCACACCTTGCGGCATGAACTGCAGGCGGCAGGCCCTCAACCAGACCTGGGCCTGGCGGGCTATACCAGCCGGCGCAGTTTCTCGTAGGTCTGCTGGGCCAATCGCCACTCATCCACCTCCAGGTCGGTCGTGTTAAACTCGGCATTAATTAGCCCGTCGTACCCAACCCTTTCGAGGCCGTCAAACACGTCGGCAAAGTCCACGTCGCCATCGCCAATAGGCAAGTGCACGTGCTGTCGGCCCTTAATATCCTCCAGGTGCACGTTGACAATGTCGGCCGCACACTCGCTAATCACCTCGCTGACCGGGCGTGTGTCGGTGCACACCACGTGGCCGACATCCAGTGTCAGGCGCAGGGCATCGTGGCCAACTTCCGATTTGAGGCGGCGATAGTCATCCAGGTTGGCAACGAGCATGGCTGGGTGAAACTCAAACCCGATGACGACCCCACAGCGCGCTGCCAGCTGCGCCAGTTGGGCCGCCTCGGCAATCAACCAGGACCACGCCTGGCCGGCAGCGACGCCGGGCGGCAATGCTCCGGAGTGGAGCATGACGACCCGCGCGCTGACCTCCGCCGCTAAGCTGATCGCCTCGGCAGCAAAGTCGCAGAAGCGCTTGCGCTCAGCAGCTGTGGCACTGACCAGCGAAGGCTCGTGGGCCACCGGGCTGAGCACGAAACGCCCGCCAACGTTAATAACGATGTCCTGCCGGCAGTCGACCAAAGCACGTTTCAGGTCGCGCCGGTCATCTGGATCGGCAAAATGCGGGTGAAAATGGCGCCGATCCAGCGTCAACTCCACGCCAGCATAGCCGATATTGTGGAGTTGTTGAATGATATCCGTCATATTATGTGTGCGGGCGAAGGCGCTGGTGTTGTAACCCAGCCGCAGCCTTCTGTTGGCGCCGTTCGAGCCCGTTTTCATGGCTCATCATTGAACACGCTGTCGAGCTCAGCGTCGCTTACGTCAAACACCACGTCGAATGGGGGCAGCGGCTCGGTGGCGAAGAATTCCGGCAGGCGGTCGTCGGCGGCGGTGAAACCCGCCGCGGTATTGAAGGCGCGCTCCATGCGCAGCACGGCCAGGCCGAGGCGGTTTACATAGGCGGCCGCCTGCTCGGCCCCGCGGCCATCCCTCCCGCCGTCCAGGGCGCGCAGCATTTGTTCCACCAGCTGCATCTGCGGAGCAATGGCCCCGGTGGTGAACGAGCACAGCCCAAGCGCGTCCCACGCCGCGGCTGTGATCTGCGCCTGCCGCGATAGGGCGACCTTGCCCTCGCGGCTGTGGTGATCCGTAGGGAAGTCGGCCGTGTGGCCGGCAGTGTGGTCGGCGCCCATCGGGGACGTGGCATAGGTAACGCCCAACCCCTTGATGGCGCGCGGATCGTAAGCGGCGATGCATTGTCCCTTGACGACCGGTATCCGCTGAGCGCCGAATGCGCGCCCGGCGGCGGCAGTGCCGTCGCCGATGACCATGCCCAACTCCGAGCCGCGCGCCACCTCGTCGAGCAGCCGATTGACACCGGCTACGTCCCCAAAAGGCAGTATCCCGGCGTCCATCGCCACGCCGATGGCGCCGCCAACATCCACCGTATCGACGCCCAGATCGTTGCAGCGATAGTTGAATTGCGCGACAGCATCTAGCGAGCCGATCTCCAAATTCGGGCCGAGCATCACCATGCTCTCGTACTCGATTGGGGAGACGATCGCGCGCCCCTGCGCATCGGGGATCACGTTCGAGCAGCGGATGACGCAGCCAGCCATGCAGGCGTGGGTAGTCTTGCCTTGTCCCCCACGCTGCAGGATGGTTGCGCGGATGGAATTGCCTTCCAGCTCTGTAACCTGCTCAAATTGCCCGTGGCGAAAGTTGCGCGTCGGCAGAGCGCCCAGCTTCTGCATAGGCGCCACCATGTACGGCGTGCCGAGTTCGGGAAACACCGTGGAGGTATGGTAATCTTCGCGCAACTGGGCGGTGTAGCGCTGCACACCCTGCTTGAATGCCTGGACATCGACCGGCGGGCTGGGCTTGGCGCGCGTCGCTTCTACCACGATCGCCTTAAGCCCCTTCGCGCCCATGAGGGCGCCCAAGCCGCCGCGCGCCGCAGACCGGCCAGGAATGCCGTCATTGTCGGTCAGGGCGATCCCGGCAGCCTTCCGGCGCGCCTCGCCCGCGGGGCCCAGCACCGCCAGACAACACCCGGGGCCGAAGCGTGCCCGCAGGGCGGCGGTCGCGGCATAGGTGCCCAGGCCGCGGTATTCCTCGGCCGGCACGAACTCCGCGCCGTCTTCCCCGATCCGCAGTATCCAAAGGCGCCCATCGGCGGGCGCATCTTCGACAATGACGACCGCCAGGCCCAGGCGGACCAGGGCGCTGGCCATGTTGCCGCCGGAATTGCTCTCTTTGATCCCGCCAGTGAGCGGGCTCTTGCCGCCGATGGAAAGGCGGCCGGCGCTGGAGATGCCCCGGGCGGCCAGCCGCCCTGGGGCGATCACCAGCTTGTTTTGGGGCCCCAGCGGATCGCAAGTGGGCGGTACCTCGGCCAGCAGGATGGCCGCCGAAAGGCCGCGCCCGCCGTAGACGGCATAGCGCTCCGGAAGCGGCTCCCGACGCGCGCGCTGTTGGCTCACGTCCACGCGCAGCAGATCCATCCTAGGCCTTTTCGAGGATCAGGTTGCCAAATACGTCAACGCTGCACTTCCAATCGGGGATCAGCACGGTTGTGGTCGTAATGTCCTCGATGATCGCTGGTCCAACGAAGCACATGCCCGGCCGGAGCTGCGCGCCATCGTACACAGGCGTCTCGGCGAAGCCGTCGTTTTCCTCGAAGTACACTGGGCGGACTCCCTTGCGGGCCACACAGGCGTCCGCCCCATCGGCGCGCAAGCGGGAGAGTTCCGGCTTGGCGACCTCGCCAATGGCCATCAGCCGGACGTTGGCTGTCTCGATCTCCGCGTTCGGCTCGTGGTACATGAACAGCCGCTGGTGCGCCTCGTGAAAACGCCGGGCGATCTCGGGCACATCGGCCGCCGTCAGGTGATGCGTTGGCACGGGCACCGTCACCTCGTGGTGCTGGCCCGCATAGCGCATGTCCATACTGCGCTCGATGCGGATCGCTTCGGGCGCGGTGCCCTCCGCCAGCAGCGCGGTGCGCCCCTCGGCCTCCAGGCGCTCAAACTCGGAATTCAGGCGCTGCAGGTCGATCTTGGACAGGAAGTCCCAGAACGTATAAACGTAGTCGTGCTTGAGATCGGACTCGAGCATGCCCAGCGCGCAGAACACCGAAGCGGCCTTGGGCACAATGACACGCGGGAGATCAACGGACTGCGCCAGGCGGGCAGCATGGGCTGGCCCGGCGCCGCCGGCCGCAATCATCGCGAACGAGCGGGGGTCGTGGCCCTTCTGGATGCTCATCACGCGAATGGCATCGGCCATGTTGGCGTTGGTCAGCTTGTAGATGCCGTGCGCGGCCTCAACCACGTCCAGCTTCAGCGGGTCGGCGATGCGAGTCTTGACCGCCTGTGTGGCCGCTTCAAGATCGAGCTGGATCTGCCCACCCAGGAAGTAATCGGCGCTCAGATAGCCCAACAACAGGTTGGCATCCGTCACGGTGGGTTCCAGGCCGCCTTGGCCATAGCAGGCCGGGCCCGGCATGGCGCCTGCCGATTGCGGGCCCACGCGCAGCAGGCCGCCATCGTCCAGACTGGCGATGCTGCCGCCGCCCGCCCCGATCGTGTGGATGTCAATCATTGGCAGCGCGACGCGGTAGCCGCCTACTTCGCCTTCGGTAGTCATCTCGTAGTGGCCCGCAT
Organism: Anaerolineales bacterium; assembly: GCA_020845955.1. Lineage (GTDB taxonomy): Bacteria > Chloroflexota > Anaerolineae > Anaerolineales > UBA6663 > JADLEU01. Next base: position 59,902 of record JADLEU010000013.1, read on the forward strand.
TGAGCAGCGTCACATCAAAGCTTGTGCCGCCCATGTCTACGACGATCAAGTTCGGCTCATCGAGGGTGCGCGCCCAGAAAAGACCACCAATTGCGCCGGCTGACGGACCCGAGAGCACGGCGTTTACGGCATGCTGCGAGGCGAATGCGATGGTCATCATGCCGCCATTCGACTGCATGACGAGGAACTCGTTGTTCAGCCCATCTGCCCCCAACCCCCTACGCAGGTCGGCCAGGTATCGTTTGACGGCCGGGCCGACATAGGCGTTCACCACGGTGGTCGAGGTGCGCTCGTATTCGCGCACCTGGCGCAGCACCTCCGAGGATACGGCGACGTAAACGTCGGGGAACTCCTCGGCAATCATCTCCTTCAGCCGCTGCTCGTGCGCGTCGTTGACGTAGGAGAACAGCAGGCAGATGGCGATGGACTCAACCCCACCGGCGCGCAGTTGGCGGATCACGCGCCGGGCATCGTCCTCGTCGAGCGGGGTCAGCACCTGGCCCTGGTAGTCCATGCGCTGCTGCACGCCCAGCCTGCGGTAGCGCGGCACGATCACCGGCGGGCGCTGCGGCGCCAGGTCCCAGATATCGGGCTTGAAGCCGCGGCGCAGCTCGAGCGAGTCACGGAAGCCGCTGGTGGTGATCAGGCCGGTCGCCGCGCCGCGATGCTGCAGCATGGTGTTGGTCGCTACGGTCGTGCCCAGCACCAGTAGTTCGGTCTGCCCCAGGAAGTCGCGCGGCGGCAGGCCATAGTGAGCAGCCGCCTTGCGCAGCACGTTGAAGACACCGCGCGACGGGTCCGAAGGCGTCGAGCGGTCCTTGAAAATGTCAATGGCGCCGCCCGGGCCGACAACTGCGCCGTCGGTGAAGGTGCCGCCGATGTCAATCCCAACACGATAGCCCATGCCCTTATCCCATTAACAAGGCCAGCAGGCCCTTCTGCACGTGCAGACGGTTCTCAGCTTGGTCCAAGATGATCGAGTGCGGCCCGTCGAGCACACGGCTAGTGACTTCCTGGTCACGTGCCGCAGGCATGCAGTGCATCACGCTCACGTCGGGCCGCGCCCGCTTGAGCAGATCGTCGTTCACGATCCAACCGCGGTAGCGGTCGGGGTCCAGGATGTGCGGCGCCTTGCCCTGCGGCGCCTTCTCGTCAGTGCCCTTGAACTTGTCTTTGAACACCTGCGGCGAGGCCCAGCAGTAGACGTTGATAAAGTCGGCGTCCGTGGCGGCCGCCTGCATGTCGTGCACGATCTCGATTTGGCCTCCGGATAGCGACGCCTCGTATTGGGCCTTCTCCCACACCGCCGGCTCGGGCTCGTAGCCTTCGGGGCAGGCGAGGACGAAGTGCGCGCCCAGCCGCGAAGCGATGTACAGGCTCGAGTTGGGCAGGCCCATGGGCGGGCTGGCTGGCCGCCAGGCCCAGGTAAAGACGTACTTGCGCTGGCGCACATCGCCCTTCTTTTCTTGTGCGGTCATAAAATCGGCCAGCGCCTGGCAGGGGTGCTCCTCGGCCGTAGAAGCGTTGATGACCGGGATGTCGATCAGCGCCGCGGCCTGCTCCAGCTCTACCGAGCTGGCCACACGCCCGACCAGCCCGTCGGCGTAGCGGCCCAAAACGCCGATCGTGTCGGTCCACGACTCGCTGGCCTTGGCTGCCCAGATCCGGTCGGGGAACAGGTATTGCGCGTGGCCGCCGAGCTGGGTCATCGCCGCCTCGAACGAGACGCTGGTGCGCGTCGAGGGCATGTTAAAGACCATGGCCAGTGTCTTGTTTCGCAGCAGGTCAGGCCGCTGGCCGCGCTTGGTGAGCCGCTTGAGATCCCAGGCCGTCTCCCAGATCAGTGCCAGGTCCTCGCGCGTATACTCGCGAAGCGAAATCAGATCAGTATGGCGGAATGTAGACATCCGGTTCCCACCTCCAGTTAGATGGTGTTGATACGGTTTTCAACAGCGATGCTGCTGGTGTAGCGGCGGCGGCATTCGGCGACGACGGGCAGCAGTTCGGCCGGGACGGACCCCAGCAGCGCCTCTTCCACCGGGCCCAGGTCAGGCCGGGCCAGCGCAAAGAGCGGCCAGCGCTGCCAGTCGAGCGGGAAGAACATGCTGGCCGTGACGGTATCGAGCGCGATCAGCGCCCGTCCGGCGAGGGCCACGCCCTGGTTGCACAAGATGTCGTAGCGGCCCCAATTCGTCTCGTGCGCGCCAATCGGGTCGTTGACCAGCAACTGAAACAGGCCCTCGTTGCAACCCACCAAATCGAACACGGCCGAGTAGATCTTGGTGATGTCCACCAGGCTCTGTGCCAGGCTCTGCCCCTGCCTCCCATGCCAGCGGAAACGGAATGGGTCCGGAACGAGGCCAAAGAGGTTCTTGATGGCCAGGCTAAAAATGGGCGAGTAAGGGCTGGGGTCAGCAGCCAGGGCGTTGGGTGAGCGCACCTTGATGCGGGCTAGGCTGATCAGCGTGGCGCCGCGCAGTTCCCAGAGCCGGGCCGGCATGAAGTCATAAAGCTCGCGCAGCACGATGGGCGCAAAGCGCGCTTCCACGGCGGCCGCCACGGTCTCGGGCGGCACGGTGCGGCCGGCCCAGACTTCGTCGGTCACGTTGACGTAGCGGGCGTTATGGCGCTCGAGCACGTCTGCCAGGCCGGTTGAGCGCTGGAACCAGGCATCCTGCTCGCGCAGCCAGTCCCAGTTCGCCCGCACGGCGTCCAGGTCGCGCCAGTCCAAAGTACGCGAGCCGTCGTTGCGGCCATAAGCGTGGCCCTCGACAACGAACTTCTCCCCGGCAGGCAGGGCGCGCAGCACGAAGTCCAGGGTCTGGGCATCGGTGAAGTAGCCGTATTCTGGGCCAAACCAGTTCACCTTGATGATTGTGGGGCCAGGGCGCACACCGGCCGCCGCCAGCAGTCCGGCCAGGTCATCCACCGACCGCACGTGGGCGGCATGGATAGGATGCCTGCTTTGTGGTCCCCGAAAAGTCTGCATGGTCGGTGTCTTCTAACCTGTCGTCGGTATCGCCGGCTACTTTCCGAGCGCTGTCGTATGGACGTGATCGGCGATGTTGACTTCGGACGTGAGCATGCCGTACTGTTCCATGAGCGCGGCGGTGTCATCAAGCGACTTCACGTTCACGGTGGCGCTAAAGCCAGGCAGCAAGATCGCATCAGCCATGGCCGGGTCGAGCTGGGCAAACTCGGCGATCAGCTTGCGCGCCTCGCCCTCGTTGTCCTGGATCCACTGGATGGTGCGGGCAACGACCTCGGTGAATTTCTGTGTCGCCACGGGGTGTTGCTCGACCCAGTCGGCCTTGGCCACGAACTGCGCCACATCCCAGCCGGGATGGACCTCGACGTCGGGGTAAGCGAGGGCGGTCACCTGGCCCGAGTTGAGCAGGCCGGTGCGGAATGGCTCAATCTCAAAGATGGCATCCACCTGCTTGTTCATCAGGGCGTCGGGCATGAGGTGGAACCCCAGCTCGGTGAAGTTCACCTGCGCGGGATCAACACCGTTCTTCTCTAGCCAGGCGTTGGCCACCAGTGAGCTCGAGCTTTCAAAGGCATAGATAGCCATGGTCTTGCCGACCAGGTCCTTGGGCGATTGAATGCCGGAGTCTGTGAGCACCAGGATGGTGGAGGACTCGGGCGCCTGGGCGCGGCCAACGGTCATTCCGGAGACAATGGCGAGATCGAACCCCTGGGCGAGGGCCTGGATCGTCCCGATGCTTTCCGAGGCGTTAATATCCATGTCACCCGATTCCAGCACGGGGATGCCCTGGGCCCCAAACTGGGGCACGTATTCTATGGTCAGCCCGACCTCTTTGAAGTAGCCGAGCTTGTCACCCAGGTACACGGGCGCCAGGTCGACAATGGGGAAACTGCCCACGCGCAGGGTGGACACCTCCGCCACGGCCGGCTTGGGCGCGCAGCCGGCCAGCACCAGCGGCAGCGCGATGGACAGGATGGCTCCGGCACTGAACAGCCTCTTGAACATCAGATCCCTCCCAATCAGCGGTTGCCAGGCATGCGTAGACACGATCGGCAAGCGGCTGCGCCTGCTTGCCACCGGCCAGCAGCGGCTAGCGCGTTTCCATGGTGGTAGCGCCAACGTGCCAGCGCATCACCCGCCGCTCAATCTGCACGAACACGACGTTGAGAACATAGCCAAGCAGGGCCAGCGTGATGACGCCCGCGTACATCTCGCTCACACGGAACGAGCGCTGGGCGAGTAGAATGAAAAGGCCGATCCCATTATTGCCTGCCACCATCTCGGCAATCACGGTGAGCATCAGCGACACCGCCAGGCTGATGCGCATGCCCGTGAAGATGTAGGGCGAAGCCGCCGGCAGGATGATCTGGCGCAGAATCTGCCAGGAGCCCAGCCCGAAGGTCCGCCCGGTGTTGACCTGCACGGGGTCTACCGCTTTCACCCCGCTGCACGTGTTGAGCAGGATAGGAAAGAAGCACGCGAACACGATCATGAAGACCTTCATCCGGTCGCCGATGCCAAAGAACAGGATCGCCATTGGGATGTAGGCCGGGCTTGGAATGGGGCGCAGAATTTCCACGACCGGTTCGAGGAAATTGTAGATCGCCGGGAAGTAGCCCATGAGCAGGCCCAGCAGCACACCGGCTGCCACGGCCAGCGCGTAGCCAAGGGCCAGCCGCTCCAGGCTATGGCCCAGGTGACGCAACATCTCGCCTTGGGCAATGAGCTTGAACCAGGCGCGCACGATACTGGAGAAGGCCGGCCATGAGACGAGGCGGACCAGCCCAGTGCGGACCGACAGCTCCCACAAGGCCAGCAGCGCCACCAGCAGCGCGAAGCCGCTCATCCGGCTTTGGAGCAGCGCCCCGAGCTTCATGCGACCTGCCTCTGGGCGGCGCGCTCGCTCGGGAAGATGCGCTGGTAGAGTTGCCGGCGCAGGTCGATATACTCGAACGCCTCGCGCGTCACGAGCTGGTCGCGCGGGTAGGCCAAAGGCACGGGGATGTCGCCGACAACGCGACCCGGTGTGGCGCTCATCACGATCACCCGTTGCGACAGGTAGACGGCCTCGTCGACGTCGTGCGTGACGAACACGACCGTCAGGCTGAACTCCTGCCAAAGCCGCAGCAAAAGGTCCTGCAGCCCAGCGCGGGTCATGGCGTCCACCGAACTGAAGGGCTCATCCATCAGCAGCACGTCGGGCTGGCAGGCCAGTGCGCGCGCGATGGCGACCCGCTGCTGCATGCCGCCCGAGAGCTGCCAGGGGAAGTGGTTCTCAAAGGCGGCCAGATCGACCAGGCGAATGTATTCAGCGCATTGGACTGCCAGGGTGGTCTTGTCGAGGCCCTTGCGGTTCTGCAGGCCGAAGGCGACGTTCTGCCAGACGGTCTTCCAGGGGAAGATCGACTTAGTGTACTGCTGGAAGACGTAGACCACCTCGAAGGGCGGCGCCGTAATCGGGCGCCCGTTCAGGCACACCTCGCCAGTCGAGGCTGAGATCAGCCCAGCCATGATCTGGAGCAGCGTCGATTTCCCGCAGCCCGACGGGCCGACGATGGCCACCAGGGTGCCCCGCTCGATAGCGAGGGAGACCTCGCTCAAGGCGAGGGCCTGGTCACCGCCGCGCTCGTGGAGCGTGAACCGCTTACCAACGCCGTGTGTTTCAAGGTACGCCATGGCTGGCCCATGCCTGTCGTCGAGCGCCGCGCGTGCTACTCGCCCAGTTCCAGGTAACTGCGCAACTGGTCCTTCGACCACGCCGGGTCAATGCCCATCTTGTCCACCGTCCGACCGGTAGCCCAATAGTCGGTCTGGTTCAGGACCGAGGCCAGGGTGATGATGGCCTCGGAGGCCGGGGTCGGCACGCCCAGCATTCGGCCGAGTGAGGCCCAAGTCACCAGGCCGTAGGGCACGTCCTCGGTCAGGTGGCGGGCCTGCAACGAGTAGGGGCCGGGCACCTTCTCGAGTTTCTCAGTGTGCATCGACTCGTACATCGGCAGCACCGCGTCCCCGGCGTGGCCCGGATTGTATTTGTTGCGGGTGTGTTCCACTTCCAGCGGCACGGCCTCGATGTCCAGCGCTTGCGCCAGGGCCATACGCTCCCGGTCCACCGCCTCAATGATCCGGCACACGGCGGGCGGGTTCTCGTCGCGTCCAAAGAGGAAGAACTCTTCCTTGCGGTAGCCCGAGTCGATCCGCGCCGCATTGCAGATCATGGGGCCGGTGTGGGTGATCGCATTGAAGTCAAGCAGCACGCTCTCGAACAGGTTGGGCGCGCGGCGGAAGTCGCGCGACGGGAACAGCCCTTGCAGCGCGGCTCGCACGCGGTCAATGTCTTTGCCAGGGAAGGCCGCGGCCACGTTTTCCTGGATCACCCCGAAAACGGTGACCTCCGCCGGTCCGAGCTTGCGGCAGCCATGCAGCAGGGTGTTTGTTTCGCCCAGCGCCACGGCCGGGCTGAGCTTCAACTCGCGCAGCACTTGCGCCCAGATGACTGAGCCACCGCCCTTGCCCATGGCAACGACGACCTGCCCATCCTCGAGGTACGGCCCCACAGACCGCGCAAACAGTTCGAAGGCGTATGCCGGCACGGGGTTGAGGATCACCTGCGCACCGCGCACGGCCTCCGCAGGGTCGCTGGTCGCCACGGCCACGCGCCCCAGGCCTGTCTTTTCCACGCCCGACATCTGGATCCCGCCCTGGGCGCGGATGGCGTCGAAGTTGGCATATTGGGGCATCTCAAACAGGCGGATTTCGTGGCCATCCAGCCCCAGGTGAGCCGCCAGGGTCATTCCGCCGTTTCCGGCGCCGAGGATAGCAACGCGAGTCATTTCGCTGTGGATCCTTTCGATCGTTTGCCCGGTGAACGCCGGGGCGCGGCCTCGGCCGGCGGCGACCCAGCCCGCTGCGCGCGCAGCCGCCGCGTGGCCGCCTTGTCCACCTCCAGATCGCGGGTCAGGACGACCCCGTACTCGCGACGCGCCGCGGCGCGCGACACATATTCGTTAAGCACGTCCTGCCGGACGATCTCGGCGTCACGCTCCAGCGGGTCACCCCAGCCCCCGCCGCCTGAGGCGTACAGGGTGTAAGTGTCCCCAGCGCCCAGCTCAAACAGCCCCTTGCTGGGCATCCGGATCTCGCCCGCGCGGCCTTCGTTGATGATGGGCCGATTGACGCTGCCCGGCCGCCCACCCTGGATGCCGTAGGGCGGATGGCGGACGCCGTCGCCGTGCATGGAGGCATTCACCTTTGAGGCGTGCCAGCGAAGGCGATATTCAATGCCCAGCCCGCCGCGGAACTTGCCCGCGCCGCCCGAGTCGCGCAGCAACTCGTGGGTCAGGTTGAGCTGTGGGCACTGCAGCTCCATGGTCTCGATGTTGGGCGACAACAGCCCACCCAGGTCGATGCCGTCGGAGGTAAAGCTGATCCCGTCGGCGTCGGGATTGGCGCCGGCGCCACCCATGCCACAGAAGCAAAACTGGATGAAGAAGCGGCCGTTACGCGGGTCTCTGCCGGTGAAGGTTGGGCCGGCCTTGCGGTTCCAGCCCGCCGGCACCTGATCGGGCGCGGCCTGCGCCAGCGCCATCCAGGTCGCCTCCAGAATCGCGCAAGCCGTGTCGAGGGTGGCGCTCGCCACCGGCGCGGGCGGCAGCGGGTTCACCAGGCACCCCTCTGGCGCCACGATCTGGATCGGGGCATACGCGCCCTCGACGCGCGGCACATCCTGCCCGATCGCGGTGAGCACGCCGACGTACACCGACGTGGCCGAGTTCGCCAGAGGGCTGTTGATGGGGCCGCGCGTCTGCGGGTGCGTGCCGGTAAAGTCCGCGATGATCTCATCTCCGCGCACTGTCAGCGCAACGCGCACGTTGACATCGCGCGCGTCGAAGCCATCATCGTCCAATAGGGCCTCGCCGACATAAGTGCCGTCGGGCAGGCGCGCGATCGCCGCCCGCATCTGCCGCTCGGCGTAAGTTTGAATGCCCTGCATCACGGCCTGCATCGTCGAGCGGCCGTACTCTTGCACCAGAGCGATCAGACGCGCCTCAGCGACGTCGCAGGAAGCGATCTGCGCCCGTATGTCGCTCCATAGCATCTCCGGCAGGCGGGTGTTGATCTTGACCATCTCCACGACGTCGCGGATGGGCTGGTTGTCCCGGCAGATGCGCAGCGGCGGGATGCGGATGCCCTCGTGAAAGATCTCGGTGGCCATGGGGCTATAGCTGCCCGCGGTCATCCCGCCGATATCCTCGTGATGCGCCCGGTTGATGGCCATGAACAGCATCTCGCCGGCGATGAAGATCGGCTTAATGACTGTCAGGTCGGCCAGGTGGGTTCCGCCGGTGTAGGCGTCGTTGATGATGAAGATGTCGCCGGGCAGGATGTCACCTGCAAACTGCTCGGCGATGGACTTGGCGGCGATCATCGACGAAGCGGTGTGGGAGGGGATGCCATCTTCCTGGGCGACGATCTGCGGCGTCCCGTCGCAGATGGCGCACGAGAAGTCGTGCACCTCCGCGAAGATCTGCGAACGGGAGGTGCGCATCATGGTGATGCCCATCTCGCGGTTGATCGTCTTCAAGCGGTGGAAGATGACCGAAAACGTGATTGGATCCACTTCCGCGGCGGGCGGCGGGGTGGCGCTAGACATGATAGCTCGTCCCGGTGCAGCACTCATGCCGGGATCATCTTGAGTTCTTGAAGCGCCGAGCGCAGGCCGGCCATCTCGTCAGACGTCAGCGTAGGCATTGGGCGCCGGCCCTGGCCCCCCGGAAGCCCCAGGAGGTTGAGCGCTTCCTTGGCTGGCGCCACATAGCCCGGGTCGTATTCCAGGTAGCGGTTGAGCAATTGCAGCCGCCGGTGGAGCGCACGCGCGTTTTCATGGCAGTTGGCGCGCACCAGATCATAGAGCTCGACCATCTGGCGCGGGCAGATTGTGGCGGCCGTCGAGAAGATGCCAGCCGCTCCAATGCACAAGGCGGCATAGAACTGGCTGTCAATGCCAGTACAAATGGCGCTGCGGTGATCGGCTAAGCGCAGGACTTCGACCAGTTGGCCGAGGTCGGACTGGCTTTGTTTGAGGCCGATGACATTGTCGAGCTCCAGCAAGCGCGCGATGAAACCGGGCGCCAGGCTGTTGCCGGTGTACAGCGGGTTGTTGTAGATCACAACCGGCACCGGCGAGTTGCGCACCAACTCGGCGAAATGCTGGTAAATGGGCTGTTCGGGCAGGATGAAGTAAAAGGGCGGGGTAACAATGATTGCCGTGGCCCCGGCCTGCGCGGCGTCCTCCGCCAGCTGGATGGCCTCGCGCGTGCTGCAGGCCGCTGTTCCGGCGATGATCGGCACTCGCCCGCGCGCAGTCTCGCTCACGATCTGTGTCACCTGGCGGCGCTCCTCGCGCGATAGCAGCGGGAATTCGCCAGTGCCCCCGGTCGTCATAATCCCGTGAACGCCGTTGCTGACCACATATTCGACGATCGCGCTCAGCGCTTGCTCGTCGAGCTGCTCGTCGCCCCGAAACGGTGTGACGATGGCCGGTATCACGCCCTTAAGATCAGTTGAGTCCATTGGTGCCGTTCCTCCCCGAGTTTGCCTCGTCGCTTGGTTCCATGTTGGCCAGCACAAGATGGCCGGCGTCGATGATATGGTGAGTTAGCTCGTGTCGTGCTCTAGGAATATCTCGGTCGCGCAGGGCCTCAAGCACTGAGTCGTGAGAGGCGGCCACGTCGCGCGGGTTTTCGTACAGGCGGCCCTTCATGGCGAAGAACAGCCGCAGCTGCGTGTTCATGCGCAGCCAGTCCTGCAGCAGGCGGCTGTGCCCCGACAGGCACATGAGCCGCTGGTGGAAGGCCAAGTCGCTCTCGACCAGGCGCGGCATGTCGCGCGCCTCGGCCGCCGCGATCATCTCAGCCACCAGCTTTTCCAGCTCCGCCTGGTCGACCTCAGTCAACCGAGGAATCGCCAACTCGACTCCCAGGCCCTCCAGCACCGCGCGCAGGCTATAGATCTCCTCAATGTCCTTCCGGGTCAGACGCGGCACAAAGGTGCCTTTCCGGGCAACGCTGACGACAAACCCCTCCTGCTCCAGCAGGCGGATGGCATCCCGGACCGGCGCCCGACTGATGCCCATTTGCGAGGCAATATCGGCCTCGATCACACGATCGCCCGGCTGCAGCCGGCCGGCCTCAATCTCGTTGCGAATACTCTCAGCCACAAGATCGCGCAGTGATCGCTCCTGGAGTTTGCTGAACATGGTGTAGGCCTCCCCGTGAATAGACTAACGGCCGGACACTCAAGGCATCATCCGCCGTGCCTTCGTGCGGCGATTAAGCGGCCGACCAGCCTCCGTCCACATAAAGCATTTGTCCTGTGATGTAGCTGCTGGCATCGGAAGCCAACAGCAAGGCCGCGCCGACCACCTCATCTGGTTGGCCGAGGCGCCGCATAGGCGTACGAGCGATAATGGCATCGTACAGCCGCGTGTTGTCCCGCAAGCCGGAGGTCATATCAGTCTCGACATAGCCTGGGGCGATCGCGTTGACCTGCACGTTGTATTCGGCCAACTCCTGCGCCAAGACACGCGTTACCTGCAATAAGCCCCCTTTCGCAGCACAGTAAGCGATGAAGCGCGGCAAGCCCGTGGTAGCGCCAACGGACAGCATGTTGATAATCTTGCCGCGGCGCTGCTCGGCCATCACGCGCCCGGCCGCCTGGCAAGCCAGGAACGGGCCAGTCAGGTTGACGCTTAAGATGCGGTTCCAATCCTCCTCTTTAAGCGACAGCGCCCGGCTGTAAACTGGGCTGATGCCGGCATTGTTAACCAGCACATCAATGCGGCCATAGACTTCCAGCGTCTTGTCAACCAACCGTTGAATATCGTCCGGGCAGCTGATGTCGATGGGCACGCCCAGGCCAGCCGGGCCATATGCTCGGGCTTCCGCCACCACGCGCTCGACATCCTCTGGGGTGCGGCTGGCGATGACAACATGCGCGCCGGCCCGTGCCAATCCCAGCGCGACCGCACGCCCGATCCCGCGGCTGCCTCCAGTTATAATAGCGACCCTACCGCCGATTGACAGATCCGCCACGTTCGAAATTATCGTCCTGTCTTGGGTCGACTGTCGACAGTCGACGATGTACAGAGATTGTAACAGAGCGTATGCCGTTTGTCAACTCGCTGCATTACACTGATTGACTCGCCTACTAGGATATGATACAGTGTATTCCGTCGACTGTCGACAGTCGTCAAAGAACACGGATTTTCGGCTCGACCCAGCTTACTCAATGCTATCAACACTCTATCCCAAGCTAGATACGGCCAACCGGGCCGTGCTGGAGCAGGTGCAATTCGAACGCCTGCGGAGCCAGTTGGAATACGTCTACGCCCGTAGCCCTTTCTACCGGCAACGTTTCCAGCAGGTGGGTTTTTGCCCTGACGACCTTCGCGAACTGGCCGACCTGCGAAGGTTACCGCTGCTCAGCAAGCCCGAGTTGCTGGCTGACCAACAGAACGCCCCTCCCTACGGCGAGCGGCTGTGTGTGCCCAGTGACAAGATCCGCATGTTGATCCTCACCAGCGGCACGTCTGGCATAGGCCAGGAGGCCTACGCCATGACTCGGATGGACATCGAGTATGGTGGCAGTGCCTGGGCCAACTGGTTCTATCGCTGCGGCGTCCGCAAGGGCGACCGCCTGCTATTGACCTGGCCGCTCGGCACGAATTCCGGGCCGCAGGGTGCTTTCCTGGGTGGGTACAAGGTCGGGGCCAACGTGCTCCCCATCGCCCCGTACGACAGCGAGACCAAGATCCGCACCTACATGCAGAGATTTGATCCGGTCGCGATTCTCGCCACGCCTGCCTACCTATCGCACCTGACTATCTTATGCGAGGAACAAGGTCTCGACCCGAAGGCGAGCTTTCCAAGCCTGAGGATCATTATGATCGCCACCGAAGCGTATCCCGTTTCGTGGGCGCAAAAGATCCAGGCAATTTGGGGAGCACGGATCCACGAACTTTATGGTAATACCCAGCATGGTGGCTTAGCGGCGGGAACCTGCGAGGCCGGCACGATCACAGAACAGGGCAGCCGTGGATGCCTACATATGGACGAGTGGTCGTGCCTGTATGAAGTCCTCGACCCAGAAACCCAAGAGCCAGTGGAGCCTGGCTCCGAGGGCGAATTGGTCCTCACCAACCTTTTCCGCGAGGGCTCGCCGCTGGTCCGCTTCCGCACCAAAGATCGGGTGCGCCTTGTGCCCTACCATGCCTGCAGCTGTGGTCGTCCCACCAATGCCATCGAAGCCGGCACGATCGCTCGGTATGACGACATGATCAAGATTCGCACTCAGAACGTTTGGCCCGAGGCGGTGGATGCAACAATCTTCGCCTATCCGGAGGTCGAGGAGTACCAAGCGCGAGTCTACGTGGACGAGTATGGCAAGGAGCAGGTCGAGATCAAAGTTGAATTCCGAGCGAGCGCAGGGGAGGCGGACGCGCGGCAGCGCATCCTAGAGTTGGCTGCGGCCGAGCTGCGACGCAACGCGGGCGTGTCCATGTGCCTGGTCGAGGCGTCCGCGGGCTCACTCGAGCGTTTCGTCTTTAAGACCCGCCGTTGGACCGACGAACGCAACAAGGGGCTGGAGCGGGTGCTGCACACGGCCGGCGGCACGCGCAAGGAGTAAGGGTGATGACGGCGGACGAGCTGGTGGAAAGCCTCCGGGCCATGCTATCGGAAGCGCAGGCAATTGCCCTGGCGCACGAGCCATCAATGGAGGGCGATATTCAGATCATCCTGGCCATTCTAACCGACAAGCTGCGCTGCCTCGACCCGCAAGGCGTGTACCCTCGCCTGGTGAACTACGAGTAAATAACCATGTACCCATTCGAATACATAGAGCCGAGCACCTTGCCCGAGGCGGTTGCGGCCCTGGCCGAGCACGGCCCAGACGCCGTGGCGTTGGCCGGCGGGACGGACCTGCTGGTCATGATGAGGGCCGACACTATCCGCCCCAAAGTGGTTGTCAATATCAAGCGCATCCCGGGCCTGTCTGGCATTGCTGCGACCAACGGAGATGTGCGCGTGGGTGCGCTAACGCTGGTGCGGGACATCGAGAAGTCGCCAGTGCTTCGCGCGCGTGCGCCGGCCCTCTCGGAGGCGGCGCGTTGGCTCGGCTCGGTGCAGATCCGCCACCTGGCCACGATCGGCGGCAACTTGTGCCGCGCGGCGCCGTCAGCCGAGATGGCGCCCACCCTGCTGGCGCTGGGCGCCCGCTTGCACCTGGTCGGCGTCCAGGGCCAACGCGTGGTTCCAGTGGAAGACTTCTTCCTGGGGCCAGGCCGGACGGTCTTGCAGCCAGGCGAAATCCTGGTTGAGATCTCGCTCGACGGCCTGGCGCCGCGCTCGGGGTCAACCTATCTGCGGCACAGCATCCGGCCGCTCATGGACCTGGCCCTTGTGAACGTGGCCGCCTATCTGGCGCTGGATGCGGCTGGCACCATCACCGAAGCCCGGATCGCTCTTGGGGCGGTGGCCCCGACGCCCATTCGCGCCCGCGCTGCTGAGGCCGAGCTGTGCGGCCACACAGCCGACCCCGCCCTGTTTGAGCGCGCTACCGAGGCGGCGGTTGCGGCTGCGCGCCCGATCAGCGACGTCCGCAGCACGGCCGTGTACCGATCACGCATGGTGCGGCTTCTCACCCAGCGGGCGCTGGCCCAGACGCTGGCGGCCGCCCAGAATGGACATGTGCAATGAAGAAACTGATGCTGTCCCTGGCGGTCAATGGGCAAGTCTACGATGTCGCCGCCTTCCCTCATCGCACGTTGCTGGAAGTCTTGCGGGACGACATCGGCCTGACCGGCACGAAGCGCGGCTGCGACGACGGAGACTGTGGCGCGTGCACCGTATTGCTTGACGGCTTGCCCGTCACCTCCTGCCTGGTGCTGGCCGTTGATGCTGTCGAGAAGACTATCACCACCATCGAAGGCCTGGCCACGGCCGGTCAGCTCCATCCGATGCAGCAGGCGTTTATTGAACACGGCGCGTTGCAGTGCGGCTTTTGCACACCGGGGTTGATCGTGACGGCCAAGCAGCTGCTCGAGGAGAAGCCCGACAGCTCCGACGAGGAAATCCGCGCCGGCTTGGCCGGAAACCTCTGTCGCTGCACTGGCTATGTTCAGATCCTGGCCGCAGTAGCAGCTTGCCGCGACGGCCAACTGGCAGGTCAAACCGAGGCACCATGAAAAAATACAACGTCGTCGGTAAACCGCTGCCGCGGGTGGATGCCTATTCCAAGGTAACGGGCCAGGCTAAGTTCACCGTTGACATCAACCTGCCTGGGATGCTGCACGGCAAGATCCTGCGCAGTCCGCACCCCCACGCCCGCATCCTGAGCATTGACACGAGCGCCGCCGAGAAACTACCCGGCGTCCGGGCCATCATCACCGGCACCGACACGCGCGACATGCGCTACGCCTTCGTGGACACCCCGCGTTACCCGGCCGACCAATACCCGCTGGCGCAGGACAAGGTGCGCTATATTGGCGACGAGGTGGCGGCCGTGGCCGCGGTTGACCTGGAAACGGCCCAGGCTGCTATCGACCTGATCCGGGTCGAATACGAAGTGCTGCCGGCCGTTTTTGACCCTTACGAGGCCATGGCGGCCGACGCCCCGTCTGTGCACGAGTCGAGCTATTCGGGGACATCCATCTGGGAAGAATGGGGCGCGAAGAAGACCGACGCCTCGCGCGCTGATGAACGCGTAAACAACGTCAGCGGCCGAACGGTGATCACGTATGGCGACACCGACGCGGCCTTTGCCGCGGCGGCTTACGTGCGCGAGGACCGTTTCGAGACCGGTTCGACCGCCCATTGCGCGATGGAGCCCCACGCGGCTGTGGCCCACTACGACCCCTCGGGTCAAATGCACCTGTGGCTGTCGAGCATGGGCATCTACTACAAGCGCTACGTCATGTCCAAGGTCCTCAAGTTGCCGACCAGCAGCGTCCACATCCACAAGACCTACGTGGGCGGCGCCTTCGGCGGCAAGATGGACGTCTACCCGTACGAGATTTGCGCGGCCATACTCGCGCAGCGGACCGGCCGCCCGGTTAAGATCGAACTGACGCGCCCAGAGGTGTTCACAACCACGCGTATCCGCTTTCCCACTTATATTGATATCAAGACGGGCGTGGCGGCCGACGGCCGCATCCTCGCCCAGCACATTCGGACGGTGGTGAATAACGGCGCCTACCGCGGCACGGGACCGGTGGTCATCTTCCTGTTCCACGGCTGGACGGCGCCCGTCTATCGGGTGGAGAACATGCGCTACGAGGGCGTATCGGTGTGGACCAACAACCCGGTCGGGGGTCCGCAACGGGGGCACGGCGCGCCCCAAATCCGTTTCGCCATTGACTCTCAGCTCGACATGATCGCCGAGGACCTTGGCCTCGACCCGGCCGAAATGATGTTGAAGAACGTCCGCCACATCGGCGACGTGCTTCCGAACGGCGACGTGCTAAAGAGTTGCGGCCTGACCGATTGCATCACGCAGGCCGCGGCCGCGACGGATTGGACGAAAAAGCGCGGCCGGCCGGGCAGCGACCGCCGCGCACGCGGGACAGGAACCAAACGCCGTGGTGTGGGCATCTCGACCACGACCATGATCTCGGGAGCACCCTATTATCCGTTTGCTTCGGCGGGAGTTGTACAGCTCCACGACGACGGCCGCGCCACGCTGCTGACCGGCGTGGTGGAGATGGGACAGGGCGCCGAGACAACGCTGGCCATGGTCGCGGCCGAAGAGCTAGGCCTGCAGCTGTCGGATATCCGCGTCGTTTCCGGGGATACCGAGCAGACGCCCGTGGACATGGGAAGTTTCCTGAGCGGCGGTGCGCTGGTGACCGGCGATGCGGTGCGCCTGGCGGCGGCCGATGCCCGGCGCCAGCTGCTCCAGGTGGCCTCCGAGCGCCTGGACGCGCAGGTAGACGAGTTAGATCTCAGCAATGGCCGGGTGTGTGTGCGCGACCGACCCGACCGCTGTATGAGCATCGCGGAAGTCGTGCACTATAGTATCAAGGAGTCCGGCAACCCGATCATCGGCCGGGGCTACCGCAAAATCCTGTCCGCGAGCGATCGCTACCCCAGCCTGGCGAAAGGCACGGGCCGCTGGACTGATGCCTACGGGTTCAATGCCCAGGTGGCAGAAGTCGAGGTAGACCTAGAAACCGGCCAGGTGCAGCTCATCCGCGCCACCACCTACCACGATTGCGGCCAGCCTTTGAATCCTCAGATCGTGGATGGCCAGGTTTTTGGGAGTGTCTCTACCGGCCAGGGCCAGGCCCTCACCGAGCAGCTGGTCTTCAACCAGGGCCGGATCGTTAACGCCTCCTTCCAGGATTATCGGGTGCCGACCGCCCTGGAGACGCCGATCTCTGACGGCGCCGCCGTGGAATCGTTCGAGCCAGCCGGACCGTTTGGGGCCAAGGAGGTGGGCGAAGGCACTCTGGCGCAGACGCTCGGCGCGATCGCGAACGCGGTCTACGACGCGGCCGGCGTGCGCATTCGTAGCCTGCCGATTACGCCCGACAAGGTGTTGGCCGCCCTGGCCGAACAGGCCGCCCAGCGGGCCTGACGTGGCGTCGGCCGTCGTTGTCGTGGACATGCTCAACGAGTTCCTGCGCGGGCGGCCCGAGCAGTTGCTGGTGCCGGCCGA
>JADLEU010000014.1 GCA_020845955.1 Anaerolineales bacterium
CCTCCCTTAGAGAAAGGAAGCGCCAGTGCCAAAACCAGTCGTCCTTCTCGGCGCCCTCGACACCAAGGGGCACGAGTTCGAGTTTGTGCGCGACCTGATCCGGGCGCGCGGCCTGGAGACCGTCGTCGTCGACTTCGGCGTCCTGGGTGACCCGCCCTTCACGCCCGACATCACGAGCGACGAGGTCGCGCGGGCCGGGGGCAGCAGCCTGGCCGCGCTGCGCGCCGGGCAAGACAAAGCCCAGGCGATGCAGGTGATGACGGCCGGCCTGATCGAAGTGGTCAAGCGCCTGCAGGCGGACGGCAAACTGGGCGGCGTCCTGGGCATGGCCGGCAGCGGCGGCACGTCGCTGGCCACGGCCGCGATGCGGCCTCTGCCGGTGGGCGTGCCCAAGCTAATGGTCTCCACCGTGGCCGGCGGCGACGTCTCGGCCTACGTCGGCACGACCGACCTGACGATGATGCCGTCGGTGGTGGACGTGGCCGGCATCAATTCCATCAGCCGCCGCATCTACGCCAACGCGGCCGGCGCCATCGCCGGGATGGTCAGCCAGGAGCTGCCCGAGGCGCGCGAGACGCGCCCGCTGATCACGGCCAGCATGTTCGGCAACACGACCGCCTGCGTCAACCACGCTCGCGAACTGCTCGAAGCCCGCGGCTTTGAAGTGCTGGTCTTTCACGCCACCGG
Organism: Anaerolineales bacterium; assembly: GCA_020845955.1. Taxonomy (GTDB): domain Bacteria; phylum Chloroflexota; class Anaerolineae; order Anaerolineales; family UBA6663; genus JADLEU01. The sequence goes on from JADLEU010000014.1 coordinate 688, forward strand.
CACCGGCGGCAAGACGATGGAGGCGCTGATCGCCAGCGGCTATATCAGCGCCTGCCTCGACATCACCACCACCGAGCTGGCCGACCAGGTCTGCGGCGGGGTGTTCTCGGCTGGGCCAGAGCGCATGCTGGCCGCCGCCAGGGCGGGCCTGCCCACCATCCTGGTCCCGGGCTGCGTGGACATGTGCAACTTCTGGGGGGTGGAAACCGTTCCGGCCAAGTATCAGGGGCGCAACTTGTACAAGTGGAACCCCAACGTCACCCTGATGCGCACCAACGTGGCCGAGAACATCGCCATCGGGCGCATGATCGCGCACGCCGCCAACGAGGCGCGCGGCCCCGTTACCATCCTGCTGCCGCTCAAGGGCGTCTCCCAGCTCGACAGCCCCGGAAACCCCTATTGGGACCCGGAGGCCGACCAGGCCTGCTACCAGGCCATCAAGGACAACCTGCGGCCGGGCATCCCGGTGATCGAGCTGGACGCCAACATCAACGATCCGATCTTTGCCGAGCGCGCGGCCACGCTGCTGCTCGACATGGTGGAGCCGGCGCTGCAACCGGCCTAAGCGAAAAGGAGTCTGACCATGGCCTTTATCACCCGCGCTGAGGCGCTGGCCCACATCCGCGACCAGGTGGCCGCGGGGCGGCCAGTCGTCGGCTGCGGCGCCGGCACCGGCATTTCGGCCAAGTGCGCCGAGGCCGGAGGCGCCGACTTGATCATCCTCTACAACTCCGGCCGCTACCGCATGGCCGGCCGCGGCTCGCTGGCGGGCCTGCTGCCCTACGGCGACGCCAACGGCATCGTGGTCGAAATGGCGGCCGAAGTGCTGCCGGTCGTTAAGCACACGGCGGTGCTGGCCGGCGTCTGCGGCACCGACCCCTTCCGGCTCATGCCCGTCTTTCTCAAGCAGCTCAAGGAGATGGGCTTTACGGGCGTGCAGAACTTCCCCACCGTCGGCCTGATCGACGGCAGCTTCCGGGCCAACCTCGAAGCCACGGGGATGGGCTACGACAAGGAGGTTGAGACGATTGCGTGGGCACACGAGCTCGACCTGCTGACCACGCCGTACGTGTTCGACGCGGCCTCGGCCAAGGCGATGGCTCGCGCCGGCGCCGACCTGTTGGTGGCGCACGTCGGCCTGACCACCGGCGGCACGATCGGCGCCGGAGTGGCGCTCACCCTGGACGAAGCGATGGGCAAGGTGCTGGCGATGGCCGAAGCCGGGCGCCAGGTGCGGCCCGACATCCCGGTCATCTGCCACGGCGGCCCCTTCGACGAGCCACAGACCGTCAGCGAGGCTCTGGCGCGCATGCCGGGCATCATCGGCTTCTTCGGCGCCACCAGCATCGAGCGGCTGCCCACCGAGCGCGCCATCACGGCGCAAGTGCAGAGCTTCAAGGCCATCAAACTGGCCGAGCTCGAACCAGCCTAAGGCCGCCGCGCCGCCCCAGCATGGATGGCCTGTGGCTGGACCTGGGTCTAGTGCGCTACGCGCCCGCTTTTGCTCTGCAAGAGCGGGCGCTGGCCGCGCGCCTGGCCGGGCGCCTGCCGCCCCTGATCGTCGTCCAGGAAAACCCGCCGACCTTGACGCTGGGCCGCGACAGCAGTCCCGACAACATCCTGGTCTCGGCGGCCGAGCTGGCCGCGCGCGGCATCGAACTGGTGGAAGTCAACCGCGGGGGCGATGTGACCTATCACGGGCCGGGCCAGTTGATCGCCTCACCCCTGCTCTACCTGAACGACCTGGGGATCAACGCCAATCAGTATCTGCACCGCCTGGAAGACGTGCTGTTAGAGGTCCTGGCGTGGTTCGGGCTGCAGGCCGAGCGGCGCGCTGGCTATCCTGGCGCCTGGCTGGGGCAAGCCAAGGTGGGCGCCGTGGGCATCGGCGTGCGCCACGGCTGCACGTTTCATGGCCTAGCGCTGAACGTCGATCTCGACCTGGCGCCCTTTCGACTGATCAACCCCTGCGGTATGGCGGCTTTGCCGGTCACTTCGGTCGCGGCCGCCGGGCAGCGCTCGGTTACGATGCAGTCGGCCCGCCTGGCTTTGCGCCGCGCGCTGGCATCCGCCTTCGACTTGCGGCTGGCCGATTGCCATCTGGCCGACCTCAGCGGCTGACAGGAGACCAGCATGGACTATGAAGTCGTCATTCCTTCCACGGCTGATGGCGCGTTGGCCGTCAGGGTCCGCCGCTGGCTGGCCGCACCGGGCCAGCCGGTGAAGCAGGGCCGTGACCTGGTGGAAGTCACGACCGAGAAAATCGCGTTGTATGTCGCCGTGCCAGCCGATGGCGTGCTGGCCGAGATCCGCGTGCCAGCGGGCAACACCGCCAGGGTCGGTCTGGTGATCGGTCTGGTGCGCGGCGAGTGAGGTGGGCTATGCCACTCAAGGGAAAAGCCGCCCTGGTGACGGGCGGCGGGCGCGGGCTTGGGCGGGCCCTGGCCCTGGCGCTGGCCGCGGCCGGCGCCGATGTGGGGGTGGCCGACATCGACCGGCCGGCGGCTGAGGCCGTGGCAGCCGAGGTCGCGGCCACGGGCCGGCGGGGCCTGGCCCTGGAATGCGACGTGACCCGCCAGGGGGCGGTAGCGGCCATGCTGCAGGCGGTCGTAGAGCAGCTCAGCGGGCTCGATATCCTGGTCAACAACGCCGGCATCTTCCCCATTGCCCCGGTAGCGACGATGGCGGAGGCCGAATGGGACCACGTTATCGCCGTCAACCTTAAAGGCGTCTTTCTCTGCTCGCAGGCCGCGCTCAGCCCGCTGCGCCAGCGCGGCGGCGGACGCATCATCAACCTGGCCTCGGTCTCGGGGCTGGTGGGGGCCTTGGGCTTCGCCCACTATGCGGCTTCCAAGGC
>JADLEU010000015.1 GCA_020845955.1 Anaerolineales bacterium
CAGGCGTTCAACCGCTACAGCCTGGTCTACAACAACCCGACCAGGTATACCGATCCAACTGGCCATATGCCGTCTGATAGGTGCGACTCTGGAGAGTGCGAGGTCTATGATCCGCAACTCAACCGCCTGAGGCAAGACTGGCTTTTCTCGAAGATCTTCCTCGGTTCGGGGGAAAGTGGCGAGTGGACTACCGATGACTGGAACTTCTATTTCAATCACCGCGACGAGCTTTGGGCGCATCCGGATCGTTGGATAAATGCTGATGGTTCAGGCTGGGAGGGCTTTGCCGTCCATGCCGAGCGATTGGGGTCGCTCTATGGCCCAACTGGAAAGGAGCAGTTCATCCGCGAGTTCGGCCTGATGTTCGCTGGTCTCAACTACGAATTGTCGTGGTACGAGTCGGCAATTGAGGCTGCGGGTGGCCCAGAGCTGCCGTTTCTCAGTGAAGGCAACACAGGCCTGGCCTCGAAATACAAGGATTCCCTAACGCCTGGAGACAACCAGTCCCATCACTACGCAGCCATGTTCTTTCTGAGCTATTTCGTTGATCCCGAGGCTGCCATGATCGTCAACTATGCGCGCGATCCAGATAATCCTGGGGATGTCAACCTCGGCAATCGAGCAGCAACACAGGCTTATGCCTTTCGATTCTATAGTTCAGGCCCGACGGTCATAGGAGGCCAAATTGAAGCGCTCAGGGTTTCCGATGACAAGCGAAGGCACAGCCGATGAAACGCAAGCTAGCGGCCTGGACTGCCGTAGGATTTGCCGCCGTTATCCTGGTAGTTGTGGTTGCTGCTGTTCTATCGTCGCAGGTGGGCGCTCTGCCTCGCCGCAGGATGCAACAGCAACTAGCGGCGCAGTTGGGGGTAGAGATCGAGGACTATCCATATCAATCGGCGTTTCCGGACGGTTACTTCTATTCCGCACTCAAGCCAGGTATGTCGATTCAAGAGGTTCATGCCATCGTTCGGGGTTATGCAAAGGTGCTGCAATGCGGAGACTACGCCGAAATCTACTACTATTACGATACCGCTGATACGTCTGCGCACCGCTTTCGGCTTTTTTTCGACGATGATGGCAATTTTGAGGCATTCCAGGGTGAGGATGATGATAGTCGGACGATCAGAACCGACGGCTGTGCAGCGGGCCTTCTTCCCGGCTCTTGACATCCTGGAACGGGGCGGAGGCGCCTGTTGGCAGGTTGGTATACCAGTGAACGCGCGATAGCGATGGCCTCGCGCTCATCGCGACGACGGTCTTTGCTTGGGCTTCACCCACCCGCGGAGGGCTGCATCTTACCAACCGAATATGGCCAATGCCGTAACGCGCCCGGCCCAAGGCCGACCCGCCGGTCGGGCCAGTGTGGCGCAGCTACTACTACGCGGGCGGCCAGCGGATCGCCGAGCGGGTGAGATGCTCGGCCGGCCATTGTCGAGCCAATACATCCGATGACGGCAGGTTTTCCGGCGGTCGCCTAATCCGCTGTGCTCCGCTCCTGACCAGGCTCGCCTCTTCGCTGCGCGAGGGTGCTTCGCGGTGGCCGGACTACGGCGTAGTGCTGGGCGGGGGTGGCTCGGTTGAGGCCTCGGTTGGGGTCTCGCTTGGCGGCGGCGTTGCGGTCGGCGCGCTGGTCGCTGTCTCACTCGGCACGGGGGTCTCGCTTGGCAAGGGTGTGTCGCTCGGCAGCGGCGCTACGGTGGGTAGCTCGGTCGCTGTTTCGCTCGGCACATACGTTGCGCTCGGCTCAGGTGTGCTGCTGGGCGTATCCGTAGGCGCGCCGGTCGGCGCGGCCGTTTCGCTGGGCGCGCTGGTGGGCATGGGTGGCGGCGGGTTGGTGGGCGTTGGGGGCGCGGCCGTCGCCGGCAGGCGCGGCACCCGCAGCATCTGGCCGGCGTAGATCGTGCCGCTCGCCAGGCAGTTGGCCTGCATCAGGTCCGCCACGCTGGCGCCCACGGCGCCGGCAACCGACCACAGCGTGTTGCCGGCCTGTACCCGATAGAGCGGCCAGTCGAGACGCACCTGGCAGGGCGCCTGAGCAGAAGGCTGCAGCGCCGCTTCGCTGGCCAGGTTGGCGGCGGTGGCCGCGGGCGGGTGCGTCAAGGTGGCGGCCGGCGCCTCCGTGGTAGTGGCCGTTGCGCTGAGGAGCGGCGTGCGCGACGGCGCGGTCGTGGCGGTTGGGTCGGGCGTCCTCGTCGGCGTGTGCGTGCTGGTCGCCGCTGGCGTGTTTGTGGCGGCCAGCGCCGGCTCGCTCGTCGGCGAGGCCGCGGGCGCGCCCTCGCTGGTGGCGGTGGGCGTTGCGCTGGGCACGAGCGCCGCGGCCTGCAGCGGGGCCGCGACGAGCTGCGCCTGGAACAGCCGCCAGCCGGAGAACCCCAGGAAGCCAAGCCCAAGAATCCCGGCGGCGGCCAGCGCGGCAATCAACAGCGGCCGGGCGAGCGCCGCGGGCGCCGCGCCCGGCCCGCCGTGCGGCGCCCGCGGCGCGGCCGGCGCCAGCACGAGTTTCAGGTTCTGCCTGGTGATCGCGGTCCCTGGCCGGTCGTCCTGTTCGCGTCGCAGGCGCAGCGCCCGGCTGAGGGCCTCGTGCGCCGCGGGCGTTTGGCCCAGACACAGGGCGCGCGTGCCGATCTGGTGCAAGGCCCAGGCCTCGCCCCCGGGCAGGTCCAGGCGGCGCGCGGCTTGCAGCGCCCACTGCAGGACGCGGCCCCACGTTCCCCAGCAGTGCGCCCGGGCCAGCGCGCCCTCCACCGCCCGCGACAGGCGCCACACGCGCGGCCAATCGTCCGCGGCAGAGGCCCAAGTGAGCATGGCGATTACCAGGTCGATCTGCTCGGCCCATTCGGCGGCTGCCCAGCCCTGCCCCTCGGCGGCGTCCATCAGATCGTCGCACAGACTCTCCGCCGCCCGGTCCAGGTCCCATTTCTGGCTGGCGATGGCCTGCGCGGCCTCGCCGGGCAGGGCGCCGCGGGCCTGGTCGACCACGACCAGGCCGCGGCGCTGCAGCGCCTCTAGCGCCGGGGTAGGATCGGCGCTGGCCGCCGCGGCGGCCAGCCTTTTCAGGGGCAGCCACGCGCCGCGAGCGGCCGCCAGCGTCGTCAAAATGCTCTGCTCCGCCTCGGTCAGGTGTTCCAGCGCCAGCCGGACCAGCGCGATCCCGGGCTCCGGAGACCGGGCCGCCGCCTGAAGCGCACCGAGCGAACAGCCAGGCTCGCGCAGCAGCGCGGCGGCCTGGCGAATGCGCAGGGGATTGCCTTGCAGGTAGTAGCACAGCGTCTGCGCCGTGGAGCGTTCGCCGGCGTCCAGTTCCCGGCCCAGCTCTCGTTCCAGCAGTTCGACCGCAACGGCTACCGGCAGACCGAGCAGCGCCAGGGCGCGGTCCTCGCCCCAAACGCGGCGCTCAGTCGAGGCCAGAAGGAACGTGCACCCGGGCGCGATCTCGGCCAGGGCCGCAACAGCCTCGCCGTCGAGCGCCGTGTCATCCAGCAGGACCAGCGCCTGCTTGCCCAGCAGAGCCGCGCGGATTTGCTCAGCTGTGGGCATCCGCCCGGGGTCGGTCTCGTAAAAGGCGGCGAACAGGCGCTGGAGTACGTCGTCCGCTGGCAGCGCCCGCGCCGACAGTTGGACCGCGCCATCTGGGTACAGCCGGCTGGGTGCGCGCTCGCCCAGGCGCCGCAACAGCGTGGTCTTGCCAAACCCGGAGGGGCCGTGCAGCTCGATCGGGCCGCCCGCCTGCAGCAGCGCGCTTAGTTGGCGCAGTTCCGCCTGGCGGTCCAGCACTTCTGGCAGCGGCGCGGGCTCGTGGGCAGGCGACTTGGCGCGCGCGCGGACCGCCGGGGCGGCGCCCGCGCGGATGGCCGTGATCAGGGCACCTTCCGGGCGTCCGAACTGGATCTGGTAGCGGCCGAGCGCTAACTCGCTCTGGGGCGCGCCGAGCGCGCACGGCAGGGGTTGTGAGTTGGCTGGGGCCGGGGGCGCTTCGGCTGTCTGATCCCCAGCCGGCGCGACCTCGGATTGGGCAGCGGGTGCGCCCGCCCACCGGCCCACCGTTGTCCGCCAGGGTTTAGTGATCTCTAGGGAACGCGCAATGGCCATAGCTCCCTCACAACCGCGGAGAACCGCCTGGCCAAGTCCAGGCAGGATGTCACGGCCTCTGGTTAGAAAAATGCGCCGAGGAGTGGTTTATCATTCTAGCCACCGGTTTTCGCGCGGGTACCACTATAATGAGTGGGACCACCCGCCTACTAACGATGCCGACGATCCTGAAGTTTCACCTGAAGGCCTTGACCGCGGCCGGCGTGCTTCAAGAGCAGCCAGGCGGCGAATACGCTTTTCGGCACGCGCTGATGCACGAAGCGGTGTATTCGACGCTGCTGCGGCGCGAGCGGCGCCTGGGCCATATGGCGGTGGCCGAGACATTGGTCTTCCTGTATGCTCCCCCGACTTCAGAGTACGAGAGCCACCTGGGTGAGCTGGCGTATCACTACATGCGCGCCGAGGCCTGGCCCGAAGCGCTGATCTACTCGCAACTGGCGGGTGAATCGGCCCAGACCCTGTACGCGCCGCGCGAGGCCATCGAGCATTATTCCCGCGCGGTGAGCGCCGTGCGCCAGATGGACCGAGGCCCACAGCCCCAGTTGCTGCGGAAACGCGGCCAGTGCTACGAGACCATTGGCGAGTTTGAGGGCGCGCACGGTGACTACGCCGCGGCGTTGGCGGCCGCGCGCGCCGAGGGCGACCGCCGCGCCGAGGTGCAGGCGCTGCTCGACCTGGGGCTGCTTTGGAGCGGGCGCAACTATGCCCGGGCCGGCGAATACCTGCGGGAGGCCAGGGTGGTGGCCGATGCCACGGGTGAGCACCAACTCCGGGCGCAGAGCCTGAACCGCCTGGGCAACTGGCATATCAACCAGGGCGAGATACAGGCTGGCTTAGAGTGTCACGAGCAAGCGCTGCGCTTGTTCGACAGCCTGGACGATCCATCGGAGTTGGCCAGGACGTACGACCTGCTGGGCATGGCCAATTTTCTCAGTGGCGAGTTCAAGGCCGGCATCGCCTACCTCGAGCGAGCCGTGGCGCTGTTCCGCGCGCTCGACGACCGGGGCGGGTTGGTGCAGAGCCTCGCCGCGCTGGCGCTGCGCGGGCCGAACTACTTCAGCGATACCGTCACGCCCGTGGTGTCCGGCCGCGCGGCCATGCGCGAAGGCGAGCAGGCCCTGGCGCTGGCGCGCCAGACTCAGAATCGGACCGCGGAGGCGCTTGTCCTCATCTTCCTGGCCGTGTCCGAGGGGATGTCCGGCGCATACGAACAGGCGTTGACCCGCGCCCAGGCGGGCCTGGCACTCGCCGAGGAGACCCAACACGCCCAGTGGCAGACGTTGGGCCACTGCACGTTGGGTGCGATCTACGTGGACCTGCGGGCCGAAGTCCCGGCCCAGACCCACCTGATGCGGGCGCGCGAGTTGGCCGAAGCCATCAATTCTACCTACTGGTTTGAGAACACGAGCAGTTGGCTGGCGCGCGCCCACCTGTTGTCTGGCTCGATCTCCGGCCGCGAAGCGGCCCGGGCCGTGCTGGCGCCGGCCGTCAAGCCGGATCCGCCACGCGCCCTCGGCCAGCGCGCGGTCTGGGCGGCCCTGGCCGAGCTGGCGCTGGCCGACGGCGACCCGCCCGAGGCGCTTCGGTGCGTGGAGGCGCTGCTGGAAGCGTTGGTGGATCCTGATCCCCGCGGCCTGGCAGCCATCCCACGGCTGGGCCGGCTGAAGGCCGGGGCGCTGCGGCAGCTTGGACAACTGGAAGAGGCTGTCGCGTTGTTAGCGGCGGCTCGCGACGAAGCGCGGCGGCAGGGCACAGCCGGGGAGTTGAGACGGCTGGAAGTCGCGCTGCGGGCGATCAATAACGCCTGAGGTGGCGAGACAGCCGCGAGGACGAGAGACGACGAACGACTGCCAGCGCGCTTTCTGCAGGCGCCTGGGAACGATCTGTGCGATCCACCTGATCCGTGCCATCCGTGCACGAACACTTGTTGAAGAGGAGGACGACATGACCACCAGCCTGCGCCTGGCCACCTACAACTGCGAAAATCTGTTCAGCCGGCCCAAGATCTTTGGCCAAAGCCCGGCGCGCTCCCGGGAACTGCTCGGCTACGTGGCCGAGTTGCAGGAGGCGCTCAACAACACCGTCTTTGACCACCAGCGCATCAAGACACTCAAGTCTAAGCTCCGCGGCTATGTCACGGTGATCGACTTGCGCGGCAAGCACACCTCGGCCGTTGGCTCAGACGAGTGGCTGGGGCACGTCGAGCTGACGCGGACCGACATCAGCGATACGGCGGTGGAGAACACCGCGCGCGTCATCGTGGATGTGGACGCCGACCTCATCTGCCTGATGGAGGTCGAGAACCGCGACCTGCTGCAGGACTTCCACGATGGGCTGCTCAACAAGCTCAAGGCCGTGCCCAGCGGCCAGCCATGCTACGAGCACGTGCTGCTGTTCGACGGCAACGACCAGCGCCGCATCGACGTGGCGCTGCTGTCGCGGCGCCCGATCGGCTGGATGCGCAGTCATATCCACGAGCGCACCGACTACGACGGCAACCGCGTGCCCACCTTCTCGCGCGACTGCCTGGAAGTGCAAGTGCTGCTGCCCAGGCGCAAACGCCTGTACCTGCTGATCAACCACTTCAAATCGATGGGCTACAGCCCGAGGACCGACCCGCAGAGCGTGCGCCGGCGGCTGGGCCAGGCCATGCGCGTGGCCGAGCTGGTCGATGGCTACAGCCTGGACAAGCAGTACGTGGTGGTGGCCGGCGACTTGAACTCGGACCCCGCCAGCCCGTCGCTGGCGCCGCTGGTGACCCACCCCAAGCTGTATAACGTCAACCTGGAGCTGCCCGAGGACCAGCGCGGCACCTATGGCACCGGCAAGAAGCAATTGGACTATCTCTTCGTCTCAGCCGCCCTCAAGCCGCACCTGCACGAGGTGCGCATCGAGCGGCGCGGCGCCTTTGCCAGGCGCAAGTGGAAGCCCTACCCCACGGTGACCAGCCAGCGCACCCAGGCCTCCGATCACAGCGCGGTCGTGGCTGACTTCTTGTGGTGAGAGGCGGCAGTTGTCGAGTGTGGCATTATTCTAGATCGTGCTCAACCATCCGCACCGCCGCTTTAGCCCGCTGACAGGCGAATGGGTGCTGGTTTCCCCGCACCGCGCGCAGCGCCCCTGGCTCGGGCAGACCGAGAAACCGGCGCCGGAAACCCGGCCGGCTTATGATCCCGCCTGCTACCTGTGCCCGGGCAACACGCGCGCCAGCGGTGCTCAGAACCCCCGTTATACCGGCACCTACGTCTTCGACAACGACTTCGCCGCGCTGCTGCCCAAGGCGCCCAACGCCCCCGCCGCTGGCCAGCACCCGCTGCTGCGGGCCCAGGCCGAGCGCGGCACCACCCGCGTGATCTGTTTCTCACAGTGCCACGACCAGCACCTGGCGCGCATGCCGCTGGGGGAGATCCGGTCCGTGGTGGACGTCTGGGCCGAGCAGACCACGGAACTGGGCCAGCGGTATCCCTGGGTGCAGGTGTTCGAGAACCGCGGGGCGATGATGGGCGCCTCGAACCCGCACCCGCATGGCCAGGTGTGGGCCGGCAGCACGCTGCCCAACGAGCCAGCCAAGGAAGCGCGGACCCAGCGCGCCTACCAGATCGAGCACGGCAGGCCGCTGCTGGTGGATTATGCTCGGTTGGAGGCCGAGCGCGGCGAACGCGTGGTGGTGGAGAATGCCGATTGGCTGGCGGTGGTGCCCTTTTGGGCGGTCTGGCCCTTCGAGACGCTGTTGCTGCCACGGCGGCCGGTGGCGCGGCTGCCCGACCTGACCGGCCCCGAGCGCGACAGCCTGGCCGGCTTCCTGCGGCGGCTGCTGGCGCGCTACGACAACCTGTTTGAAACCCCGTTTCCGTATTCGATGGGCTGGCACGGCGCGCCCACGGCCGGCGCTGACGCGCCTGGCTGGCAGCTGCACGCGCACTACTACCCGCCGCTGCTGCGCTCGGCCACCGTGCGCAAGTTCATCGTCGGCTATGAGATGCTGGCCGAAGTGCAGCGCGACCTGACTGCCGAGCAGGCGGCCGAGCGGCTGCGCGCCCAGCCAGAGGTGCATTACCGTGACTCAACCTGACGTGCCGCTCTCGACCCCGAGGCAGGAAGACAAGATCATGGCCGCGCTGGCGCACGCCGCGGTGCTGCTGCCCCTGATGGGTGTCGTGGCGCCCATCGTGATCTGGGCGACCCAGAAAGACAAATCGCGCTTTGTGGGCTTCCAGGCGCTGCAGGCCGCGGCCTACCAGCTCTCGCTGATCGTGTTGTGGTTTGCCGGCGTCGGCTGCTACTTCGTCTCGTTCTTCGGCATGTTCCTGCTGATCTCGGGCGGGGCGCTGATGGCCGAAAGAAGCGAGCCGCTGGCCGCCGGCGTCTTAGGGCTGGCTTTCTTCTTGCCCTTCATTATCATCGGGATCATGCTGCTGGCAATGGTGAGCTTCGTGCTGTATGGCCTGGCGGCGGCGGTGATGGTGCTGCAGGGGCGGCCGTTCCGCTACCTGTTGATCGCCGGGTGGCTTGAGCGCTACCTGGCGCAGCAGCCTTCAGCCGCCGAGGGCTGAGGCGACGTCCGTTAACGATGCGCGCTCGATTGGCTGGGCGCTGGGCTGGATCGTGGGGCTGCCCGACCGGCACCGGGTGCCCTACCAGGTCGTCGGCGGGCTGGCGGCGCGGGCCTATGGCGCCCACCGCCCCTGGTCGACATCGATCTGTACATCCCCCTCGACCAGACGGCTGTCGCGCTGGACGAGATGCGGCCCTACCTGGCACGCCGGCCGCTGTTCCACCGCAGCGCCGCCTGGGACTTGATTGACCTGACCCTGGGCCACGCGGGCGTCTGGATCGAGCCGGGGGATTCGGCCAGCCATCCACGCGTCGACAACGATTGGTGCAGGCGTTGGATTTCGCTTTCGGGTGTTTTGGGGGTAGTAATGAGGTGTCCGGCCAGGCTGCCCAGCACGGACTCAAGCTGTTGCGCGTCCATAGGCCTCCTAAGCGCGCCTGGCGGCGGCCTGATAGGGCATTTGCCGCGGAACCAGAGGCGAGCGCGCATTGTGTCCTATTGGTATCGAGCGATCGGCCTCTTATGTGGCGCGGCAATCCCTCCAGCCAGCGCCAGGCGCGGCAGGTGGTGTGGAAAGATTGACCAGCCAGTGACATCCGACACGTGCCCGCGCCGTGCTGTAGGAATACACTCCAAATAGTCTGAGATCCGCCAGCCGGCGTTCGGCCCTTGCACCGCGGCCGCGCCGGTGGCGATCTTGATCATTCCGTCTGGCTGGCCGGCAGCAGGGGTCCAGCATGAAACGCAAGGCTGCCCAGGTTCTCGGCGGCGACCGACGCCGGGCGCTGAGCCTGAGATGCGAACGGCCACGCCCATCGGCGCCTTCCATGCCGCTTTCGGGGCGGTGCGCGGCCTGATCCCCGTCAGCCTGGAGGCCCTGGCCGGTGTGTGGCCTCAGGCCCGGGCCGGCCGGTTGGGGCGGCTGATCGGCCTGCCGGCGAGGCGGTCGTCTGCACACAGGACCCGAGGACAACCTCCGGGAGGCGTCGTGCGCGTCCACGGCCCTATCGCCCTGGGCGCGCCGCTGGAACTCAAGAGGCGGCAAAGGATGGACATATTTCAACTCGGCATGGATGTTGGCTCGACGACGGCCAAGGCCGTGCTCCTGGACCCGGCCGGTGAGGTAGTCTACTCGGCGTATCGCCGCCACTACGCCGAAACGCTGAACACCCTGGCGGGGTTGCTGTGCGAGGCCCAGGCGCTGGCCGGCGATGTCTGCGTCCGGCCGCGGCTGACCGGATCGGCCGGGCTGGGCCTGAGCGAGCAACTGCAACTGCCCTTCATCCAGGAAGTGATCGCCTCGGCCGAAGTCGTGCGGCGGCTGTACCCGCGCGTGAGCACCCTGCTGGACATCGGCGGCGAGGACGCCAAGTTGATCTTCTTCGACACGTCCGGCGCCCGCCAGGGCCAGCCCGACATCCGCATGAACGGCGCCTGCGCGGGCGGCACGGGCGCCTTCATCGACCAGATGGCGACGCTGCTTAACATCGGCGTGGGCGAGTTGGGGACGTTGGCCGAGCGGCACAGCACCGTGCACCCGATCGCCTCGCGCTGCGGGGTGTTCGCCAAGACCGATGTGCAGAACCTGCTCAGCCGCGACGCCCGGCCCGAGGACATCGCCGCATCGATCTTCCATGCCGTGGTGTTGCAGACGCTGGCCACCCTGGCGCGCGGCCGGTCGATGGACCCGGTCGTCCTGTTCGCCGGCGGGCCGTTGACCTTCCTGCCGGCGCTCAAGACGGCCTTCGTGGAAGCGCTGCGCCTGGCGCCCGCCGACTGGCTGGAGATCGAGCATCCTGAGTTGATCCCCGCTCACGGCGCCGCGCTGGCGGGCGCGGAAGGCGAGCCAGCCTATGCACTGGGCGGGCTGCTCCAACGGCTGGAGCAGCCGCCGGTGGGCGCGGCGGTCCAGGGCCGCCTGGCGCCGCTCTTCGCCGCGCCTGCCGCGTACGAAACGTGGGAGGCCGCGCGCGCCGAACACCGGGTGGCCAGCGTGGCGCCCGAGGCGGCCGCCGGGCAGCCATGCTTCCTGGGCATCGACTCGGGCTCGACCACGACCAAGCTGGTGCTGGTGGATGCGCAGGGGCGGCTGTTCTTCGATCACTACGCCCCCAACCACGGCAATGCGATCGGCGCGGCGCAGGCCGGGCTCGACCGGATGCGCCAGCTCTTGGCCGACCTACCGCGCCGGCCGCGCATCGCCCGCAGCGCCGTCACCGGCTATGGCGAAGACCTGATCCGCGCGGCGCTGGGCTGCGACGAGGGGATGGTCGAGACCCTGGCGCACTTCCGCGCCGCGCAGGCCTTCGACCCGCAAGTCTCCTTCATCCTCGACATTGGCGGCCAGGACATGAAGGCCATCTTCGTGCAGGCCGGGCACATCCAGCGCATCGAGATCAACGAGGCCTGCTCGTCGGGCTGTGGCACCTTCCTGGAGACCTTCGCCAGCTCGCTGGGGCGCACCGCCGCCCGTTTCGGCCGCGAGGCGTGCGCGGCCGGCGCGCCCTGCGACCTGGGCACGCGTTGCACCGTTTTCATGAACTCGCGCGTCAAGCAGGCGCTGCGCGAAGGGGCCGAGGTGGCCGACATCTCGGCCGGGCTGGCCTATTCGGTCATCAAGAACGCCCTGCACAAGGTGCTCAAGCTGACCGACACCGCCGTGTTGGGCGAGCACGTCGTGGTGCAGGGCGGCGCCTTCCGCAATCCCGCTATTCACAAGGCCCTGGAGCAGGTGCTGGGCCGGCCGGTGATTTGCCCCGACAAGGCCGAGCTGATGGGGGCCTACGGCGCGGCCCTGGCCGCCCGCGACGCCTACCAGCGCAGCGGGACGGGCGCCGGGCTGGGCCTGGACCTGGACGACCCGGCCGCGCTGGCGGCGATCGGCCAGTATCGCAAGCAGGCCTTGCGCTGCCGGGCGTGTGAAAACCAATGCGCCATAACCAAGCTGACCTTTCCCAACCGCAATGTGTTCTACACCGGCAACCGCTGCGAGCGGATCTACAGCAACCGTGGGCTGCGGGCCAGCAAAGGCCAGAACCTGTTCGCCCGCAAGCGCGAGCTGCTCTTTGACCGCCCGACCAGGCCCGCGGCGCCGCCCCGGCTGACCATCGGCCTGCCGCGCGCGCTCAACCTGTACGAGGACTTTCCCTTCTGGTGCACGCTGCTGGTCGAGTGCGGCTTCCAGGTGCGGCTCTCCGGCGCGTCCAACAACGCTCTGTTCGAGAAGGGCGCCGCGACCGTCATGTCGGAGAACATCTGCTTCCCGGCCAAGCTGCTGCACGGCCACATCTTTGATCTGATCGAAGCGCGAGTCGACCGCATCCTGTACCCGATGGTGTTCTACGAGCAGCGCGAGTTCGCCGACGCAATCAACAGCTTCAACTGCCCGGTGGTCTCCGGCTACCCGGACGTGGTCCGCAGCGCCATCGACCCGGCCGGGCGCTTCGGCATCCCGCTAGACCAGCCGGCCATTACGTTCCAGGACGAAAAGCTGCTGGCGCGGGGCTGCCGCGCGTACCTGGCCGGCCTGGGCGTGCCGGCGGCCCAATTCGAGCGCGCGTTTGCGCTCGCCTTGCGGGCGCAGGCCGCCTACAAGGACGGCGTCCGGGCAGCGGGCGCCGAGGTCGTGGCGCAGGCCCGCGCTGCCGGCCGGCCGCTGGTCGTGCTGGCCGGGCGGCCCTACCACGTGGATCCGCTGGTCAACCACAAGCTGCCGGAGACGATGGCCGACCTGGGCATCGACGTGCTCACCGAGGACAGCGTCCCGCTGGCGCCGGGCCAGGCCCTCGACAACCCCATGGTGCTGACGCAGTGGGCCTACCTCAACCGCTGTTACCACGCCGCGCGCTGGGCGCGCGAGCAGCCGGACGTCGAATTGGTGCAGCTCAACTCATTCGGCTGCGGCCCCGATGCGTTTGCATTGGACGAGGTGCAGGGGCTGCTGGCCGAGGCCGGCAAGCACCACACCGTCCTGCGCATCGACGAGATCGACAGCCTGGGCTCGGCCCGCCTGCGGCTGCGCTCAATGCTGGCCACGCGGCCCGCGCCCGGCAGCGGGCCGGCGCGCGCGGTGAGCCGCCGGACGACGCGCGTCTTCAGGCGCGGCGACCGCCGCAAGATGATCCTGGTGCCGGAGTTCTCCGAGTTCTGCCTGCCGCCCATCGTGCGGCCGCTGATGGACCAAGGGTACGGCATTGAGCTGCTTCCACCGTCCAACGAGGAGTCGGTCCAGGTCGGGCTCAAGTACACCAACAACGAGATCTGCTATCCGGGCATCATCGTGCTGGGCGACATGATCAAGGCGCTGCAGTCTGGCCGCTACGACCTGGGCGGCGTTATCGCCGGTTCGTGGGAAACGGGCGGGCAGTGCCGCGCCTCGAACATCTCCTGCCTGCTTAAGAAAGCCATGGTCGCCGCCGGCTTTGGCGAGGTGCCGGTGGTGACCATCTCGACCAAGCTCAGCTCGTTCAATCGCCAGCCGGGCTTCCGCCTCAACATCGCGCAGTACCTATACAAGGCCCTGTTGGGGATGGCCTTCACCGACGGGCTCTCGGCGCTGTACCACGCCACGGCGGTGCGCGAGCGCCGCGCCGGCGACGCGCGCGCGCTGGCCGACCGGCACCTGGCGCCCTTCATGGCCGGGAGGCTGCCGCTGACGCGGGCGGCGATCTTCGCGGCGCTGCGGCAGGCGGTGCAGGACTTCAACGGCGTGGCCACCGACGACGAGCCGCGCCCGCTGGTGGGACTGGTCGGCGAGATCTACGTCAAGCACAACCGCTTCGTCAACCGCGACCTGGCGCACTGGCTGATGGGGCAGGGGCTGGAAGTGGTGCTGCCGCCGCTGCTGAGCTTCTTCCTGGGATCCTACGTGGGCTACCGGGCCGGCGTGGAGGCCGGCATCCGGCGCGGCGACTGGCTGTCGCTGCTGCTCAAGGCGACGCGCGCCCCGGTCTTCGGGCTGGTCGCCCAGGCGGAAGCCATCCTGCGCCAGGCGCGCCACTATCACCCGCGGCACAGCATCGACGCGGCCGCCGACAGCGCCCAGGCCATCCTGCATCTGACGCACCAATACGGTGAGGGCTGGCTGCTGTCGGGCGAGGTGGGCGAATACGTCAAGGCCGGCGTGCCCAATGTCATCTGCCTGCAGCCCTTCGGCTGCATCGCCAACCACGTCATCGCCAAGGGCGTCGCGCGCCGCATGCAGGCGGCCTATCCCGGCCTGAACTTGCTCTTCCTGGACCTGGACGCCGGGCTAAGCGAGGTGAATCACCTTAACCGCCTGCACTTCTTCATCGACCAGGCCCGGCGCGGCGCCAATGGGCCGGCCGGCCGGCCCGCGC
Source organism: Anaerolineales bacterium (assembly GCA_020845955.1). GTDB lineage: Bacteria > Chloroflexota > Anaerolineae > Anaerolineales > UBA6663 > JADLEU01. The sequence continues at coordinate 13,987 of JADLEU010000015.1, forward strand.
AGAACGAGCCCGCGGCTGCCCAGGCTGACCTGTGCCTGAGCGCGATCGGCTCCGGCTGCGACTGCCGCGGGTGCCGCCCCGGCTGAACATTGACGGCCAAACCCGGGCAGCCGTAGGAGCGGCTTCTTGCCGCAGTTTCGCTGAGGACCATTGCCGAGCTGAATCGGCGGAACCTCTTGGAGCCCCGCGCACTTTGCCGCTTGCGGCGAGGGCCTCGCCCCATCTATAATCTCGGCCATGAGCATCGTCGGCGCTCGACCGGCGCGCTGGATTGGTCTGGGCCTGGCCGTGGCCACGCTGGCGGCCGGGCTGGCCTGCAATGCCGTCTCGACGCTGCCCCTGCCGTTCCTGTCTACCCCAGCCGCGGCCACGGCCGGCCCCACCGCCACGATCACCGCCCAGCCCGGCGCGCAGCCTCTCCAAATCGAAGGCGGCCCGACGATTAACACGCGGCGCGATACACGGCTGGCCGTCACCGAGCGGGTGCCGGTGCTGGAGGCGCTGGCCGAGGAAGACTACTCCAACGACGAGCTGGCCGAGGTCGGCCGCGCGTTCCCCTTCACCATCGAGCTGCCCGGCGATCTGCCGGTGCTGTGGGTCTACGGCTGGTGCACCACCTCCTTCGAGATCCTGGAACAGAACCTGAGCGTGATGGAGCTCGAGTTCAGCGTGAACGGCGTTCCGGTCGACGCCGGCCAGTTTGAGGCATTTGAAGAAGAGGCCGAAGATGGGGTGTGCCGCTACTTTGCGGCCGAGGTCTTCGCCTGGCCCCCCGGATCGACCACGACTCTGCAGACCAAGGTGATCTTCACCGCGCCGCTCAACGACGGCTTCGCGGACTACGCGGCCGGCGAGCAGAGCTTCATTTACACCGTTTCTGCTCCCTAGCGGCTTTCCCTGCTATACTGAGACAGGGTAGATCATCTCCCCGGACCGCCGCCCGGTCAGCCTTCGTACGCTCGGCCCGCGCGCCGCCAGGGATCTCTTCTCCCCGCTGCGCCCGTGCTTCATCCCCGAGCGCTCACTGGAGGCCATTCGCATGGATGAGTTAGTCAAGTTGGTTGCTGAGAAGACACAATACCTTTCAGATAACCGCGACCGCTTCGCGAAAGGCGCATGAAGGTTGGGGCGGGTGAGCATGCTCGGCGCGCTTGCGTGGGAAACGGATGACGGTCCGTTTGACCACCCGCGGGTTGATGCG
>JADLEU010000016.1 GCA_020845955.1 Anaerolineales bacterium
ACCCTGCGCCGCGCCATTGGCCTGCTCGAAATTTCTCTAAACGAAGTCCGCAACCTGCTCGGCACATTCCGCGCGCCAGAGTTTGCCGATCACGGATTGGCTGAAATCGTCGAGGACATCGTCGTCCAGCACGAATCGTTCACGGGCCGCGCGGTGACGTTGGAAATGGCCGGGCCGTTGCCCGAGGCCGTCTCACTGCCGGCGAAGATTGCGCTGTGCCGTATCCTGCAGGAAGCCCTCTCCAATGTTCGACGCCATGCTGGCGTGGAGACGGCGGCGGTGCGGCTGTGGGCCGAGGGGGACTGCGTTTGCCTGGAAATTACCGATCGCGGGCGCGGGTTTGAGCCGCCGCCGCTCACCGGGCCGCAAGCGACCGAACGTCACGAGCACATCGGCCTGCGCGGGATGCGGGAGCGCGCGGCGCTCGTGGGCGGCGAGTTGTCCGTCGAGAGCCGCCCCGGCGCCGGGACGCGCGTGCGCGTGGAGATTCCAACCCATGAGTGACGCGCCGCCAATCCGCATTGTGCTGGCGGATGACCACGCTTTGGTGCTCGAGGGCCTGCGCGCGTTGCTGGCCGCCGAGCCGGATTTGTGTGTGGTGGCGACGGCCACCGACGGCGAGCGGCTGTTGGAGGCCGTGCATCGCTTCAAGCCAGACGTGGTCGCGATGGACTTGCAGATGCTGTACATGGACGGTCTGACCTGCCTACGCCACATCCGGACGGAGAGGCTGCCCGTGCGCGTGCTCGTCATCAGCGCCTTTGGGGATGCCGCAACCCTGCGTGCGGCGATCGAAGGTGGCGCGGACGGTTTCGCCCTCAAGACCGACCCGCCGGACATGACGCTAGCTGCCATCCGGCAGGTGGCCGCCCGGCACATGGTCTTCCCCGACGCCGTCCGCCGCTGGCTGCGGCGAGCGCCCGCTCCCGACCCCAACGCCCTCACCGACCGTGAGGAAGCCGTGCTGGCGTTGGTGGCCGAGGGCAAGACCAACACCCAGATTGCCGCTGCCCTACGACTGAGTGAGAACACTGTTAAGTTTCACCTCCGCAACCTCTTCGCCAAACTGGGTGTGACCAACCGCACCGAAGCCGCCGCAAAGTACCACCAGCGTTCGTAAGGCCAGCCCGGCTGCATTTCAGCCGCTACCACAAACTGACTCTCCCCGCCCATTCGAGTAGCCCGCCTACCCGTACAGATTTTCACAATCTATCCGTTGGAACGTTTTGTTCAGGCCGCCGGCCGTCTATCCTGTGGCAATTCCTCCAGGAAGCCGAGAGACCTGCCATGATCGTGACGACCGCCGAGCTGTTCAGCGTCGCCTACGGCCAGTTCGCCGTCGGCGCGTATAACATCAACAACATGGAGCAGGCGCTGGGGCTGTTCCAGGGGCACGTACGAGCACAGGCCCCATTCATCATCCAGATTTCCAAGGGCGCGCGCAAGTACGCCGGCGTGATGATGTTGGAGGCCATCCTGCGCGCTTGTGATGCCACGTTTCCCGAAGCTATCTACGCCGTGCACTTGGATCACGGTGATGAGCAGACCTGTTACGAGTGCATTGCCTCTGGCTTCTATTCGTCAGTGATGATTGACGCCTCGCATGAACCCTTCGAGCACAACGCTGCGGTCACCCGCCGCGTGGTCGAGCGGGCGCACGCCCGCGGCGTCAGCGTGGAGTCCGAACTGGGCCTGTTGGGCGGGGTGGAGGAGCACGTGAACGTGGATCAGAAGCACGCCAGGCTCACCGATCCGGACGAAGCCCAGGCCTTTGTGGCGCAAAGCGGCTGTGACAGCCTGGCCGTCGCCATCGGCACGAGCCACGGAGCGTACAAGTTTACAGGCAATCAGAGCCTGCACCTCGAGCGCATCGCCGAGATTCAGAAGCGCTTGCCGGGCTTTCCGCTGGTCATGCACGGCTCGAGCTCTGTGCCCAAAGGTGAAGTGGAACGCATCAACGCGGCGGGTGGCAAACTCGACCCGTCGGCCAGGGGTGTCGATGAGGCGGAGTTCGCGCGGGCTGTGCCGCTGGGCGTCGCCAAAGTCAATATCGACACCGACGGCCGGCTGGTGTGGACGCGTGTCCACCGCGAACACTTCCGCGACCATCCCGAGAACTTCGACTTCCGTAAGCCCGGCGAAGCGTTAATCAAAGCTTACGCCGATTTCATCGTCCAGAAGTCAAAGGCGCTGCTCTCGGCGGGCAGGCTGCCGCATGTGCGGGCCGCGCTGACCGTCAAGAGTGGTCCATGAGCCGTTGCCGTCGCCTATCGCTTCACGGATAACTGCTCATTCATAACTGCCCATGAACGAAGCCCCCACACGCAACCTCGCTCTCGAACTCGTGCGCGTAACCGAGGCCGGCGCGCTGGCCGCCGGGCGTTGGATGGGGCGCGGGCAGAAAGAAAATGGCGATCGGGCCGCCGTCGAAGCCATGCGGTTGATGCTCTCCACGGTGGACATGGACGGCCTGATCGTCATCGGCGAGGGCGCGAAGGACGCGGCCCCGATGCTCTGCAACGGGGAAGCGGTCGGCAACGGCAATCGGCCGCTGGTCGATGTGGCGGTTGATCCGGTCGAGGGCACCGCCCTGTTGGCGCACGGCCGGCCAGACGCCGTTTCGGTGGTTGGGGTCGCCCCACGCGGGACGATGTGGTCACCTGGCCCGGCCTTCTATATGGACAAGCTGGTTGTTGGGCGCGCGGCGCGCGAGGCCCTTGGCCCCGAACCATTGCACGCGCCCGTCGCCGCGACGCTGCGCGCCATTGCGGAGGCGTTGGGCAAGCCGGTGCATGACCTGACCGTGTTCGTGCTGGACAAGCCACGCCACGACCGGCTCATCGCCGATGTTCGCGCCGCGGGCGCGCGCGTGCTGCTGCGCACTGACGGCGACGTGGCCGGGGCGCTCATGGCCTGTATGCCCAACTCGGGCGCGGATGTGCTGATGGGCATCGGCGGAACGCCGGAGGGCGTGATTGCGGCCTGCGCGGTTCGGGCGCTGGGCGGGGCGCTGTACGGTCGATTGGCCCCACAAAAGCCCGGCGAACGTGAGGCGATTGTCGCCACTGGGCTTGACCTCGAGCGTGTGTTGACCGAGCGCGACCTGGTGCGCAGCGATGATGTGTTCTTCGCCGCCACCGGCATCACCGACGGCGTGCTTATGCCCGGTGTGCATTACACGGGCGAAGGCGCGACGACGGCCTCCATCGTCATGCGCGGCAGGACCGGAACCATCCGTGCCATTCACGCCGAGCATCGCTGGGACAAACTGAGAGCCCTCAGCCAGGTCCCGTATTAGTGGCCCGTGCCCTATCGACTGGTCACAATTACCAGTCACGCCTGGGAGGATTTCCATGACCGCAATCGCTGCTGCACCTGCTCAAGTGAACGAAAAGTATCAAGCCGGTGTGCATCCCTACGCGCTTGGCTACTTTGTCCCTGGTTATCAGCCGGCCGACACCGACTTGCTGTGCGCCTTCCGGATTGTGCCCGCCAAGGGCACAGACATGATCGAGGCCGCTGCCGCCGTCGCCGCCGAATCGTCCACCGGCACCTGGACCGAGGTCTGGTCGAACCAGCTCATCAATCTGGATTTCTACAAGGCGAAAGTTTATCGGCTCGAGGGCGACCTGGCCTACCTGGCCTACCCGATGGACCTGTTCGAGGAGAACAGCATCGTCAACATCATGTCATCGATCGTGGGCAACGTGTTCGGCTTCAAGGCCGTATCCGCCCTGCGGCTGGAAGACATGCGTATTCCGGTGGCGCTCGTGAAGACCTTTCCGGGTCCAAATGTCGGCCTGTACGATGAGCGCGCGCGCATCAATAAATGGGACCGGCCCCTGCTCGGCGGCACGGTTAAGCCCAAGCTTGGCCTGACGGCCAAAGATTACTCGACCATCATCTACGAATGCCTGGTGGGTGGGCTGGACACGACCAAGGACGACGAGAATATGAACAGCCAACCCTTCAACCGCTGGCGCGACCGCTTCCTATACGGCATGGATGCCGTAAAGCTGGCGGAGGCCGAGACGGGCGAGGCCAAGGGCCACTTTTTCAACGTGACGGCTAGCTCCACCGAGGAGGCGCTGCGGCGGCTGGAGTTCATCTGTGCGCAGGGGAGCCGTTACGTTATGTACGACTTCATCACGGCGGGCTTTGCGGCTTCAGCCGACGTTTTCAAGCGCGCGGGTGAATTGGGCGCCATCGTCCACTGCCATCGCGCGATGCATGCCGTCTTCACACGTCAGAAGAATCACGGCGTCCATATGCGCGTCATCGCCAAGTGGCTGAGGCTGATTGGCGGCGATCATCTGCACACCGGCACGGTGGTGGGCAAGCTGGAAGGCTCGCGCAAGGAAACGCTCGGCATCATCGACTTGCTGCGTGAACGGCAAATCCTGGCGGAACCTGACCGCGGGTTGTATTTCGACCAGGATTTTGCCGGGCTGAAGGCGGTCTGGCCGGTGGCCTCGGGCGGGATCCATGTCCTGCACATCCCCGAACTGCACGCCATCTACGGCAACGACTGCTTCTGGCTCTTCGGCGGCGGCACGCACGGCCATCCCAGAGGCAGCCGCGCTGGCGCGCGCGCCAACCGCGTGGCCACCGAGGCGATCGCCTCCGGCCAGACGCTGAACGAGGCGGCCCGCACCTGCCCGGAGCTGCGCGAGGCGATGGAGTTGTGGGGCAACGTGAGGTTTGAGGTGTCGGAGTAGGCCGGCAGCCGGGCGGCCTAATCGCGAGAGCTCAATATGAACTGACAACGTAGCGCCGACACGACCAGACGACTACTCGATCAAGGACGACAAAGGACCAAGCGACTATGACGAAACAACGCCCCATCATCCTCGCCATCGTGGGCGACAGCGCCGCCGGGAAAAACACGCTGACGAATGGGTTGGTGAACATCCTCGGCGCGGAACGCGTGACGGTGGTCTGCACCGATGACTATCACAAATACGAACGGCGTGAGCGGGCGCAGCTCGGCATCACGCCGCTGCACCCGCGCTGCAACTATCTCGACGTGCTCGAGCTGCACCTCGAGCGCCTGCACTACGGTCAGCCCTTCCTCAAACCGGTCTACGATCATTCCACTGGCAGCCTCGTCCGGCCTGAATATATCCTGCCGCGCCAGTTCGTCATCGTCGAGGGTCTGCTGGGGTTCCACTCCGCCGTCATGCGGCAGTTCTACGATGTGAAGGTCTATCTTGACCCGCCCGAGGACTTGCGGAAGGTTTGGAAGATCGGGCGCGACACCTCCGCGCGCGGCTATACCGATGCGCAGGTGTTGGCCGAACTGGAGAAGCGCGCGCCAGACTCGCGCGACTTCATCCGCCCCCAGCGTGAGCACGCCGACATCGTGGTGAAATTTCACCCGCCCGCTGGCGTCCTGCCTGAGCAGGCCGGCCCGCGTCTCAACGTTCAGCTCGTCCTGCGTCCGACCCTCCGGCACCCCGACCTGACCTATCTGGTCGATGGCGCCCACAGCGCTTCGTGCGGCGTCCGGTTGGAACTGGGCCGCGACGGCGGCCGCCCAGTGGACTTTCTCAACATCGACGGCAATGTGACCGGCGAACACGCCGCCCGACTGGAAGACGCCATCTGGCAGCACTTGCCCAACCTGCGCCCGGTGCGCCAAGATCAGTTCGGCGACTACCACGATCGGGCTGAAGTGCGGCACAGCCATCCACTGGCCCTCACACAACTGTTGCTCACCTATCACTTGCTGCGCAAGTACAGCGACCTCTCGCAGCTGCCCTTTGCGCCGCCGGTGGCAGCCCTGAGCCGCCTTCAATCGGCGGCGGTGATGAGCGGCTGAAGGCTGGCTGCTAATGGCTTAGGACCGATGGCGGCGATCGACAATCGGCGCGCTGCCCGCCGCGATCCGCTCACAGGATTCACGATGACCGACCTTGCCTCCACCCCGGTGCTCCCGCTCGCTGCCGCCTGCCACGCCGACTGGCCGCGCTTGCGCCAGATGGCTGCCGACAGCCTGCGCGTGCTGACGATGGACGCGGTGCAAAAAGCCAACTCCGGCCACCCGGGGATGCCGATGGGCATTGCTGACGCGGCCGTGGTGCTGTGGGCGCGATTTCTTAAATTCAACCCGGCTGATCCGCACTGGCCCGACCGCGACCGCTTCGTGCTCTCGGCGGGCCATGGCTCGATGCTGCTCTACAGCCTGCTTCACCTCACCGGCTACGATTTGCCGCTGGAACAACTGCAAGCCTTCCGGCAGTGGGGCAGCCAGACCCCCGGTCACCCCGAGCACGGCCTGACCCCCGGCGTGGAAACCACTACCGGCCCGCTGGGGCAGGGCATCGCCAACGCCGTAGGGATGGCGCTGGCCGAGCGCTGGCTGGCCGAGCATTTCAATCGCCCGGGCGCCAGGATCGTCGATCACTACACCTACGTCATTGCCAGCGACGGCGATCTGATGGAAGGCGTGTCGCACGAAGCCTGTGCGCTGGCCGGGCATTTGGGGCTCGGAAAACTGATCGTGCTGTACGACGACAATGGCATCAGCATTGACGGCCCGACCACGCTGGCGTTCAGCGAAAGCGTGCTGGCCCGCTTCACTGCCTACGGCTGGCAAGCCGTGCGCGTGGATGGGCACAACCCCGAGGCGGTCGAGGCCGCCGTTCGCGCCGCGCTGACCAGGCCTCGCTGCCCGTCGCTCATCGCCTGCAAGACGCACATCGGCTACGGCAGCCCAAACCGGCAGGGCACGCACACGGCGCACGGCGAGCCGCTCGGGGCGGACGAAGTGCGCCTCACCAAAGAGCGCCTGGGCTGGCTGCCCGACGCGCAGTTTCAGGTCCCAGACGATGTGTGCGCTTTCATGCGCGCGGTGGGCGCGCGCGGCGCGGCCCAGCACGCTAATTGGGCCGCCCTGTTCGCCCGTTACGCCGAGGCCTATCCGGACCTGGCCGCCGAATTCCAACGCGCCCTGGCCGGTGAACTGCCGGCGAATTGGGACCATGATTTGCCGTCCCTCGGCTTCTGGTTCCAGTCCCCACTCTCTAAACCTATCGCCACCCGCGCTGCCTCGGGCGCCGTCCTGGACGCCATCGTCCCGCGCCTCCCGACCATCATCGGCGGCTCGGCCGACCTGACCGCCTCCACCAACACGCTGCCCAACGGTCAAGCGTCCCTCAGCCGCGATGATTTCACCGGGCGGTACATCCGCTTCGGCGTGCGCGAGCACGGTATGGGGAGCATTCTGAACGGCATCGCCGCGCACGGCGGGCTGCGGCCTTATGGCGGCACGTTCCTCGTCTTCTCCGACTACATGCGTCCGGCGATCCGCATGGCGGCGCTCATGGAACTGCCCGTCATCTTTGTTTTCACCCACGACAGCATTGGGCTGGGCGAAGACGGCCCGACGCATCAGCCCATCGAGCACCTCACGAGTCTGCGCGCTATCCCCAACCTGTTCGTCTTCCGCCCCGCCGACGCGGCGGAAACGGCGATCGGCTGGCGCGTGGCGCTGGAGCGCAGGCGCGGCCCGACGGCGCTCGTCCTCACCCGCCAACCCGTGCCGCTTTTGGACCGAGACACGCACGGCGCGGCGCGCGGCGCCTACATTCTCGCCGATGTGGACGACCCGCAGGCGATACTCATCGCCACCGGCTCCGAGGTCCACCTGGCGCTCGCGGCGCAGAAGCTGCTGGTCGAGCACGCTCCGCGCCTGCGCGCCCGCGTTGTTTCGATGCCGTGCCGCGAATTGTTTGAAGCCCAATCGGCCGGCTTCCGCGAGAGCGTTCTGCCCGCGCGCATCCGGCGGCGGGTGGTCGTGGAGGCTGGCGCCACAATCGGCTGGGGGGCGTACGCAGGCCTGGACGGCGCCGTCATCGGGCTGGATCAGTTCGGCGCCTCGGCGCCGTATCAAATTCTCTACCGCCAGCTTGGGCTGACGGCCGAGGCCATTGCGACGGCCGTGCAGCGCGCCGGGACAAAAAGCGAAGCGGCCTGACGCACCTCCTTCCTCCTGGCTGCCAACGGAGCCCGCCTTGCAACGCGCTGTCGCCAGGCCAGCACCCCCAATCCAATCGGCTTGTCCACCGTCACTTCGCCTGTAATCAGCGCGGCAGCCCGCTCACTCCACGGCCGCCGTCGAACGTACAGGCCCTCCCCGGGCCCTGGACTCTTCCCAGTTGATTATTTGCAGAAACCGTCCTAAGCTGAGGCGTGAAGGGTGAAAGGTTTGGAGCGGGTTTGATGAAGCTGAGGCTCAAACTTACCCTTTTCCTCCTGTTGGTGACCCTGGGCCCGGCGGTCGTCTTGGGCCTGGCGACCACGCGTCTGATCGAACGGGCGACGGCCCGCAGCGTGCAGGAGATGCTGGAGCATGACCTGCAAGTGGCCTGGGACGAATATTGGGGGCGGAGCGAACAGGTGCGGCTGGGGATGCTCCAGACCGTCGCCGATCCCTCCGTCCAAGCGTTGGTCGATCGGCGCGACAGCGCGGCCCTGAGCAATCGTGTGCGCGCCTGGCATGACCATCACCCCGACGTCGATTTCTGGCTCATCACGGATCCGGCAGGCGGAGAATTAACCCGGCTGACCCCGGCGCCGGCAGCGGGTCCGCTTTCGTTCGACAGCCTGATCGGCACGGCCGTCGAGCGTCTTGAGCGCCAACAGCCGCTCCTTTTTAGTGAAATCCTCGCGCCCGAGATCCCGGCAGGCGAAAATGCGCCGGCGCCCCCGCCAGGCGGCACTCTGGCGATCGTCGCCGTGATCCCAGTCCGGTGCGCTGGCGTTGGTTGTGGTCTCATCATCGTAGGCGACCTGATCGACAACGACTCTTACGTGCCCGACAGCGTGCGCGAGAGGGTACACGGCCACCTTGAGCACACGGCGCTGACGGAGGAATTGCACGGCCCGATCGTGTTTATCAGTCACGGCGGGGCCATCGTCGCCACTTCGTTACGAAGGCCGGGGGGCGGGCTTGCCCTGGGCGACGCCTGGCCTGAACCTGTCATGACCCAGGTGAGGGCCGGCACCCCCTATCAGGGCACGTTGGCCCTTCACGGCGTATCGTTCCTGATCGACATGGAGCCGATCCGCAACGGGCACAACCTGGTGATCGGCAATCTGAGCGTCGGCATGCCACAGCACTTCTGGCTGGTGCACGGGGAGGCCATCCAGGCCGTCGTGGTCAGTCTCCTCCTGGGCATCGGCCTGGCGGCCGGGGCGGCGACGCTCCTGGGGGCGCGGGTGGCCCGGCCGCTCCAAGAACTGACGACAAAGGCGCAGGCCTTTGCAGCCGGCGATCTGGCCGTGCGCGTCCCAACGACCGGCGCAGACGAGATTGGGGAGCTCGGCCAGGCTTTCAATTACATGGCCCAGCAATTGCAGGAGTCGTACGGCAGGCTTGACGAAGAGCGGCGCAAGGCCCTAGCCGCCATCGATGCTTCGGTGGATGGCATCTGGGTGGATTACGTCGCGGGCGATGAACGCCAGATCGCCATGGTCAACTCGGCCCTGGAACGCATGGCGCGCCGCCGTCGAGAGGACCTGATCGGCCGGCCATGCAAGTACCTCCTGGGGGTGCGCACGGCCCAAGGCGAGTCCATCTGCGACACGGTTTGCCCCTTTCTGCATCCTGACGAGGACGCGCTGGGGACGATCGAGGGGGTGATCGCGACCACCCAGGGCGAAGAGATCCCGATCGAGGTCGGCTACGGCTGTATCCGCGACAAAGACGGCAACCTGGTGGGGGCCGTGCACGTCGTGCGCGACCTGACTCCGCGCAAGGAGGTGGAGCGGCTGAAAGATGAGTTCATCTCGATGGTCTCACACGAATTGCGCACTCCCCTACATCACATCAAAGGTTTCACCACCACCCTGCTTCAGACCGATGTGGAGTGGGATGCGGCCTCCCAGTCCGATTTCCTGGGAAGCATCAACCGGGAGGCCGACCGGCTGACGCATCTGGTCGAGAATATTCTGGATATGTCTCGCCTGGAGGCCGGCCAGGTGCCCCTGCGGAAGACGTGCTGCGGGATCGTTGATCTGGTGGAAGGCGCCTTGCAGCGTTTACAAAGCCTGACGACTGGCCGGCCGATACACCTCAAACTGGCAGCCGACCTGCCCGCGCTGTTCGTGGATGGCCGCGAGATCGAACTCGTCCTGATCAACCTAATTGAGAACGCTGTGAAATACTCCGAGCCTGGCACAGCCATCACGCTTGGCGCCGAACGTCGCGGGGATGAACTCGTGTTCTCGGTCGCGAACAGCGGCCCCGGCATCCCGGCCGAGCACCTGGCGCGCATTTTCGAACGGTTCTATCGCGCGAATGGCGCCGGTCCCCCGGTCGCCGGCACCGGACTGGGGCTGACCATCTGCAAGCGGATCGTGGAAGCCCATGGGGGCCGCATCTGGGCTGAGAGCACGCCGGGGGTCGGTCCGTGTTTCTCTTTCACCCTGCCGCTGGCTGGCGAGGTAGCATGAAGAAGCCGGGGGTCCCCGTCGACGAGCCGGAAGCGGTGAAGTGCGCCGGGCGATAAGCCGGTCTGTGGGCCGGCGTCCGCGTCGCGGCCTACGCACCTGCACACTCACAGACTCACGCACCCCCAACGTCTGCCCTACGACGTCTGCGCGCTGGCGCTGCCGCCGCGATGGCGCTGACGGTGGTTGCCGAGCTTAATCGTCAAAACTGGCCCGATCCGCCTTGACGGGTTTGTGGCTTGACACCGGGCGCGACTGGAGCGTAGACTGTCCGTTGGCGCCAGGCCTTGACCGTGGGTAAACCTACCCGCGCGTGCGCAGACCAATTGCCATGACCGACTCTGACGACGACCTAGCCCATCGCCCCATCCCCTACGCCTGACCTCCCCGGCGCCATCTCCAGGTGAGCGCCCCGCGTGAAGCTCGGCGCGGGGACCATCAACCACAACCGGGAGGCGCTCATGCGGCCGTTCCGCTACAGCCCTGCGTTACCCCAGACCCCGCCCTTCACCGTGGGCGATGGCCTCATTATCCTCGGCCTGGCCAGCCTGCTCTACCTGGGCGTGCGCCTGGCCATCAGCGCGCCCGCCGTCGTGGCCGGCCCCGACATTTCGCTGTCGCCAGCCGCGCTGCCCTGGTACGCCCTGCTCTCCACCGGCCGTATGGCCGCGGCCTACGCCCTGTCGCTGCTTTTCAGCCTGGTCTACGGCTACGCGGCGGCTCGCAGCCGCACCGCCGAGCGCGTGCTGCTGCCCTTGCTCGACGTGCTCCAGAGCGTCCCCATCCTGTCGTTCCTGCCCGTGGTGCTGCTGGGCCTGAGCACCGTGCTGCCGCAGGGTCTGGCCGCCGAGCTAGCGGCAATCGTGCTGATCTTCACCTCCCAGGCCTGGAATATGACCTACAGTTTCTACCAATCGCTTTCGACCATCCCGGCCGAGCTGCGCGAGGCGGCGGCCATCTTCCGGCTGGATCCCTGGCTGCGCTTCAAGACATTGGAGCTGCCGTTTGCCGCGATGGGTCTGATCTGGAACAGCATGATGAGCTGGGCAGGCGGCTGGTTCTTTCTGATGGCGGCGGAGATCTTCCAGGTGGGCGCGCGCGACTTCCGCCTGCCCGGTCTGGGCTCCTACCTGCAGACGGCCGCTAACGCCGGCGACTTGCCGGCGATCCTGGGCGGGGTGGCGGCATTGATCCTGGTGATTGTGCTGCTCGACCAGTTCGTCTGGCGGCCGGTGCTGGCCTGGGCCGACAAGTTCAAGCTTGAAATGGTCGCGGGGGAACAGCCGCCTGCTTCCTGGTTCTTTGACCTGCTGGCGCGTTCCTGGCTGTTGGAGCAGGCCGGAAGGCGGGTGTGGGGTCCCCTGACGGAGTGGATCGACAGCGCGCTGCGCGCGCGCGGCCAGGGTGGCCCGATTGAGCGGGCCGAAAGCCGGCCAGGCGGCGGCCGGGCCTCGCCCGCGGCGCTCGTGGCGGGCGCAATCCTGGCGCTGGCTCTCGCCTACGGCGGTGTGCGAGCGCTGCTGCTCCTGCGCGGCGTGACCGCGCCGGAGTGGCTGCAGGTCGGCCAGGGCGTGCTGGCCACCTTCCTGCGCGTCTCAGTCTCGCTGGTGATCGCGATGCTGTGGACCATCCCGGCCGGCGTGGCTATCGGCGCCAATCGCCGGCTGGCAGCGCTGCTGCAGCCGGTGGTGCAGGTGGTGGCGTCGGTCCCGGCCACGGCGCTGTTCCCGGTGCTGCTGCTGGCGCTGCTGCGCCTGCCGGGCGGGCTGAACCTGGCCGCGGTGTTCTTGATGCTGCTGGGCACACAGTGGTATTTGCTGTTCAACGTCATCGCCGGCGCCTCGGCCATCCCGCAGGACCTGCGCTACACCACCGCGCTGTTGCGCCTCTCGCCGCTCGAGCGCTGGAAGACCCTGTACCTGCCGGCGCTGTTTCCCTACATTGTGACCGGTGGTATCACGGCCAGCGGCGGCGCTTGGAACGCCAGCATCGTGGCTGAATACGTCGAGTTTGCCGGGCAGGCAGCCGCGGTCACCGGCGTCGGGGCCGTCATCGCCCAGGCCACCGGCGCCGGCAACTACGGCCAACTGCTGGCCGGCACGCTGGCGCTGATTATCACCGTCGTGTTCATCAACCGCACGTTCTGGCGCTGGCTGTATGGCATCGCCGAAACGCGCTTTCGCATGGAGTGAACGATGCCGGCCCAACTCAACGCGAATGGCGGCAGCTTGCTGAGCGTGGAGAACGTCACCAAAGCCTATGGGCGCGCGCCTCGACGGTTCGTTGCCCTGCAGGACATCAACCTCAGCATTCGGGCCGGCGAGTTTGTCGGCCTGCTGGGGCCGTCGGGCTGCGGCAAGTCGACCCTGCTGCGCATTATCGCGGGGCTCAACCCGCCCACCAGCGGCCAGGTGCTCTACCGGGGTGAGCCGGTGGCGGGCGTCAACCCGCACGCCACCATTGTGTTTCAGACCTTCGCGCTCTATCCTTGGCTGACGGTGCTGGAAAACGTGGAGGTGGCCCTGAAGGCGCGCGGCGTTGTTCGGGCTGAGCGCCGCCCGCGCTCCCTGAAGCTGATTGACACCGTGGGGCTAGACGGCTTCGAGTCCGCCTACCCGCGCGAGCTCTCGGGCGGCATGCGCCAGAAGGTGGGCTTCGCCCGGGCCATGGCGGTGGAACCCGAGCTGCTGTGCCTGGACGAGCCGTTCTCGGCCCTGGACGTGCTCTCGGCCGAGGCGCTGCGCGGCGAGCTGCTGGAGCTGTGGACCAGCAAGGCCATCCCCACCCAGGCGATCCTGATGGTGACGCACAACATCGAAGAGGCCGTGCTGATGGCCGACCGCATCGTCGTGATGGACAAGGATCCCGGCCGCGTGGTGACGGCGCTTCCGGTGCGCCTGCGCCACCCACGCCAGCGCAAGGACACCGCCTTCCAGGCTCTGGTGGATAAAGTCTACGCCGCCGTCGCCGGGCGCACCGAGCCGGAAGCCGCAGTGTCAGGCACGGCGCCCGGGCAGCCCGGCGCCACCGAGAAGCTGCCGGCCGCCCGCATCAACGCGCTGGCGGGCCTGATGGAGCGGCTGAACGCCGACAGCGGCCAGGCCGACCTGTACCGGCTAGCGGCGGAGCTCAAACTGGAATTGGACGACCTGCTGCCCATTGTGGAGGCGGCCGAACTGCTGGGCTTTGCCCAGGTAGCCGAAGGCGACATCCGGCTGACGCCGCTCGGCCAGACCTTTGCCGACGCCAGCATCCTGGCGCGCAAGGAGATCATCGCCGGCCGCATCCTTCGCCAGCCCACCGTTCGCTGGGTTTACGAGACTCTGCTCAGGGACAATGACCAGCGGATCGCCGAGGCTTACGTCCTGGACCGGCTGCGGGACGAGTTTGGCGAGTATGCCCAGGCGCAGTTGGATACGGCCATCAACTGGGCGCGCTATGCCGAGATCTTCGCCTTCGACGACGACACCGGCGAGCTCTACTTGGAGAAGTGACCGGCGCCTGACCTAATCCCCATCCACCAGCACACCCAGCTCGGCCAGCGCGGCACGCACGGCCGCCAGGTCGTCGCGGCGCACGGCGACGGACGCCGGTCCTAGCGCCTCGCCCAGCAGGTCGCGCAGGCGCGGGTGGCGTCGCAGCTCGTCGAGCAGCTCGGGGCCGGCCAGCCGCAGAACGGCGACATCGCACAGCGCCGCCTCAGGGCCGCGGCGCGCCCAGCGCTCCAGCGCGGCGGCCAGGGCCGGCAGCGCCGGGTGGCCGGGCGCGCCGCGCTCGAGGAACTGGCGGATGCGCGCCGGGGTGATGGCCTTGCGGGCGGCGCGGCCCAGCGCGGCCGGGGTGAGCGCGTAGACGTACACTGGCCCTGGCTCGGGTGGCCGCCACTCGCTGATGCGCGCCGCCTGGAAGCGATCGTAGGCGCTGGCCCCGGCCGGCACGCGCAGAACGCCAGCGGGGGTCAGGTCGAAGGGAGGTGGCGGGGCGGCCTGGCCGGTCTCCCAGCCGGCCTGGCCGAGCAGCGCGGCGCCAGCGGGCGTGAGCCGAAAGCCAGGCTCGGGCGCGTCGGGCGGCGTGAGCGCCGCCAGCCCCAGCCAGCTCAGGGGACCCGTGATCAGCCACTCGACCAGCGCGCCGTCCACGCGCTCCCAGTTCTCAAAGCCGCGCAGATAGGCGCCCGTGGCGGCGTCGCGGATGTACCAGGAGGCGTAGTCGCCGGCCGGGCGCTGGAAGTCGGGCTGGCGGTCTTTCACCGCGGCGCGGAAGGCGGGTAGCGACCACCACACCCCGGCGGGCACGCCGGCCAGCAGCTTCAGGACTGCCTGGCGGGCGGCGTAGGCGTCGTTGCTCCAGGCGGTGCCCTCGAAGGCCAGCCCCGGCAAGTGCAGCAGATCGTTCCAGCCGCGCGCCTCGCGCCAGGCTTCGGCCAATTGGCGCTGGCGCTCGGCCGGCCCGCTCTGCAGGAAGGGCTGCACGCGCTCAGGATCGAGCTTAACCACCTCGCGACCCAGCCCGCCGGTGATCAGCCCCAGGTCGCGCAGGAGGTGCAGGTAGAGGGGGAGGGCGGGAGGCTGGAGGAGAGCGTGTGTGAGTGTGTAGGTGGCAGAATATAACCGGGCGTGTGGGTGTGCGGGAAGGCTGGCGCCAGGCGGCTTGTCAGCGGCGGACGGGGACGGCGGAAGGAGTTGGGCCAGCGCTTCGCCGCGGACGGCGTTGACTTGTAGGTAGGCCAGCAGCGTTACGGCATCGTGGGCCGCGGGCATTGGTGCTTCGTCCTCGGTCCCGCGTCCTTCGTCAATTGGCTCAGGCCCGCCGCCACCGGCCGCCGGCTGCCCGTCGTTGCCTTGCCCCAACGGTCGTCCCGGCGGCTCGGCGGCGAGCGCGCCGGGCGGCTCGGCCGGGCCCACGTAGATCAGGGCACGCAGGTCGTCGGGGATGAAGACGAACTCCTCCAGCCGCGTGCCTTCATTAAAGAAGGCGCGGCCTACCAGCCCGCGGTACCAGAGCTGCTCGGTGTCCGAAGGGGCGTTGGCCCACGGCTTCTCGCGCTCACGGCGGGCAGGGCCCATGGCGCGCAGCTCGCCGTGGCGGCGGGTGAAGGCGGCCAGCGGCTGGCGGCCGACCTGGGCCAGCGTCTCGAAAGCCGCCCGCGCCTCGGGCGGCAGCTCGGCTACCACGGCCGCGGCCGCCTCGGGCTGCAGCATCCGCCCCACCAGCTCGTCCACCGCCTCGCGCTGGCTACGGGCCGCCAGATCTGGCCGGCCCCATAGCTCGCTCACCAGGCGCAGCAGGCCCAGGTCGTAGTCGGACAGGACGCGGCGCAGGTCAGGCATGGAAGGGCGGGTCCGGCTCTCTCTACACCGCCACCCGCAGCGCCCCCGGCACGACTTCGACCTCCACCTGGCGGACGTCGGCTTCGTAGGGGGCGAAGAGCTCGCCGTCAATGTGGATCGGCAGGGCGCGGTCGGCCTCCAGGCGCAGGCGGGTCGTGGTGGCCAGGTGGATGTCAGGCTCGCGCACGTGGGCGCCGTTCATCACCTTGGGCAGGAGCCGCAGGAGCCGGAACTGCGACACCGGCCCGATGTAGACGAAGTCCAGCAGGCCGTCGTCGACCTTGGCGGCAGGCGTGGTGACGAAGCCACCACCCTCGCGCGGGCCGTTGCCGATGGTCAGCATCAGCACGCGCTGGTCGAGCGTGCCGCCGTCGTACTCGACGCGCAGGTGCGGCGCGTCAAAGTTGAGGGCGATGCTCTGCAGCGTGGCCGTCAGGTACATCAGGAAGCCGGAGACGACCTTGAGTTTGCGGGTGCGGATGTTGATGGCGCCGTCGAACCCGATCCCGGCGGTGTTGCAGAAGTACTCGCTGCGGCCGCTGCCGTCACGGATCAGGGCCGCGTCCGCGCGGCGCTCGCTGCCGGCGAAGGCGCGCCGCACCGCCTCCTGCGGGTTGGTGGGCACGCCCAGCGCGTAGGCGAAGTCGTTGCCCGAGCCAATCGGCACGATGCCCAGCCTCGGCCGGCGCGCGGCCTCGATGCGCATCAGCCCGTTGATGATTTCATGCACCGTGCCGTCGCCGCCCAGCGCCACCACGGTCTCGCAGCCGCGGTCGGCCGCCTGCGCGGCCAGCTCAGCCGCGTGGGCCGGATACTCGGTGCCACTCCAGTCGGCGCCGCCCAGTTCGTTGATGATGGCGCGCAAGTCGGAGGCGCGCTGGCCGGAGCGGCCGCGGTCGGCCATCGGGTTGAAGATGAGCTGGACAGGCGGCATGCAGTGGCCCTTTCGCGGGTGGGCCGCGGCGCGCGGCTCGCCGCTAATGTAACTCAAAACTCAAGAATCGAGAAAGCCAAAAGTCGCAGCGCTGGGCGCCGGCGTGACGGCCCTCGAGCGCAGTGCGCTCCCCAAAATGGAGATCTCTCGCGCCGCACAGACGGCGGCACTCGGGATGACAATTCTCGCGCGCGACCTCTGACCTGCCACCGATCACCTCCAACTTGCATCCCCCTCCCAAACCGCCTACAATCCGCCGCCATGCGCTTACCCTTGCGCGGCGGACGCCACGCGCGCCGCTGCCATCTCTACAAGAAGAGTGTCCATGGCCCCGCTCAAGCTCGACCAGACCCGCTCCCTCTTCCAGCGCGCCCAGGCGGTCATGCCTTGGGGCGTCTCGTCCAACTTCCGCTATTGGGGCGACGACACGCCCGTCGTGGCGCGCGCGGCCGGCGCCTACATTTGGGACGCCGACGGCAACCGCTACATCGACTATCGCCTGGCCTTTGGCCCCATCATCCTGGGCCACGCCGACGCGCGCGTCACCCAGCGCGTGACCGAGGCGCTGGCCAACGGCAACCTGTATGCCCATACCCACCCGCTGGAGATCGAGGTAGCCGAACGGATCGCGGCCATGTGCCCCGGCGTCGACAAGGTGCGCTACGCCAATTCGGGCACCGAGGCCACGCTGCACGCCCTGCGCATCGCCCGGGCCCACACCAACCGCGAGAAGGTCATTAAGTTCGAAGGCTGCTACCACGGTTTTCATGACTACCTGCTCTTTTCCACGTCGACGACGCCCGGCGGCTCGCTCGGCTCGCGGCGCAGCCCGCTGGCGGCGCAAAATTCGTCCGGCATCCCGTCGGCCATGCGCGACCTGGTGATCAGCCTGATCTACAACGACATCGACCTGCTCGACCGCACGGTGCGCGCCCGCTGGGCCGAGATCGCGGCCATCATCGTCGAGCCCATCGCCGGCAACATGGCCGCCATCATGCCCGCGCCGGGCTTCCTGGAGCACATCCGCAAGCTGTGCGACGAGTATGGCATCGTCATGATCATGGATGAGGTCAAGACGGGCTTCCGCATCGCGCGCGGCGGCGCGGCCGAGCGCTTCGGCGTGCGCGGCGACCTGATGACCTACGCCAAGTCGCTGGCCAACGGCTTTCCGCTGGCCGCCATCGGCGGCTCCAACGCCGTCATGGGCACCATCGAACCGGGCCGCATGGCCCAGGGCGGCACCTACTGCGGCAACGCGGTGGGCGCGGCGGCGGCGCTGGCCACGCTCGATGTGTTGGCCCACACCGACGCGCTGGAGCAGATTCAGGCGCGCGGCACGCGGCTGATGCAGGGGCTGGGCGAGGTGCTGACCGAGGCCGGGGTGGAGCACGAGATCACCGGGCTGCCGGCCATGTTCGGCTTGACGCTGGAGCCCAGGGTCCGCCCGGTGCGCGACTACCGCGACATGCTCGAGTCGAACCCGGCGCTCTACGAGCACCTGATCCTGGCCATGCGCGAGCGAGGCGTGGAGGCCGAGCCCGACTGGCGCGAGCCCTTCTTCCTGTGCGCGGCGCTGAGCGACGCCGACGTGGACGAGACCCTCAACGCGGCCAACGACGCCATCAAGGCGGCCAAGGCGGTGTATCACAAGTAAGCGGGCAGCGCGCAGGTTGGACACTCACACATGGAGCCCTGGCGCCAAGTCGCAACCCAGACACCGGCGCGCTGCGCAACAAACGCCAGCAAGCCAACGCCCTGGACGGCTACAACGGCAGACACGGCGGCAACGGGGCGCGCAACGTCGACGTGATCGCCCAAGCGCCGAAGGCCACAGCCGGCCAGCCGCTGCGGGCCGTGGCGACTACAGGCCGCGGTGGCGTGCTGACGCTGCTGCAGTCGCATCTCGGCCGCCCGGCGCCGCCCGCGCGCCCTTAACCCGGCAACACCTTTTCGCTCCAGGGAGGATCGCATGGCAGGGACGACAAAGAAACCGAAGGGCCTGATGGACAAGGTGGTCGACGTGCTGACCGACCGCGACGAGAAGGCGGCTGCGGCCGAAGCGGCCAAGAAGGCCGCGGCCGAGGCCACCGCCAAGAAGGCCGCGGCGGAGACGGCGGCCCGCAAGCAAGCCGCGCAAGCCAAGGCTGCCGCCGACAAGGCCCGGGCAGACCTGGCGGCCAAGCAGGCCATGGCGAAGAAGCAGGCTGAGGCCGAGAAGGCCGCCGCCACGGCTAAGGAGCGCGCCCGCGCCGCCGAGGCCGAGCTTGCCCGCGTGAAGGCCCGCGAGCGCGCTGAAGGGGTGCGCAGGGCGGCCGCCGAGCGCGCGGCCAAAGTCAAGGCCGAAGCCGAAGCGCGCGAGGCCGCGCAAAAAGCGGTCGAGGAGGCCGAGCGCAACAAGGTGCGCCACACCGTGGCCGCCGGCGAGACCCTCAGCCACATCTCGCTCACGTATTACAAGACCGCCAACCGCTGGAAGGAAATTTACGAGGCCAACAAGGACGTCATCGGCGCCAACCCCAACCGGATCAAAACCGGGCAGGTCCTCGTCATCCCCGACGGGACGAAGTAGCCGCGCCTGAGACAACCAGCCATCGCCTGGCATTCCGCACCTGGCGCTCCCAGCGCGCCCCGCGAGGGGCGCGCTTTGCGTTTCTATTCTGGAGCCCGCATGCCCCCTCGCCAAGGGGCAACTGTTACCGCAGCCGGCGGCCGCTAATTGGCCTACGCCGAATACGGCCCGCCGGCCGGCCGCCCCGTGCTGTATCACCACGGCAACCCCGGCTCGCGGCTGGACCTGGAGATGTTCGGCGCGCCCGGCCAGGCGCTGCTGGAGCGCCGCAACCTGCGCGTCATCGCGCCCGACCGGCCGGGCGTGGGCCGCTCGACCTTTCAGCCGGGGCGACAGGTGCGCGATTGGGCGGCCGATGCCGCCGCGCTGGCCGATGCGCTCGGCCTGGAACGCTTCGCCCTGCTCAGCATTTCGTCGGGCAGCCCGTTTCTGGCGGCCGCCGCCCAGGGCCTGGGCGAGCGGGTGGTGGGGGCCGCCCTGATGAGCCCGGTGGCCCCGCTCGAGGTGCCCGGCGTCACCGCCGGCATGGGCGTCAGCCGCCTGTATTTCTGGCTGGCGCGCTGGGCGCCCTGGCTGGGGCGGCTGCAATTGCGGTTGATGGCCGCGGGCGTGAAGGAGGGGGTTGACCCGGAGAAGTTCGCGGCGCAGGCGATGGCGTCTTTCCCACCCGCCGACCGCGCCGCGTTCAGCCAGCCGCGCGTGCGCGACGGCTTCATCGCTACGCTGCGGGCGGCGCTGGCGCCGGGGCCGAGCGGGCTGAGCTGGGACGCGGGGCTGCTGGCCCGGCCGTGGGGGGGGCCGCTGGACGAGATCCGCGCGCCCATCCACATCTGGCATGGCGGCGCCGACACCAATGCCCCGCCGGCCATGGGCCGCTACCTGGCCCAAGCCATCCCCGGCGCCAGCCTGCACCTGTGCCCGGGCGAAGGCCATCTCTCGCTGGCCGACAAGTACTTCGACGAGATCCTGGCGGCGCTGGCGGTTTGAGACGGGGGAGATGCGAGAGCTCTCCCCCATCCCAGCCTTCCCCCGCTTGGGGAAGGAGTTGGGCGCGCCCCGCGCGCCGCTCAGCCGCGCGCCTCGCCCCAGGCCGCCTCGATCAGCGCCCGCGCGCGCATCGCGCCGACGTTGGGATCGCCGTCGCCTTCATATTCCACCGACAGCGTGCCGCGAAAGCCGGCGCCGCGCAACGCGGCCAGCGACGCCGGGTAGTCGAGCCGCGTCTCGCGGCCGGCGGCGTCGAACTCCCAGCACTTGGCGTGCGCGTGCACGGCGTAGGGCGCAAGGGCGCGCACGCCGGCCAGCTCGCACCCGCGCTCGAAGTTGCCCAGGTCGAGGCATACGCCCAGGTTGGGCCGGTCCACTGCCAGCACCAACGCGCGCAGCGCCTCCGGTTCGGCCAGCGCGTCGGCGTGGTTCTCGAGCGCCAGCACCAGCCCGAGGTTCTCGGCCTGGCGCGCCAGGTGGCGCAGCGGCGGCACCAGCTGGTCGAGGTGGCGCGCCGAGGCGGGCGAGCCGGGCGCCGCGCCGCGCGGCGGCGGTCCGGCCGTCAGCCGCACCACGGCCGCTTGGAGGCGCCAGGCGGCCCGCAGGCCCAGTTGGGCGTAGGCCAGTGCCACGCGCGGCTGGGCGCGCCAGCCGCGGTCCGAGAAATCGGTGTCCAGGTCCCAGGCCGCCAGCCGCACCCCGCTGCGCAGCAGCGCGGCCCGCAGCGCCAGCAGCGCGGGGGCGCCGTAATCGCGTGGCGGCGGCGCCGGGGAGAAGAGTTGGCCCAGCCGCGCCAGCCAGCGGCGCAGGCGGCGCCCGCGCGGCCACAGGAACAGATCCTGCAGCTCAACCGACTCGAAGCCTAACGCGCGCGCCGCGCCGGGCACGTCGGCCAGCGCCAGGCGCCCGGCGTACAGCGGCGCGTGGTAGGTCCAGGAGCTGAGGCAGAGCGGGGGCGGCAGCACGGCGGCCAAGCGCTAGGTTGCCACGTGGACGTATCGAGGAATTCCGAAGGCGTCTGCGGATGAGCAAGGGACCCTGCAAAGCCCGCAGGGCGGTGTTAGCGGATGGCGCCCGTTGGGCCTGTTGGGCTGGCTGGTCTGGAAGCGGCAAGATCTACCAGCGCTTGCCTCGGTGGTTGGTGGGCGTTTGAGGCGCGGGGAGGAGGCCAGCGGCTCAAGCGGCCGGTCCGGGCCAAGATTGGGGCACGGGGCGGGCGGGCCGAACGAGGCGGCGCCGCCCGGGGATGAGAACATGGTTCAATTCCTTTCAGATCCGCGCGAAATGCGGCCCTGAGGCCTCTTTCGGGCGCCGAAGCCTGAAATGAACCTGGGCGCCGCGCGATGCATTTTAGGCCAAGGCGGCTGGGCGTGGAAGAGCGATTTTGCCAGGCGGCGGTGGACACGATCACGCGGGGGCGCGCCACCCGCGTTGAATTTCAACTGGCCGGCCGGGCCTGCTCCGTTGGTGATTCGGCCGCCGTGATCTAAAGTGGATCGCGGCAGGAGAGGGGTTACGCTGCCAGGGCTTGGGCCACGGCTTCTTCGAGAGACAGCCTGCGCCCAGCCGCCAGTGCGCCGTCCAGCGTGGCCGGGTCATCGCGGCCCCCGACCACCGTCTCGGCCAGGGCGTGCAGGTGGCGCGCGAACTCCAACATCGGCGCATCGCTGCGATCACGCAGGCGCTCGGCGGCGCCCATCAGGCGCCCGGCCCGTTCCACCTGGCCCTGGCGCCCAGCCGCCCAGGCCAGCCCGTCCAGGCTGGCAGCCAGGCCAATCCAGTCCCCCGACTGGCGGTGCAAAACCAGGCTCTCGCGGAAGGCGCTGGCCGCCTCGGCCACGGCCTCCAGGCGGGCCAGGGCCTCGCCTAGGCCCAGCAGGCTGCTGGCCATGGCGTGCGAGTTGCCCAACTGCCGGTGCAGCGCCAGGCCGGCCTCGATGCAGCCGCGCGCGCCCTGGTGGTCGGCCAGCGACAGCGCCACTAGCCCCAGGTTGTTGAGACAGCGCGCCTCCGACGACGTGTCTCCCAGGGCGCGAGCCAGTGCCAGGCTCTCGTGCAGCAGGTCCTGGGCGGCGGCGTAGTCGCCCTGGTTGCGCGCGCACAACCCCAGGTTGTTAAGCGAGCTTTGGATGCCGCGCTGATCTCCCAGCGCTCGGCGCAGTGCCAGGCTCTCTTCGAAATAGCTGCGGGCCACGTCGAATTGGTGCCGCGAGCCGGCCAGGGCGGCGGCGGCGTTGAGGCCGCTGGCCCGCAGCGCGGGAGGCGCGCTGGCCTTCGCGGCGGCCAGGGCCTGTTCCAGCCAGGCGCGGCCCTCGGCCAGGTGGGCGTGGACGTGCCAGAAGCGCCACAGGTCCACGGCCATTTGCAGGGCCAGCGTGGGTTGGGCTTCGGCCAGGGCATAACCAAGCGCCGCGCGCAGGTTGGCGTGATCGTGTTCAAGCCGGTTGAGCCAGAGTGCCTGATCTGGGCCAAGCAGGTGCGGCGCCGCCGAGGCGGCCAACCGCGCAAAGTAGGCCAGGTGGCGCTGGCGCAGGCGCTCCGCCTCGCCCTGCATCGCCAGGCGTTCCAGCGCATAGAGCCGGATGGCTTCGAGCAGGTCGAAGCGTTGATTGTCGCCCAGGCCGGCCTGGCCGTCTACGAGGTGCCGGGTGCACAGGGCGGCAACGCTGGCTGCCACGGTCCCGGCCAGGGCCGGCCCGCCCTCGGCAGGCTCGCCGCAGATCGCGCCGGCCGCCGCCAGATCGAAGCCGCCGGCGAACACCCCCAGGCGGGCCAGCAGTCGCTGCTCGCCGGGCGACAGCCGATCATAACTCCAGCCAATCGCATCCAGCATCCGCCGGTGGCGGTCGGGCAGACCGCGCAGGCCGTCGGAGCGCAGCGCGAACTGGCCGGCCTCGGGGCCGCTGAGGCGCGCCAGCAGCTCGGCCAGCGGCAAGCTGGAGAGCTGCGCCGCGAGCAGTTCCAGGGCCAGGGGCAGTCCATCGACGTGCGCGCAGAGGGCGGCGACCTGGGCGGCGTTGCCGGCGGTGAGGGTGAAGGCGGGTTGGGCCGCGTGGGCGCGCTCGACGAAGAGAGCGATGGCGCCGTACTCACGCAGGGTTTCCAGCGGCGGCAGGTGACCGGGGTCTGGCGTGGCCAGGGGCCGCACTTCGTAGATCCATTCGCCGTAGACCCCCAAACGCTCGCGGCTGGAGGCCAGGAGCTTGAGCCCCGGGCAGGCCGAAAGCAGATCGGGCAGGGCCGTGGCCGCCTCGGTGACCTGCTCGAAGTTGTCGAGCACCAGCAGGGCGCGCCGGGCCTGAAGGGCCTGCTTGAGCTGGTCGAGCAGTGGGCGGTGGCCGGCGTCACGCAGGCCCAGCGCCTGGGCCATGGCAGGCGCCACCAGGCCGGGGTCCGTGAGGAGGGCCAGGGACACGAAGCCGCCGCCGTCGCCGAAGAGCGGCGACCCGACCAGGCCGGCGGCCACTTGCAGGCTGAGGCGGGTCTTGCCCACGCCGGGGGGACCGACCAGGGTGAGGAGCCGCGTGCCGGGGGAGGAGAGCAGGCGGACGACGGCGGCGACGTCGGCCTCGCGGCCGACGAGTGAGGTGAGAGGCGCCGGCCAGCGGCCGGCCAGGGGCGCGGCCTGCCCGCCAGCGAGCGCGGGCGGGGCGGAACCGGCCGGACCGGCCCAAGGGTCGCCGCGCGCAAAGCGCAAGAAGGCGCCGAGCTGGGCGAGGGACACGCCGAGGCACTCGGCGAGGCGGCGGGCCAACTGCTCGGATGGGCGGCGCTCTTCCGCCTCAATCTTGCGCAGGGTGATGGCCGAGCAGCCGGCGGCCCCGGCCAACTCGGCCTGGGTCAGGTCGAGCGCCTTGCGGCTGCGCCGGAGCCAGGCGCCAAAGCCTACACGGGTTTCGACGATCATGTTGCCCCGCGCTGTGATGGTCAACCCAGCCGGCCGCGCTTGTATCGCTCAGCGATACCCAGGCCAGCTGAATCCGCTGTTTAATCGGCTTTACTCTGCCCGCATTGTAGCATGGCTCTGGCTTGGGCCGGTGGCCAGGCATTGCCACGCGAGGGCTGGCTGGCCCCGGTCGAAAGGAGAAGGCTGGCATGTGGCGCACCCTGGGAGCAGTTCTTGCCGCAGTCGCCGTGGCCGCTGCGTTGGGGCTGCACGTCCTAGCTGCCGGGCCCCACCCCCAGGCGCCGGCCCGGGCCGGCGCTGCGCCGCCGCTGGCGCTCGGGGCCGAGCTTGGCACCGGGTTTACGTACCAGGGGCAGTTGACGAAGGACGGTGTCGCCGTGACAGCCGGCTGCGATTTTGTCTTCGGCCTGTGGGACGAGGCCGGGAGCGGCGAACCCCCGGCAGGCGGGAACCAGATTGGCGGCGACCAGGCCCTCAACGGCGTCGGCGTCGTGAACGGGCGGTTTACGGCCACGCTCAACGCGGGCGGCGAGTTTGGCCCGGCGGCCTTCAACGGCGAGGCGCGCTGGCTGCAGATCGGCGTGACGTGCCCAGGCGACGCCGGAGCGAC
The DNA here is from genome assembly GCA_020845955.1 of Anaerolineales bacterium. Classification (GTDB taxonomy): domain Bacteria; phylum Chloroflexota; class Anaerolineae; order Anaerolineales; family UBA6663; genus JADLEU01. The sequence continues at coordinate 24,793 of JADLEU010000016.1, forward strand.
AACGCTCGGCCCGCGCCAGCCGATCACGCCCGCGCCGTACGCCCTGGCCGTGCCTGGCAGCGGTTACGCCAACGTCGTCGTCGTCGCCAAGAGCGGCGGCGACTACACGTCCATCCAGGCGGCGCTGGACGGCATCGGCGACGCCAGCGCCGACAACCCCTACCTGGTGTGGATTGCGCCGGGCGTGTACGCCGAAGCTGTGACGATGAAACCGTTCGTGGATATCGAGGGCGCGGGCCAACTGGCGACCAGGATCACCTTCACCGGCAGCGGCGCGAACAATACGGGTACCGTGGTGACCGCCAGCAATACTGAATTGCGCTCATTGACGGTAGCAAACACCGGCGGCGCCGCCTACGCTATTGCCATTTACAACAATGGCACGGCGCCGCGCCTCAGCAATATCACGGCAGCGGCCTCGGGGGACGGCAACATCAGCGCCGCCGTTTTCAACATCGCCGGCGCCGCGCCGGTCATCCGCGACGCGACCCTGGCGACCAATGGGGCGGGCTTCAACCACTACACCCTGTACAGCATTAACGGCACTACCACCGTCACGGTCCATGACAGCACCATCACGGCCAGCGGCGGCGCCACCACCAACTACGGGGTCATGAGCACGACCAGCTCGACGGCCGTCATTTACCACAGCGTCCTGCGCGGCGGTACGGCAGCGGCCTACATGCTCAACGGCGTCGGCCGGATCGCCGGATCGCTCCTGGAGGGCGGGATCGTCGCCAGCGGCACGGGCGTCTTCACCTGCGTGGGGGCCTACGACCAGGCCTTCGCGGCGTTGAACGGCGCGTGCCAATAGGAGGCGATGCCATGCGGCGTTCTGACCGGCTCGTTGTCGGGCTGTTCGCCGCCACTGCGCTGATTAGCCTGATCGTGGTCCCGGTCGCGGCCCAGATGGGGGGCGGGTACGACCTGGGTTGGAACAGCTTCGACGGCGGCGGCGGAACGTCGAGCGGGGGCGGCTACTCGCTGAGCGGCGCCATTGGCCAGCCCGACACTCACCTGGCCGCGGGCGGCGCCTACGCCCTGTTCGGTGGGTATTGGGGACCTTTGACTGAGGCAGGCGGCCCGTCCATCTTCTTACCCTTCGTCAGGCGCTAACTCAGGCGGGCAGCGCCCACGTCGCACAGCAGGTGACCGGGCACACTTGGATGGTCGTATACCGCTGAGCCAGCCGGAGGTCCGGCCGGCGGGGATGGAGAATAGGACGATGGCCGCAAAACGTTTGCCACTCGTACTTGTCCTGGCTCTGGCCGTTCTCCTGGCTGGCGTGCTGCCGGCGCGGCCCATCGCGGCCGACAGCGTGACGCGCAACCCCACGGGCGACACCTATGTCAACGAAGAGCAGCCAGGGACGAACTACGCCTCCGCGACGGTGCTGAGCGTGGGGCGAGCCGGCGAGTTCGGTTACGAGCAGCGGGCGCTGCTGATCTTCAACCTGGCCGATCTCCCCGTCAACGCCGTGATCTCGACCGCCACGCTGCGGTTGTATCTGCACTATGGCAATAGCGGCAGCCAGGCGGTGGAGGTGCGGCGCGTCACGCAGTCCTGGGCGCCCGGCGCGGCGACCTGGAACAATCAGCCCGCCTTCTCTGCCGGCCCGTGGGGCTCGCAGTCGGTGGGCACCACCAGCACCTGGTACGCCTGGAACGTGACGGCCCTGGTGCAGGCCTGGGTGTCGGGCCAATACATCAACCGTGGCCTGGCGCTGGTGACCACCGCTGACGACCCGGAGTACCGCGACTTCGAGAGCCTGGCTGGCGCCCACCCGCCCGAACTGGTGGTGGAGTACAGCGTGCCCACCAACACGCCGACGCGCACCCGCACGCCCACCCGTACGACCACGCCGACCATCTCGTCCACGCCCACCACGACGCCGACCGGCACCGTGCCGACACCCACATCCACGCCCACTGCCACCGCCACCCCCAGCCCATCACGCACGGCCACTCGCACCCCCACGGCCACGGCCACCGCGGTCCGGGCCGCCATCGGCGACCGGGTGTGGCACGACCAGGACCGCGACGGGCAGCAGGACGCTGGCGAGCCGGGCCTGGAAGACGTGCGGCTGGACCTGATCGTGGACAACACTTCGATCGCGTTCGACGTAAGCGACGCCAACGGCAATTACCTGTTCGACAACCTGGAGCCGAACGTCGTCTATCGCGTGGCGGTGGACGACGCCAGCCTGCCGCCGGGGTACCTGCTGACGACCTCGGGAGACCCGCTGATCGTGGTCCCGCAGCCGGGCCAGAGCATCCTGGTTGCCGACTTTGGCTACGCCCCGGCGCCCACGCCCAGCGCCACGCCCCCCGCCGGCGAGATCAACCTGTGGGTGATGGGCATGGAGGTTAACCAGGGCATCCAGGACGTGGTGTTCGTGGACCTCGAGAACGCCGGCGGCCGGCGCGGGTTTGCAGATCCCGAGTACGCCAACCCGCTGATCCCCGGCAAGCCGGCGCTGGTGCGGGTATACGTGGGCGTGCGCGACGAGGCGGGCCTGCCCGTCACGCCGCCGGAGGGCTTCCAGGTGAGCGGCGAATTGCGGATCGACCGCAACGAGCCCGGCGCACTGCCGGAGTGGCTGGCTCCGGTGGAGAACGCCAGCTGCGCCGAGCATGCCGGCACGGCCGGGAACGCCTGCCTGCGCGACATCGGCGTCTTTCCCAGCCTGGGGCGGCAGGGGTTGGACACCAACAGCGACTTCGACCTGGACCTGATCGCCGAGCGCATCCACCTGGAGGGCACGCTCAACTTCGTCATCCCGCCTGAGTTGACGGCCGATTTCACCGCCGCTGGCGTGATCCTGACGGCCGACGTGTGGCCCACGGTGCAGGACGAGAACGAGCTGATCGACAACCGCTTCGAGCTGCAGTTGGACAACGTGGCCGACCCCAACCCGCTGACGCTCGACGTGATCCGCGTGGGCGGGGCCAAGGATGGCATTGACTACCCCACGCCATCCACGGCGGCGGCGCGCCGAGCGCTAGACGAAATGGTCCAGCTCATGCCCTACGACGAGGTGGTCTTTGCCCGCAACCGCGCCTTCCGGGCCAATACCAACCGCATCCCGGTGCGCTTCATCGACACCATCGTCTACGTCTTCGACGAATGCAACTCGCTGTGGCTGCGGCTGTTCTGGGCTTTTGGCGAGCGCGTCCTGGACGGCCGCACCGTGTTTGGATTGACGCCGGCCGGCATTGGCCTGGGCCATTGCACCGGCCTGGGGTGGAGGATCCCCGACTTCGGCGGGCTGGGCTTTTCGGAGATGCCGCCTTCGGCGGAAGATACCCACATCGTGGCCACGACCGCCGACGAGGACGCGGTCGGGACAATGGCGCAGGAGCTGTATCACGCGCACCGCGACCGGCGGCACGTCTCCAATGACCACGACGAGGACGATGGCTGCCTGCTCTCGGATTGGGCTGCCGACGTGGTGACTGCCCTAAACAACCTGGACACCGACTGCTGGAAGCCCTCGCTGCACCTGCACGGATCCATGGGCGAGTACCCGGCCGGACAGGTGGGCGGCCTGCTGGGCCGGATCTACGGCGACCGGGGGGCGGTCGGGGTGCGCATCGAGCTGCCCGACGGCGAGGACTGGCGGTTAACGCTCTACGATCCCTGCCCCACCGGCCCGCTGGACCCGGCCGATCCGCTGGCCGCCTTTGGCGAGCGCTGGAACCTGGCCACCAGCCGCTGGGACTGCAGCCTGGGCGAAGCCGTGCCGCACGACTTCATGTCCTATGGTGACAACGCGTGGACGTCGGAAGACGAGTTCCAGAGCATCACGGTCGTGCCGCAGGCGGCGCGGGCCGAGGCCGGCAGCCGAGGCACGCTCAGCGCGGGCGGGAGCGCGACGGGCCTGCTGGTGACGGGCGTCATCAGCGCCGACGGGCAGGCGGGGTTTGCGCCGCTGATGCCCAACCTGGGCGGCGCGGCCATGAGCGGGCCAGTGGGCAGCCCGCTGCGGCTGACGGTGGACACGGCCCAGGGACCGGCCCCGGATCAGCCGCTTGTGGTGACCTATGTGCCCGGGCACCCCAACGCCTTCGTGTTCTTCGCGGCGGCGCTGCCGCCCGGCCTGGCGCCCACGCGCCTGGGCCTGGTGTTCGAGGGACAGGAACGGGCATCGCTGCTGCCCAGCGCGCACGCGCCGGTGGTGACGGTGACCTGGCCCAACGGAGGCGAGGCGCTGGCGGGCGCGGGGCCATACACGCTCACCTGGGAAGGCAGCGACGCCGACGGCGACGAGCTGGTCTACGTGGTCGAAAGCAGCCCCGACGGCGGGCAAAGCTGGTATGGATTGGGAGGCACCAGCGGGACCACGAGCCTGGCGGTAATGGCCGAGGCGGGGGCGCTCGACCCCAGCCTGGGGGCACGGATCCGCGTGACGGCCAGCGACGGGTTCAACATCGCCAGCGACGAGTCGGACGGGCTGTTCGCTGTCAACGTGCGGCGGCTCTACCTGCCAGCAGCCGAGCGCTGAGCACGGCCCGGCCGGCCACTTGGCCCACGGCGGCCTCATCCCTCGCCTTCCGCCATAGCCTGCTTCGCGCTACAATTTACTTGACCCGACCCGCGGGCCAGCGCCGCCCTCCGTGTCACTCCGCTACCTGCACCATCTGCTCATTGGCTCGCCCCTGGCCACCTCCCGGTTGACCGAGGAGCGCCTGGGCAACATTCGCGCGTTGGCGGCGCTTTCGCCCGACGCCCTGGCCTCCATCACCTACGCCAATCAGGAAATCTATCTCGGCCTGGTCGTGGCCGGCGCCGCTGGCCTGGCCTATGCCTGGCCGATCGCCCTGGCCATCAGCCTGCTGCTGGCCATCCTGGCCCTATCGTATTCGCAGACCATTACCGCCTATCCCAGCGGGGGCGGCTCGTATACCGTGGCGCGCGAGAACCTGGGCACTACCGCGGGGCTGGTGGCCGCGGCCGCGCTGCTGATCGACTACATCCTCAATGTGGCCGTCAGCGCCACGGCCGGTATAGCGGCGCTGGCCTCAGCCTTCCCGACGCTGTGGCCTTACCGCACTGTTCTGGCGCTGATCGTGCTGGCCGCCATCACCCTGGCGAACCTGCGCGGTCTGCGCGAGGCCGGCGCGATGATGACGGCGCCGGTCTACGTCTTCCTGGGCGTCTACCTGGCGCTGATCGCCGCCGGCCTGGTCCGGATGGCTTTCGAAGGCGCTGCGCCGCTAGCCGCCGTGGCTCCGCCCGCCGCGCAGCCGGTGGGCCTGTTGCTGGTGCTGCACACCTTCTCGGCCGGCTGCACGGCCCTGACCGGCATCGAGTCTATCAGCAATGGCGTGCCGGTCTTCAGGCCGCCCGAGACGCGCCACGCCAACCAGACTATGCTGGCCATGGCCGGGCTGATGGCGGCGCTTTTCCTGGGCACGATCGGGCTGACGCAGTTCCTGGCCGTCACGGCCAGCGCCGACCAAACAATCCTCTCGGCTCTGGTGCGCCGCGTCATCGGCGGTGATGGCCCAGCCTACCTGTTGGTGCAGTTCTCGACGCTGGCAGTGCTGATGGTGGCGGCCAACACCAGCTTCATGGGCTTCCCGCGCGTGGCGTGGATCATGGCGCGCGACGGCTTCGTGCCGCGCCAGCTTGGAAACCTGGGCGACCGCCTGGTCTACTCCAACGGCATCCTGCTGCTGTCGGGCGTGGCCGGTGCGCTGATCGTCATCTTCGGCGGGGACACGCACGCCCTGATCCCGCTCTTCGCCGTCGGCGCCTTCCTGGCCTTCACGCTCTCGCAGGCCGGCATGGTGCGGCACTGGTGGCGCGTGCGCGGGCCGCGCTGGATGGTGAAGTCCGCGCTGAACGGCGTCGGTACCCTGGCCACGCTGGTTACCCTGGCCATCATCGCCGCCAGCAAGTTCGTGGACGGCGCCTGGATCGTGGTACTGCTCATCCCGCTGTTGATCACCAGCTTCCGCCTGATGCATGGGCACTACGCCCACGTGGCCGAGGAACTGGGGCTGCGCGGCCTGCCGCCCTCGCTGCGTCCGCTGCCGCGGCCGCGGGTAGTGGTGCCGGTGGCCGGCGTGCACCGCGGCGTGATCAAGGCTCTGCGCTACGCCTGTTCGATCTCCGACCACGTCACCGCTGTGCACATCGAGATCGAGGCGGGCAGCGGCGAGGCGGTGCGCCGGTTGTGGGACGAATGGGGATTGGATCAGGACGCGCGCCTGGTGATCGTGCGCTCGCCCTACCGCTCGATCGTCGCTCCCTTCCTCACCTACCTGGACGACACCGACCTGGCGCACAACGACGGGCAGCACGCCAGCGTGCTGTTTCCCGAGTTCGTGCCCGCGCACTGGTGGCAGGGCGCGCTGCACAACCAGAGCGCCTGGCTGCTGCGCATGGCGCTGCTCTACCGCCGGCGCCTGTTCGGCGGCACGCGGGCGATTATCGACGTGCCCTGGTATCTGCGGGAATGAAAGGAGCGGGTCGGCTACCGGCGAACGCGGGGGCTTGCAGCCGCGATCTGCGGCAAGCCAATTGCGCGTGCGGCGCGCCCCACGGTGATGGCGGGGGTTGGCGCCCGTGGGAGGGGTAATAAGGTTACGGTAGGAGGCCGGGCGGGATAACGCCCCTACTTCCCCTCCAGAAATTCCAAAACTAAGGCGTTGAAAACCTCCGGCTGGTCGATGGGCGTCGCGTGGCCAGAATCGGCGACCAGCGCGAATTGCGCTCCGGCGATGCCGCGCTGCAGCGCCTTGGCCGCCACGCGCGGCACGGTCGTGTCGCGGTCGCCGGTCACGACTAGCGTGGGGCAGCGCACCTGCGGCAGCAGCGGACGCAGGTCCAGCCCGGCCAGTGCGCGCATGGCGGCCAGATAGGCGCGCTTGGGGTTGCGACCCAACCGCGCGGCCGCCTGCTCGTAGTAGTCCTGCTGATCGGGCCTGGGAAATAGCCCGCGCGCGACGTAGGCGGCCAGCACCGGCATCGGCGCCGTGGCCAGCAGCCAGCCGCGCCGCAGCAGACGCCCTAGCCCGCGCAGCCCGGCCGGCCGCAGCCGCGCAAAGGTGTTCACCAGCACCAGGGCCCGCGCCAGGTCGGGGCGGCGCGCCGCCAGCGCCAGCGCCACGCAGCCCCCTAGCGACAGACCCAGCAGATACGCCCCCCCGGCCGGCGCGGTCCCCGCGGCCTGCAGGTGGTCTAGCAGCGCGGCAACGTCGTCGGCCATCTGCGCGATGGTAAACCCCGCGGCGCCGTCGGGCGGCGGCGAGCGCCCGTGCCCGCGCAGGTCCACGGTCAGCACCGGGTAGTGCTGGCTGAAGACCGGCGCCTGCAGTTCCCAATCGGTCCCCGACGAGCCCAGCCCATGCAGCAGCACTAGCAGCGGCCGCCCGGGTTGAGGGCTCGCCGGAGGGCTCGTCTGAAGGCTCGGGTGGAGGGAGTAGTGGAGGAGGAAGGGCGGCGGCAAGGGGGTTAACGTAGAAGGGGCATTAACCGCCTCCTACCCCCCTGTAGGTTTCGTAACCGGCGGCGCGCAGCGCGGCGTAGAGCGCAAAGCCGGCCTGCATCCAGTTGGGCGCGGCGGCCGGGTCGGTGGGGTTGGAAGACAGGCCGATGCCGCGGCGCTTGAGCTGGTACTCGCACACTTTGTAGCCGGCCCACCGCCCCGGCGCGGGCCCGGGCGCCAGCGTGGCGCGGTACCCAGCTGAGGCCATCAGCCCACCGTTGGGGCTCTGCGGTGCGTCGACGGCGACCACGGCGACGGTCATCTACTGCTTCATGCCCTTTTTTGCGGCAGCGCCGCGCAGCAACAGCGCCTCGAGCAGTTCCGTCTTCCCGTGATAGGGTGGCAGCCAGGGTTTCTCTTCCATCTCGCGCAGCACGCGCGCCAGCGTCTTGCCGCGGGCCAGCAGGTGGCCGGCCACCAGCGGGCGCGTGCGGTGGACGCCGTGCGGGCCGTGCAGCAGCACTTTGCGGCCGGCGGCCAGCGCCGCTTCGATAAAGTCCACCCCCAGCGCCAATTGGTCGAGGTTGTAGGCCGCCTCGCTGGCCACCGGCAGCCACAGCGCCGCCCACGGCAGCGGATCCAGATAGGCCACCGGCCCTTCGGGCGCGACCGTCACCACCGCGCTCACGCCTGACTGGGCCTGGAACTCGCCCCAGTACTCGCGCACGTAGTCGCCGCCGGCCACGAAGATCGAGTCGGTCGCCCAGGTCATTGCGCGGGGGGCTGAAGGCAAGGCAGGGGCCCAGTGGGGCGCGGCATGGCTACAGGATAGCGCGGTTGCGGGCGGAGATCAATTGCCGGCCAGCCGGCCGAACACGCGCCGGTTTCGCCGGCGGAAAAGCTGGCGCGGGGTGAAGGCCAAGGGGTTGATCTTGTCCAGCCGCGCGCCAGCGGTGCGGAGCAAGGGCCACGGCCGCACCTCGCCCGCCGGGGTGACGTCCAGCGCGTAGCAGTCCAGGTCACTGTTGGCCGGCAGAGGCCCGACCAGCAGCCGGCCATCCAGGCGCTACTTGCTGCCGGTGCACGGGTCTTCACAGCGCCCGACGGTTGGCGCCCACCTCATTGGGCAGCCGCCGCCAACCAGATCCAACCCAACCCCGCGCGCCGCCGCATGTCGCCAGTGTGGCACGCTTACGTGCCTCAATTGCGTTATACTAACGCTGGCGCCGCGCGCCGCTGTCCTCGTCCGGCCGGAGGCTCGCCATTCCTGACCAGTCGTCGTTCGCCCTGACCCTCCTCCTCGTCAGCCTGGGCGCCGTGGGGTTGATCGCTGCTCGCCGCGACCTGCTGCGCGCCCGCCGCCGCCGCTCCGATCGGGCCTGCGCCCGCTGCGGCCAGCCCTACAACCCAGCCGCCTGGCCTACCCGCGGCATCCGCGTCATGGAGGGACCTTCGCAAGCGCGCGCGCCTGCCCGCGGTGCGGAGAGCCATGGAGCGCCGGGCCGCCCTGAGCGGGTTCTGCCCGCGGCCTTCGCGCCGCTTTGTTGACCGGGAGATAACCAATGGCGAAACGTGTCACCCTCACCAAGAAGGAAATGGCCAAGCGGGCCGCCGTCCGCAAGCGCGGCAACAGCGCCGCCAGGCCGTCTGCCTTCAAGCTCACCTACAGCACCATGTTCAATCCGCCCGAGGCCATGCACACCAAGTACGATCAGGCGCTGGCGGGCATCAAGGCCAACCTGGGCCGCGACTACGGCATGCTCATCAACGGCCAGGAGGTCTTCACCGAGACCAAGTTCGACGACCGCTCGCCGATCAACACTCAGTGGCTGCTGGGCGCCTTCCAGAAGGGCGGGCCGGTCCACGCCGACCTGGCGCTGGCCGCCGCGCAGGCCGCCTGGCCCAAGTGGGCGGGGCTGAGGTGGCAGGAGCGCGTGCGCCTGCTGCGGCGCGCCGCTCGGCAGATCGAGAAGCGCGTCTACGAGATCGGCGCGGTGATGTCGCTGGAGGTGGGCAAGAACCGCATGGAGGGCCTAGGCGACGCCCAGGAGACTGCCGACCTGATCGCCTACGCCTGCGACCAGATGGAAGCCAACGGCGGCTATATCAAGGAAATGGGCCGCGACCCGCTGGCGGGCTATCACGTCACCAATACCTCGATCCTGCGCCCGTACGGCGTGTGGGTCGTCATCAGCCCCTTCAATTTCCCGATGGCGCTGGCCGGTGGGCCTAGCGGCGCCGCGCTGGTGACTGGCAACACGGTGGTCTTCAAGCCGGCCTCTGACACGCCCCTGACGGGGCGGCTGCTGGCCGAATGCCTGCGCGACGCCGGGCTGCCCGACGGGGTTTTCAACTTCGTCACCGGCAGCGGGCGCGACATCGGCCAGCCGCTGATCGACGACCCGCGCGTGGCCGGCATCACCTTCACCGGCTCGTACGAAGTGGGCATGCACATCTACCGCGGCTTCGCCGCCGGCCGCTATCCGCGGCCGTGCATCGCCGAGATGGGCGGCAAGAACCCGGCCATCGTCTCGCGCAACGCCAACCTGGAAGACGCCGCCACCGGCATCGTGCGCTCGGCCTTCGGCCTGCAAGGGCAGAAGTGCTCGGCCAACTCGCGCATCCTCGTGGAGGCGCCGGTCAAGGACGCGCTCACCCAACTGCTGGTCGACAAGACCCGCGCCATCACCATCGGCGACCCGACCCGGCGCGAGAACTGGCTGGGGCCGGTGATCAACGCCGCCGCCTTCCGCCAGTTCAGCGAGTTCAGCGAGGAGCTGTCGCAGGCCGGCGAGATCCTGACCGGCGGACACCAGCTCACCGATGGCGAGCTCAGCCAGGGCTACTTCTGCGAGCCTACCCTGGTGGACGGCGTGCCGCACGGCCACCGCTTGTGGAAAAACGAGATGTTCCTGCCGATTTCGATGATTGCGGCCGTGGACTCGCTGGAGGAGGCGATGCGCAGGGCCAACGAGGTGGACTACGGCCTGACGGCCGGCTTCTACGGCTCGAAGAAAGAGACCGATTGGTTCTTCGAGAACATCCAGGCCGGCGTCACCTACGCCAACCGGCCGCAGGGCGCCACCACCGGGGCCTGGCCGGGCTTCCAGCCCTTCGGCGGCTGGAAGGGCTCCGGCTCGACCGGCAAGAACGGCGGCGGCCTGTATTACCTGCCGCTCTACCTGCACGAGCAGATCCGGACGAAGGTGGAGCGAGCCAAATTGCCCACGTGACCCTCAAGAACCGCGTCGGCAACTTCCTCATCCTGTTCGGCCTGATCGCCCTGGTGGTGTTCGCGGCGACGGTCGTCGCTCCCCCGGAGGCCGTCGACCTGTGGGCGTTCGTGGCGGGCGCGGCGCTGCTGTTGGTGGGCATCCGCTTCCGGCGCGCGAAGGGCGCACCGCTGGCCCCGGCGCCGCCCTCCGCTGCCGTCCCGCCGGCGCCGGTCGCCCCAGCGGCGGCTAGACCCAAGCGGCGCGGCCCGCTGGCCACGGTGCTGAGGGGCCCGGGCAAGGCGAAGACCGCGCCTCCGCCGCCGGCCGCCCAGGGCGGCAGGGGCCGCAAGGGCAAGGACAAGGGCGGCGGCGCTCTCGCGGGCGGCCGTGGCAAGAAGAAGTAGGCGCCCGCTTCGCCGTCTTCCTGCCGATGCGCGATGGCCACATCGCCTGGCGGCATAGCGATGAGTGCTATGAGCCGTGGTATGCGCCTCCTCCTGACCCCCCTCCTCATCCCGGTTTTCCTGGTCGGCTTCACCGTGGTCGACGAATTGGGCCACACGCTGCTGGCGCGGGCGGCCGGCGACACGCAGGCGGTGTTCTACCTGTGGCGCGTCGACGAAAACGGCGCCTGCCTGGGCTGTACTATCACCGACCACACGAAGCTGACGACGACTGAGAACCTGGTCGTCGTGCTGGGGGGCTTGTTGGCCACCCAGCCGGTGGCCGTGCTGCTGCTGCTGGCCGGCCAGCTCACTGGCGCCGGCCAGCAGCAGCTGAAGACCCTGATGGTCGTGATCTGCGCCGCCTGGCTGACCTTGTTCGCTGCCTTCTATTATTGGCGGGCCGTCCGGCTGCCGCGGGCGGCGCCCGGCCCGACGACGAAGGCCGCGAGCGGCGTCAAGGCCCACGACTCACGGGACTCGATGGACTCGGGGCCACGACCGCGTCCCTCACACCCTTCGGACCCATAGACGCTTTCAACTCCTGAGTCCCCAGCCTTCACTTGTAGTATGTCGCCTGCCGCGCCGCTCCTTATCCGCCGCCTGGAAGAGCTGAGCCTGAACGCCTGGCCGGCACTGGCCACGGTGCACCTGGACGGCTGGCTGCTGCGCTTCGCCGATGGCTTCACCCGCCGTGCTAACAGCGTCAACCCGCTCTACCCGATCACGCGGCCTTTGGCGGCGAACCTCGCCGCGGCTGAGGCGCTGTATGCGCGGCGGGGGCTGCCGGTGGTCTTCAAGCTCACCGAGGCCGCCGAGCCGGCCGGCCTCGACGCGGCCCTGGCGGCGCGGGGCTACGCGGTGGAGGCGCGCACCAGCGTGCAGGTGCTCGACCTGCGCGGCCGGCTGCCGCCTGAAGGCGCGCGGCCGGATGGGCTAGCCGTTAGCGACCGCCTGACGCCGGCCTGGTCCGAGGCGGTCGCCGCCCTGCGCGGGCTTTCGGCCGCGAACGCCGCCACCCAGCACCAGATGCTCAGCCAACTCGTGCCCTCCGCCGCCTTCGCCACGCTGGCGGCAGAGAGCCAGATCGTGGCCGCTGGCCTGGCCGTGGCCGAGGACGGCTGCGCGGGGTTCTTCGACATCGTCACCCATCCCGATCACCGCGGCCGGGGCCACGCCCAGCGGCTGATGGCCGCGCTGCTGACCTGGGGCCGCGCGCGGGGCGCCCACACCGCCTATCTGCAGGTGATGCTCACAAACCAGCCTGCCCTGCGCCTGTACGCGCGGCTGGGGTTCGCGCAGGCGTACCAGTATTGGTATCGGGTGAAAGCATAGGTCCCATGGCCCTGCACTTAACCGAGTCCGGTCCTGCCTCCGCGCCCACGCTAGTCTTCCTCCACGGCGGCGGGGTGGGGGGCTGGATGTGGCGCGAGCAGGTCGAAACCTTCCAGGGCCACTATCACTGCCTGGTGCCCGACCTGCCCGAGCACGGCCAGAGCCAGGCGGCCGGCCGGTTCACGATCTCGTCGGCCGCGGCGCAATTGGCTGAGCTGATCCACCGGCGCGCGCACGGCGGCCCCGCGCACCTGGCCGGCCTGTCGCTGGGGGCGCAGGTGGGCGTGGCGCTGTTGGCCGTGGCCGGCCAGTTGGTGGACCGCTCGCTGTTCAGCGGCGCGCTGGCGCGCGCTATGCCCGGCGCGGGGCTGATCCTGCCGGCGCTGTGGCTGTACGCGCCGTTCAAGAACCTGACCCCCCTGATCCGCGCCAACCAGAAGAGCCTGGGTGTGCCCGACGAGTACTCGGCCGAGTTCGCGGCCGACACCCGGCGCACGTCCACCGCCGCGCTTGGCCGCATCCTGGCCGCCAACCAGGGCTTCCGCGTGCCGCCCGGCCTCTCGCGGCTGACCACGCCGGTGCTATTCATGGTGGGCAGCAGGGAGCCGCGCATCATGCAGCGCTCGGCGCGCGAGCTGTCGGCGTCGATGTTGGGGGGCAGCGCGCTAATGGCGCCGGGGCAGGGCCACAACTGGCCGTTGACGGCCCCCGACCTGTTCAACCGCACGCTGCGCGCCTGGCTTGCGGACGCGCCGCTGCCGGAGGTGCTGGTGCCAGTGCCGAGGTGGTAGGGCTGCGCATTGTGCCGCCGCCCGGGGCGGAACTCCCAGGCCGTGGCGCGTACGGCGCGAAGCCCGCTGCGCCGGGCTGCTGAGGGCCTTTGAAGGCGCGCTACGAGCGCAGCACTAGGCTTTGACCTTGGGCGACCAGTTGTCTGGTGATTTGACAACCAGCACAATGCACTGATGCGAACAGTGTCGCGGGGAGACGTGGGGAGCGCAGTAGCCTTAGCCCACTACCTGAGCGGGAGGTAAAGGATTTGACCCTCCCATTCACCATCAAGACTCAATTCGGCCAGCAAGAGGATTTCTTCAATGGCCTGGCTAAGCGGAACCAGGCGGCTGACTTCGATCACCCCTGGCAGGCGCTGGCCAGCCGCGACGCGGGCGTAGGCATGGCGCGTCAGGGTGGTTACGTCGTGGGTCAGGAGTAGCCGATTCTCGGCGGCGGCCCATTCCAGCACGACCGGATCGGCGGCACCGGTTAGGCCCGCGTCCTGGATCCGAACGATGTCCAGATCTGGGCGGCGGCGAAGCAGACCGCGGACGATGTCGTTGTTGAAGTTCTCATCGGCCGCGAGCCGCAGCATGGCTCACGCCGTGCCGGCGCTGCGCCGGCGCAGCAGCCGTTCGCGTATGCCGGCCGGGTCGTGCCGAGCCTCGTTGCGCTGGCGGGTCTCAACGGCCTGTTGGCGGCGGGCGTGAAGATAGGCCTCGACGTCGGCGCGGCGACGCAAGTAATAGCCAATCACCGAGTAGATATCGGCTAGGGGCACCGACGGATACTGCTGAGCGATTTCTTCGGCGGTCGCGCCTTCGGAAAAGGCCTGTACAATAGTGTCGAGCGTGACGCGGGTATGGCTGACACGCACGACGCCGTCGTCATCGGTTTCCAAAGGCAGAGTTTCGGTTGTGGTCGGCAGCATCATCCCGGCCTCTCTCCCACGCCGACATTCTAGCGTGTTTTGAGCCGGCCAGCCATCCCGTCTCGCTGGCTCCGTTATCCCGACGGCCGGGGTGTCGCGCAGCGCCCTCGCGAAGCAACCTTGCACGGCACCCTCGCACAGCACCCCGAGTGCAGCGAAGGGGCGAGCGCAGTGAAGGGGCGGAATGAGGCGGGCACGATGAGACAACACTTGCTCCGGCCCATCGGCATCATCCGCTCGCAGCTCAAGCGCACCCAGGACGCGCCCCTGTTCTACACCGAGGGCGCTCCCAACGCGCGGCTCGAGGTACTCCCGGCCTACCAGGCGGGGCTGCTCCGCCTGCAGGCCGGCGACGAGCTGATCGTCATCACCTGGCTGCACCGGGCGGCCCGCGACGTCCTGCAGGTGCGGCCGCAGGGCAACCCGGCCAATCCCCTGACCGGGGTCTTCCTCACCCGTTCGCCCGACCGCCCCAACCCCCTGGGCCTGCACCGGGTGCGCGTCCTGGAGATCGACGGCGGCAGCCTGCTGGTCGGCCCGATCGAAGCTATCGACGACACGCCGGTGGTCGACATCAAATCGGTGGTGCTCGAGGCCGACGACTTCTAGCGGCCAGGCAGGGCTGCCGGCCGGAGCCTTCCCGGCGGCCGCGGCCGGCGTCTCGGCGCCGAGGCTGGAGCGCCGCCTGCCAGCGGCCACGCGGCTGACGCCTCGTCCACGCACCGCGGCCACCCAGGTCGAGCGCGACGCCCGGCGTAAACCGGCGTGAGGGGATCAGACCACAAATGTCAGCACGCCTACGCCGATCAGGGCCAGCGCTCAGATCCGGTCCAGGTTGAACCACGTGCGGCGCAAGAGCAACACGCCCAGCTTCTCGCAGGCCACCACCGCGATGAGCGCCATCAACAGGAACATCACGCCGGTGTGCAGCGCTACCGCCTCCAGGTCGGCCAGCGGCAGGTTCAGGCCCGCGCTCGCAGTGGCCGACATGACGTGCGCGGCGTGCGTGGTGGCGTCGTGGCCGGCGTGTTCGGCGGCCGCCAGGGCCGGCCGCGCCGGCCCAAGCTTGATTAGGATGGGCGCCAGCATCAGCCCCGCACCGTGCGCGGTGGCCATCAGGAACGACCAGGCCGCCAGGTCGCGAAAGTTGACGCGCATCCCGATCCAGCGCGGGTGCGCCGCGCGCACCAGCTTGTACAGGCCAAGGCCCTCCAGCGCCGCCGTGCATGCCATTGAGCATCTGTTGGCGGGCGCCTGCCAGCTTGCTGGCGCCCTGACCTCCCGCCCAGGCCTTCGGCGCGGATTTTGTGTTCGAACTGCCGCACACGACGCGCACCTGAAACGAAAACAGGCAGACAGAGCCCATTGGCGCTCCATCGGCCTGCTTCGCGCGAACACACCAGTTTCCGCGTGCTCCGCGGGGGACGACTTTCTGCCGGCCTCGTTTACAGCTTGGGCGGTCCCTGCCGAGCTCGCGCCATCACCTGCTCGTGACTGTAGTCGCCCCACATGGCCTCGTTCCACCAGGTGGCGCCGGCCTCGGCCAGCGGCCGCACCTGCTCGCCCGCCCGCGCCGGGTCGCCGGGCGTCGTGCCCTCGGCGATCAAGTCGATCGGCGGCTGGCCCGGCCGGCGCTCGTCCAGGTAGGCCCGCATCGCGCGCGCCACCTCCGGCGTCACCTCGCCCTCCTTGACGTTGGGCAGGTAGCCGTCGTAGCGCAGCACGCGCTGCATTGAGCGCTCGCTGCCCCACAGCCCCACCACCCAGATGGGGATGCGCGGCTGCTGCCCCGGCGCGGGCGGTCCCGGGAAGGTGAGGGGGGTCAGGTGGTAGTGCCGGCCGTGATGCTCAAACGGCTGCCCGCGCCACAGCCCGGTGAGGATGTCGAGCGACTCGTCGAGCAGCTCGGCCCGCGTCTTGCGGTCGACCACCTCGCCGACGTTGGCAAAGCCCGTGTCGGGCGCGCCCAGTCCCACCGACAGGATCAGCCGCCCGTTGGAGAGGGCGTCGACCGTGGCCGTCTCGGACGCCAGCTTCCACGGCCGCCGGCGTGAGGGCGGCGTGAGCATGGTCCCCAGCTTGATGCGTTG
>JADLEU010000017.1 GCA_020845955.1 Anaerolineales bacterium
AGCCGGCCTCGCCCCGTGCTAGAATGTACCTGTGACCCGTGTCGTCTTTATGGGCACCCCTGACTTCGCCGTGCCCACGCTGACTGCCCTGATCCAGCATTATTCCGTTGTCGGTGTTGTGACCCAGCCTGACCGGCCCGCCGGCCGCGGCCGACAGCTGGTCGCGCCGCCGGTGAAGGGCGTCGCGCTGTCCGCCGGTGTGCCTGTCATTCAGCCCCACCGGCTGCGCGAGCCGCAGGCCCTGGCTCAAGTGCAGGCCTGGGCGCCCGAGCTAATCGTTGTAGCCGCCTTTGGCCAGATCTTGCGGCCAGCCGTGCTTACCCTTCCGCAGCACGGCTGTGTCAACGTGCACGCTTCCCTCCTGCCTCGCCATCGGGGCGCTACGCCGATTGCCGCGGCCTTGCTGGCCGGTGATGCCGAAACAGGCGTTACGTTGATGCGCATGGATCCCGGGTTGGATACTGGCCCGATTCTGGCTCAGCGCACAACCCCTATCCAGCCCGACGACACCACACCCACTCTCAGCGCGCGCATTGCCGCAGTTGGGGCTGAGCTGCTCATCGAGGCCCTGCCCGCTTACCTGGCCGGCCAACTTCTGCCGCGGCCCCAGGATGAGGCGCTGGCGACCTACGCGCCCCAACTCAAGAAAGAGGATGGCCGGCTTGACTTCACCCGGCCCGCCGCCGAGTTGGCGCGGCGTGTGCGCGCCTTGACACCTTGGCCAGGCGCATTCGCCCTCTGGCCCGGTCCAGATGGCGGCGCGAGGCAGTTGAAGGTGCTGCGGGCAGCCGTCCTCGCCGAACATTCGGCTGAGGCGGGCCAGGTTATCGCCACCCCACGGGGACCGGCCGTGGGGACGGGCTCTGGAACGCTCCTGCTCATCGAGGTGCAGCCGTCCGGCAAGCATCCCATGCCGGCCGCGGACTTTGCGCGTGGAGCACGCGGCTTTCTTGACAGCCGTTTGGCCTGAACTGTTTCCAACGACCCGAGACACCGGCGAGGCGCGTATCGAGATGAAGGCCCGCCTTGCCTCGGCGTTTGATCGCACCTGAATCGCCAGCCGCGACGGCCCCAGTGGAGACCAACACCCCTGGTACCAACCCGGCATTGACCATTTCGTCCTTTCGTGGTGAGATTGGCGCGTATGCGATTTCTCGTCATCGGCGCGGGGGCCATCGGCAGCTACGTGGGTGGCAGCCTGGCGGCCGCCCAGCACGACGTGACTTTCCTTGCACGCCCGGCGACAGCCAGCCTCCTGCGCGAGCGTGGCTTGCACCTCCAGCCCGCGCCCGCCGCGGCGCCCGTCAGCGTGCGCCGCGTCACGGCGGTGGCTACCGTTGCCGAGGCCCTGGCCGGGTCGCCACCCGACTTCGTTATCCTGGCCGTCAAGGCCTATGACACCGCGACGACCATTGCCCAGATGCGAGCCGTGACCACTTCGCCGCCGCCGGTCCTATGCCTGCAGAACGGAGTCGACGGCGAGGTTGAATTGGCTCGAGCCTTCGGCGCTGAGCGCGTGCTGGCCGGCACCGTCACCACACCGGTACGCGTGCCCGCGCCTGGTGCCGTCGCGGTTGAAAAGGTGCGTGGCATGGGCATCGCGCTTGGGCTGCCTCACAGCGCCCCGCTGATCGCGGCCCTCAACCAGGCCGGCATTGCGACACGCGCCTATCCGCTGGCCGGCTCCATGAAATGGTCCAAGTTGCTCACAAACCTGATCGGCAATGCCACGGCCGCCAGCTTGGATCTTTCGGTTGGCGAGGTATTTGCTGACCCGCGGCTCTATTTGCTCGAGGCCGCAGCTCTGCGCGAATGTCTGGCGGTAATGCGCGCGTTGGGCTACTCAGTCGTGGATCTGCCCGGTGTGCCCGTACGGCTGCTCACCCTGGCCGTGAGCCTGCTACCCCCCGCGCTGGCGCGCCCGCTGCTGCGCCGAGGCGTCGGGGCTGGGCGCGGCGGAAAGATGCCGTCGCTGCACGTTGACCTGCACGCTGGCCGGTCACGCACCGAAGTCGACTGGCTCAACGGCGCGGTCGTGCGCTATGGAGCGGCGCATGGGGTGCCCACGCCGGTCAATCAGATGCTGACGGCCACCATTGATGGCCTCGCCGAGGGCCGGCTCGATAAGGCCAACTTCCGGCGCAAGCCCGAAGCGCTGCTCCAGTTGACGCGCGTTTAGGCCGCCCCGGCACGGGAATCGCACGCCCTTGGCAGCCCGTCTCTCTCTGGTTTGATTATTGGCCCGTGGGCTGTTATAATGCCCTCGTCATTCGGGGCGTGGCGCAGCCCGGCTAGCGCACCTGCATGGGGTGCAGGGGGTCGGAGGTTCAAATCCTCTCGCCCCGACTGAAAGCAAACACTCCCGCATTGGCCGCCCGGCCTCCGCGGGAGTGTTTCTATTTGGGCACTGCGCGCCGCATTTAGCCTTTTGCTAAGCTGCCGCCAGCCCGCCCCACAGCGCCGCCAGCCCGAACAAGACGATGATGGCCCCGGAGAACCGGTTGACCCAACGCAGTGTCGTCAAGCTCAGCCGCGTGCGGAAAAGACTGACGCCTTGGCTTAAGAGCAGCCACCATGCCCCCGAACCCAGGAAAACGCCCAACACCAGCACCAGCGCCGCGCCGTAGCTGCCAGTCCCGGCCGCCAGCCCTAGCCCCGCGAACACCGCCGCGAATGACAGGATGGTCAGCGGATTGGTGAGCGTCAGCGCCAGGGTGGAGAAATACGCGCCCGCCAGCCCCTGCCCCAGAGCGTTGGCCGGCCGTTCGGCTGGCCGCTCGAAGAACGTGCGCAGTCCCAGGTAGAGCAGAAACAGCCCACCGGCCAACTGCAGCCACTCTTTCTGACTGACCAACAGCCCCGACACGGCCGTCAGCCCGAACCCCGCCACGCAGCCGTAGGCGGCGTCAGCCGTGGCCGCCCCGAGGCCCGACACCAACCCACGCAGCCGGCCCTGAGCCAGCGTGCGGCGGATGCAGAGCACGCCAATCGGTCCCACTGGCGCCGCGATTGAAAAGCCTATGATCAAGCCTCGCAGAAACAGATTGGCGTTTATTCGGCCAATAATACTCCCCGTCCGTGGGTTGCGCCAAAGACATCTTGCCCCATCAGACGATTGTCAAGACCGCCGCGCGAACTGCGCTAGAATCACCCTATGCTGGTCCGGTTTACCAACACGGCCCTTCTCGCCCTATTGGCGGCACTCACGCTCAGCGGCCTCTGGGGCCTGGCCTTCACTCTGCACGGCTGGCTACTTCGGCGATTTCTCGCTGGCCGAGACCCGCGATCTCTTGCTTGCCACTCACGTCGGCGGCGACGCACACCGCCATCGGCATGGCGGCCCGAGGCGCGTTGCCAAGCCGGCCCGCTACGGATGGTACTTGTTCAAATGGCTCACCAGCGTCGAAGCGGTCAGCGCTTAGGACACCAGCGTCCATTTGGCCTGGTCACCCGCGGAAATACCGCGCCCAACCGCCTACGCAAGACCGACACGTTCCTAGCTGTCGCCTACCCCGAGCTAGTGCGCCACATGGCCGGCCTGTACGTCGACCTGGGCTTTGGCGCCTATCCGATCACTTCCGTCGAGACGCTCCACCGGCTGCGCCGCCTCAACCCCGACCTTGAAGTCATGGGTGTGGAGATCGACCCCGAGCGCGTGGCGCGGGCCGCGCCTTTCGCCGAACCCGGATTGAGCTTTAGGCTGGGTGGTTTCAATCTGCCCCTGGCCGCCGGCGAGCGCGTCAGCGTCATTCGCGCCTTCAATGTCCTGCGCCAATACCGGGAGGCCGCCGTTGAGGCCGCTCTGGCTGAACTCGCCGCAGCTCTCACCGAGGGTGGCCTGATCCTTGAGGGCACTTCTGATCCGCTGGGCCGGCTGCTCACCTTCAACCTGTACGAACAACGTGGCGCCGGTCTCGACCGAATAGCGCTGGTGCTCGCGCCAACTTTGCGCTCCGACTTTGCGCCGCGCCAGTTTCAGGCGGTGCTGCCTAAGAATTTCATCCATCACGCTGTGCCGGGTGGCCTCATCGACTGCTTCTTCGCCGCCTGGCATGCGGCCTGGCAGCATTCCCGAGCACGATCCCCTGAGCCACGTCAGATTTTCGCGCACTCGGCACTGCGCCTGGCTGACCACTCCGGCTACGCCCTCGACCGGCGGCTGGCGCTGCTGCGCC
Source organism: Anaerolineales bacterium (assembly GCA_020845955.1). Lineage (GTDB taxonomy): Bacteria > Chloroflexota > Anaerolineae > Anaerolineales > UBA6663 > JADLEU01. Next base: position 4,176 of record JADLEU010000017.1, read on the forward strand.
GGGGCTTTCTGGTACTCGGCCCAAGTTGGCCGGAATCCGCGTTGGAAGGGTAGTCGGACGCCGGCAGACCTTGACTGTGCCCGTCCCGCCGGCGCCATGGCCTGGCGCGTGGCTGCTGTGGATCGGTTTACAGGCTTGCCTGGCGATGGAGGAGGGTTCGCGATGACGCTTCACTTGGTAAATTTGGATGATGAGACCCGCAAGTTCATGCTGGACGAAATGGACTATGACGTCCAGCACAACCTGCTTTATATTAGCCCCTTCCTGAGCGGCCAGGGGCAGCGCGATTATGCCAATCTGCTGCGCGCGGCACTGGAAAAAGGGACCGAAGAATCGCTGGCAGCGTGGCTCGGTCAGCAGCGGCGCATCCAGCGCAGCTTCCAAAAGCGCAAGCCCGGCGGCGGCTTCACGATTGCCAGCGTACCCTCCAACGCCCCCCGGCAGCTGGCCGAGAGCGAGTTCAATCGTTACTACGTTCGGGGCGTCGCGCGGCGCGCGATCGAGGCTGGTATTCCGCAGCTGATCGTCTACCGCGCCAAGCCGGTTGCGCGGCCGCGCGTCAAGTCTGAGGCCCTGGTCGAAACGACTGTGGAACCCCGCAGCCTGCTCGATGACCTGCGCGCCCACTCGGGCGAGCGCCCGGGCCTGGGCATCCCGGGCGGCCCTGGCTCCGGGATCAGCGTCCGCCTGCCCGGTGCCTAGCGCCCTCGGCGTCTGCGGCGCGCCGTGGCCGGAGCCGGGCCACCCCCGATTTACGACACGATTTCGTAGACAATCACGCGTGGCTCGCTGATGCTGTCATACACTGGCGTGAGATTAGCTGGCGCGCTGGTCGGGTCCAGCAGCGGTGCTAGCTGCGGTCGCAGATCGGGCGTGGTAGTGCCGTCCACGACCAGGTAACGGGCCCCATGCGCCGCCGCGTAGCGCAAGACATCGTCCAGCGTGCCGTAAGGCAGCCATTCCCAAGCCACGCCAGCGTAAAAAGGAACTTGGCGCTTGCGCGCCATGATGTGCGCCTCCTCTGGCACCAGGCCGCGCAGCGCTATCCCGGCTGTGCGATACTCGGTCGGCCGCGGGAACAAGAACGGCCCCGCCACATCGGCCAGCGCATAAACCACCAGCGTCAGCCCGACCAGCAGCGCCGCCAGCGGCCAGCGGCGCGCGCGTCCCGCTATTTCCACCCTCAGGACAGGCAGGTACTCGTCAAGCAAGTTCCAGCCGCAGGCCGCCAGCAGCATCAACGCCGGCAGCGCTGGCAGCAAATACCGCGGATCCACGACCGACAAAGGGAACACCGCCAGCGTCACGAGCGGCGCCAGCAAGAACAACGCCCGCCGTCGCGGCAGCCCGATCACACCGGTCAGCACCGGGATAACCCACAGCGGCGTCAGTAAGCTGACCGAGGTAAGCCATAACCACGCCTGCCGCACCAGGTTGCGCGCATAGCGCTGCAGCAGGCCGCTGAGCGGCAAGGCGGGCACCGGCAGCGGGTGCCGCGGGTTGGCCAGGTACGCTTCGTAGGCCGTATAGGCTTTCTCGTAGGCGAACATGTCGTTGCCGCTGGCATCGAGGGCGGCCGCGTGCCACTGCGTGATCTGCGTCTTGGGGCTCAGGACCGATCCGGTGTGAGTGTATAGGAACAACGCATAGGGCACGGCACAGACTGCCAGCCCGGCCAAGAATGCCGTGGCTGGCACCGGCGCCGCGCGGCGCAGCCCAGCCACAATCAACCCGGCCGCAAGGAAGGCTAAGACCAGCGCCTCCCACCGCACAAGGTGCGCCACGCCCAGAGCGCCGCCGGCCAGTAGAAAGCTGGCCGCCTCCCGCCGAGTCAGCCCACGCCACAGGAGCGCCCAACCGGCATAAAATAGCAGCGAATACAATGGCTCGGCGACCGCCTCGAAGTTTCCCTGGGCCAGCGCCAGCGCCGGCAGCAGCGCCACGAACAGCCCTGCTCGAAAGCCTGTCTGCTCCGTTGCCAGGTGGCGGCCCAGCCAGTAAACCGGCGCCGCGATCAGGCTCCCAAACAGCAGCACGTTGAGTTGGGACGGTAGTTCCGGCCACCCACCCAGCGCGTACACCAGCGCCGCGAAGAGCGAAAACCCGGGCGGGAAATCTATCTGGACGGTGCGGCCGTCGCCTGTATAGCCCAAGCCGCTAGCCAGGCTTCGGCCAAGCGTCAAGAATAGCCCTTCGTCGGTCCCGATGACGAAGCGTGCGCCCACCGCCAGCAGGCGCGCGGCCACCGCCACGATCAACAATGACCAAATCGGATGCTGCCTGCGCCAATCGGCCAGGCGCTGCACGGCCTCAACCGGCAGCAGCGCCTTTAGGGTCTTGAGCTGCATCGCTAGCCCTGAATCTCCCGGCGGCTGACACACTAATCGCGCCGCTTACTCGTTGGCCTCTCCCCACTCGGCGCCCCACCGCAGCCGCTGGCTCAGACAACTCAGCACGACCAACTGCATGATGCCATTTACCCCGCCACCAAACCTTGGCGCCAGCGCGATCTCTGCCAGGTTTGGAATCTCGTTCTCGGCGATGGCCTGTAGCTGTTCGGGCGTGGGGGCGCCTGCCAGCCGCAGCCGCTGCCAGTGGACATCCAGGAAGGGTTGAAAATCAGTCTCGATTCCCTCGAGTTGCGCCAGCGCCTCGACCAGGCCGATGAGGTCGTATCCATTGCGCGCCTGGACTTGCAGCAACAGTCCTGGCTCTGCCTCGGCAGGCATGAGCCGCAGCACGACATCCGCCAGGTCGCGCTGCGGCAGGATGTACGCCGCCCGGTCTGGTTCGCGCTGGGCAAGCTGATCCGCCACCTGCTGCGGCGCATAACCGCGCTCGCCCTGGTCGCGCCGCGTCTTCCACCGGCGCCTCAAGGATTCGTCCGGGTCGAGAAAGATCTTCAGATCGAACACGCGCCGCAGCGTGTCGAGCGACAGCGCGTGCAGCCCGCTGAAGATAATGTACTCGCTCGGGTCGATTTCCTGTGGATGCGTGAATTGGCCGGTGGTGTGATCGTACACCCCCTTGATTATCGAACGCCCGCCATGCATGGCCACCGCGTGCTCCACCTGCCGGTGCACGTCGCTGCCGCGGATGTTGAGCGGCGTATAGACCCGCCACTTCTCGTGCCCACGCGGCCAGCGGTGATAGTCGTCGCCGTTGATGATCGTCACGCGCCGCTCGCCCAAGAGTTGCGCCAGCAGCCGGCCCAGCGTGGTTTTCCCAGCGCCGCTGTCGCCCGCCACGCCGACCAGCACGGGCGCTGTCCGCAGCCGGTACACCGCGTTGCTCCGCACGCCGAGTAGGTACATATTCAGCACGATCCCGGCCAGCGCCGCCTGCATCAGGGTGAACAGTACGTTCTGCAGCAGCAGCGCCCGCGCCGGGTCGCGCGCTGCCAGCCAGGCGTAAGGCGTTGGCCCCGCGGCCCAGGTCGGCGCCGTCACGCGCCACGCGTCGCGCAAGTCAGATTGATCGCCCAGCCAGAAGAAGGCCAGGTAGCTGGCCGCGTAGGCCAGGTAGGGGAGCGCATCGCCCCGCTTGCGCCGCGCCACGAAATGGATCAAAAACGGCAGCGACCACAAGAAGTAACCCGGGGCCGGCGGGGCCAGCAGGATGAAGACGGCGAACAGGATCCCCAGAAACAGCATGAACAGGTCCCAGTTGCGGCGAGCGTAGCCCACAAACCGAAACCACAGAATGCCGATGGCCCCTGGCGCCACCAGCATCGCCAGCGGCCCCGCGCCGACCGGCAATTGGAAGGCGACTAGCCGCGCCTGCTCCTGCGTGCCATAGACCATCGTGCGAAAGGCCGGGTCGGGCAGATACGGCAGCACGGCCAGGCCGTACGCGCCTAACGCTGCCGCCGTGGCCGCCAGGGTCCGGCGCCAGCCGAATTGCTGGTGCAGGTACACCAGCACGAAAGGCAGCGCCACCCATAGGTGCGACTTGGTCGCCAGCGCCAGGCCATACACGACCATGCCGGCCGTGGGCCGCTGCCGCCGGACTAGGGCCAGCGCCGCGACAAACAGCGCGGTCGGGATCAGGTCGAGTTGGCCGTGCCAGTAGGCGATGTAAATGACAAACGGCGAGCACCAGTAGAAGAGCAGCACGCGCCGCACCCGGTTGGGAAACCAGTGCAGCAGCACCAGCGCTAATCCTAAATCGGCGGCCAACAGGGCCAGCCGCAGCACGAGGAAGTGCAGGCCCGTGACGGCATCGGTGCCGGGCGCCAGCAGCGGGCCGAAGACCAACCTTGGGATCGCCAGCAAATACAGCATGACCGGCGGGTACGGAAAACTGTTGAGCCGGCCAAGCGCCGCGAAATGCGTCCAGGGATTGGCGAACCCCGACTCGACGAAGTAATTGACGAACGGAACGAAAAGGTCCCGCAGGTAATGCGAGGCCGCGGTAGCTCCCAGGATCAGCTTCAGCCCCAGGGCCGCCCAAAACAACGGGCTGCGCCAGAAGGCCCGCGCGGCCGGGCTGGCCACGGCCTGCCCGAGCGTCCTGGCCCAGCCAGCCGCCAATCCAGTGCCCCTGACCGACCTGAGGCCGCCCACCATTCGCCTGCCGCTAGCCGCGCCCGGCCATCCCGAACCGCAGCTTGAAGATGTAGACGATCGTTGCCCAGATAGTGCGATAGCGCGAAAGCAAGCCGAAGGCCCATTTGGACTGGCCGTGCGCCCGCCGCCCGAAGACGACCGGCACCGTGAGAATCGTCAACCCGCGCCGGCGGGCGGTGTAGAGCACATACAAGTCAAATTGAAACCCGTCGGGAGGCTGCCGAAGATGCGCCAGGAGCGATCGATGGAAGACCTTCGGCTGGGCGTTGATGTCCGTCAACGGCATAAGCAGAACGGCTGACGCCAGCACGGCCATCGTGTTGGTCAGCAGCGCGGCGCTCAGGTCGCGCGGTGCGCGCTTGCCTTTCACCAGCGCGCCGGCCGGATCGGGCTGGGCCAGCAATTTGCGATAGGCGTTGAAGCAGTCCTGGGGCCGGTACTGCATGTCGGCGTGCGAGAAGCCGACCGCCTCGCCCAGCGCGGCCCGCAGGCCCACATACGTCCCATGTCCGAATCCGCGGTTCTTGGGCACCCGCACGACACGCGTGAAAGCCAGCTCTGGCCGACGCAGCTCGCGCTCCAAGGTGTCGGCAGTATTGTCCGTCGAACCGTTGTCCACCAGGATGAGCTCCCCGGCTGCGCCCAGCTCCGGCCAGGCCTGAGCATAGGCCTCCAGCAACAGCGGCAGGTTTTCGGCCTCGTTGTAGCAGGGCAAGACGATCGAAAAGCTCGTTGCGGCCGCCTCAGGCATCGGCATGTGCCTTGGTCACGAAGCGGCGCACGGCGCTGCTGAAGTAGCTGTGCCAATACTCAAACGTCCGCACGTCGTCAGGCGCGCCGAAGCACACGTAGTGACGCACGTCGAAGAGCCGCGCTCGCCGTCCTTGCTCGAGCAGCACGCCCAGCGCCGAGTCGACGTAAAACTCACCGTTCACCCGCCGCCCGGCCGCGATCAGCGCTTCCGCCGCCTCCCAGAAGAACCGCGCGCGCCGGAACCAAAAGACGCCGGTAATGCCAGGATCGCCGCGCGGATCGGCGCTCAGCGGCGCTTTGACCGAGACGCCGAGGATAGCGCCGCCAGCGTCCGCCTGCACCCAGCCGTAGTGCCAGGGATTCCGGTTGGCATGCGGGTGGTTGCGAAAGGTCCATGCGGCCGCGTCCACGCACATATCCGCGATCAACGCTGCCCAGCTTGCTTCGTCGTATACAAACGCCGTGTCGCACGGGGCGATTAACAACGGCGCCTCCGGGTCTAGGTGGTCGCGCGCCAATAGGCACGTGTTAGCCTGGCCCGCGGTCAAGCCTCCCACGGCCAAGCAATCCACCTCTCGCCCGGCGCTGCGCAATGCCGGCCGCAGCCTGGGATCGCGCAAATGCTCGGCCTGGCACACGGCTACCCAGCGTCGAGCCCGAGGCAGGCTGTCGAGCGCCCGTTCCACCATAGGCCGGCCGGCGACGTTCACGAGTGGCTTGGGATCACCATAGCCCGCGTCGCGAAAGCGAACGCCCGCGCCGGCCATCGGGACCAACCCTGCGCCCCCGGACGGCCTCGTCCTGGGACGCCAGTCCACGTAGCGGGTAAAGTAATCTGACCAGGCCTGGTATTCGTGCAGATCCTCGGGCGTGCCCCACTGCACGAAATTGGGCAGCTCGTAGATGTAAACCGGCAGCCCGGCGGCGACGAGCAGGTTGTACGGACTGCTGGCGTAGAACTCGCCATCCGTTGCGAGTTCGTTTTCAACTGCCTGCCGGAAGAGGCGCTTCAGCAGCGCGCCGCTGCGGAAGTAATATGTGCCCGACGAGGCGTACTCATTGGTCCGCTGGTCCGTAAAACAGCCTTTTTCTTTGATCTCCAGCAAATAGCCGTCCTGCTCGCGCATGTAGGCGTAAAGGTTAGGGCCCAGGCTGTGTGGATGGAAGCCGCGATAAGCCGTCAACGCGCCGGCCGGGTCGCGCGCTGCCAGCTCGCGTTTGAAATCGGCGTAGTCCCAGCGGGCGAAGAAATCGCAGTAGTTGAGGATGACAGGCTCGTCGTCGGCAATGTGTTCGGCCGCGGCCAGGGCCGTGTGCACCGGGCCGAGCTTGTGCGGCGCGACCCCCACGATGCGGCTGCCGGGCGCGGCCTGCCTCAGCACGCGTCGCAGCGGCGTCTCTTCAAGGTGGTCGCGGGCGCAGATGAACACGAAATCCGTCTCGCCAGGGAATAGGTCGACCACGTGCGCGACCATTGGCCGACCGTCTACCTCGATCAGCGGTTTAATCGTATCGTAGCCGGCGCGCACAAACCGCTCGCCGCGGCCGGCCATTGGAATCACGATCTGCATGGCAGCGAATTATACTGTTCCGACCATGGCCTGGCGGTACCGCTCCGACTCCATCTCGGCCAGGTACGCGACCTCTTCGGGCGCCAACGGCCGGGCCGTGCCCCGTCGGGCGACGAGCCGGCGGATGAGCACATGGGCCAGCAGGGTTGCCTCCATGGCCTCCGCAAGGGCCTCGCTGGCGGCCGCCACGACCACACCGCGGCCGGCAACGGCGACGACCAGCCGTCCGGCTTCTCCCTGCGCATCCGGCTGGGCGCTCAGCCAGCGCGCGGCCGGCATCTGGGCCGGCGCCACCCAGACCCGGCGCCCGTTGTAGACCACGTCGTCCGGCACCAACGGCCCAGCCGCCAGCCATCTTTCAGGCTCAGTGGCCGCCCCGTGGAGTGCTCCGTAGCAAGTTGGGCGGACGGCCGCTCCTGCAGGCCAGCCCGCCAGTCGTTGCAGCGCCATCGCTAACTCGCTCGCCCAATGGGCCAGCCCGGCGGGCGGTGCCATAGTTTCCAGCGCCTCCGCTGCAAGCGCCCCAAACACGCGCTTGCCCAGCGCGCCCGCGCGCTTCGTCGCTGCGATAACGGCCTCAGCCGTCTCCCCGGCCGCCACCAGCCCATGGTTGGCCAGGTAGATCGCTGCCGGCGCTGGTTCGCCGCTGGCGGCGCGCGCTTGGTCCACCGCCACTCCAAGGGCGTAGCCTGGCGCCGCATAGGGGACCCAGGTCGGCAGCACACCGAGTGCCTCGGCCAACAGCGCCTGTCCGCCAGCCAGGCAGGTCAAGGCGTTCACGTAGATCGGGTGTGTGTGCAAAACCACTGGCCCAAGCAGCGCGTGAAACGTCGTCTCCAGCGAGGGACGCAGGCTGTTGTCGCCAAACACGGCGGCTTGAACGCGCCTGACCGCTTCAGCGTGGGCCGTCGCGCGCGGCGCTGCTCGCAGCAGCGGGTCCCGCACCAGCGCCACCAGAGCCGCCAGATCCAGTTCGACGTAGCCAAAGCCTTCCCGTAGTTGGGCCAGCCGCAGCCCCGAGGCCTTGATCCACAGCCGCGTTCTGTCAGCCGACTTGACGGAACTGTTGCCGCCGCCGCCTTGTGCCAGCAGGAGGTCGCGGCCGGCATAGTGGGAGATTTCCAGGAGCGCTCGGATGTCACTCACTGCTGACCTCTACCCACGGCGCCCGCAGCTCTGGCCAGTGCGCCGCGACGGCGCCTGGGGTCACGTCGTCCAACACCAGGTTGGCACCCCACCGGAACCGCACTGCCGGGAGCCCGCGCGCCCACGCCGCCCTGCCGATCGTCTCATGACTCAATACCTTTCAGATAACCGCGACCGCTTCGCGAAAGGCGCATGAAGGTTGGGGCGGGTGAGCATGCTCGGCGCGCTTGCGTGGGAAACGGATGACGGTCCGTTTGACCACCCGCGGGTTGATGCG
>JADLEU010000018.1 GCA_020845955.1 Anaerolineales bacterium
ACCGGGCCGGTCAACAGCGTATCGCCGTTCTCTTCCAGCATGAGGGTCAGACCCTCAAACCAGTCGGCCCATTGCGGCCCCAGATGGCCCTTGACCCGGATTTGATAGACCGGCGCTTGGTTTGGATCGGCCTGCGGGTTGAGTGGGTTCGACATGTGCCTGTCCTTGACCTTGCTCGGACCTTGCTCTTTGACCTTGTCCGGACGTACGCCGTGGAGGGTATCCACCGGGGGTCTATTTCAACCTGGGGGCCCGCCCTGTGCGGTTGGAAACCGTACCTACATGCGAGAGCCGCACCTCGCGACCGCGTCCGCATAGACCGGGATCGCCCCGTTGGAAACCGCACCTACGCGCGTGAGCCGCACCCTCCACCGGGGGCAGTCCCTTCGCCAAGGGGCCGCCCCCGAGTAGTGTGTCTGTCGCCTAGGCCTGGGCGAAGCGCACCGGTTCACCGGCGACGGCATGCTTCTGGACCGGCTCGCCGGCCATCGCAGAGGCGTTGAAGCCTTTGACGAAAAGCCATAGCGGGAGAGCCACTTCAAAGAGACCGCCGGGGATCAGGAGCATGAGGCTGATGGGGAGGCCGAAGATCTCGGCGATGGCGCCCACCACATGAATGGCGTAGCCGATCACGCCCCAACCCGCCAGGAAGCGAGGGACAAGCCGTGTGCGGTAGAGCAGCGCAGCCATGAACACGCCGCCCACGCCGAGCGTTGCCTGGCCGATCTGGTAGGCCATCGTGTTCGACTTGGTCAGAAGACCCCCCAGGGCTTCGGCCCATGCCATGCCGGCCCCCCCGGCGTCCAGCGCGTACTGGCTCAAGGGAACGAGCATCAAGAGAGCGAGCACGCCGAGATCGAGCATGACCACCTGGACAAGCAGCGCCGCCAGGTAGGTCAGGGCGGTGCGCTTGCCGTGGGTCTCCAAGATGGGGAAGAAGAGCACGCCCTTGCCCACATCCACCACGGTGTTGAGCAACATCAGAAAGGCTCCGAGGACCAGGGTGGTCTGGTGGGCGGCCAGCGTCGAGAGAAAGTCCGGGGCGCCGATCACCGAGGTGACCAGCCCAAAGCCCACGCCGTAGACCAGAAACCCCGCCAGAAACAGCGACCCGATCACCCGCGAGACTGTCATCCGCGCATCCATCCACCCATTCTTCCGGCGCGATTCGCCACCCAGATTGTCCAGAGCGCCCAGGGTATCAAGGACCCGCGCCGTCGTTGCATTGCTACTCATGATCCATCTCCTGTTTGTGAACGAGAGGCCAGCCCGTGCGCTGTGCCTGTCTGTGCCGCTTTGCCGTGCACAGCCAGGATAGCGGCAACCAGGGGGGCCGGGCAGACACGAAAGGATGGTTTGGAGTACTGTTGCGCGCGCCGGAAAAGTACTAGCGAGCAGGCATGGAGGTGCTGGATGGGGTGCAGCCGCTTGGCGGCAGCAGGGGGGTTCTACAAACGCTAGAGCAGGCCCAACCGGCGGGCGCGGGCGACCGCTTCGGTGCGTCGCTGCACCTGGAGCTTGGCGAAGATGTTGCGGTTGTGCCCTTTGACCGTACTCAGGGAGAGGAAAAGCCGGGCGGCGATCTCGTCATTCGAGAGACCCTGGGCCACGAGGCCCAGCACGTCCAGCTCGCGCGCGCTCAACGGCTCGACGAGAGGCACGTTCAAGGGCTGGGCCGGGGAGGAGGGCGGTCGCTGGGTAGGGTCCCGGGCGTCGTCTGGGCGCGGCGTGCCGGCTGTGGCCGGCGCAAAGGCCGCCGGCAGCTTTCCGGTATAGTCGGGCATGATGCCGTGCGCCGCGGCGGCGGATAGCAGGCGCGCCAGCGGCGGCCCTTCGTCCACAAAGAGGCCGACGTAGCCCTCCGGCTCCGCCAAGCGTAGGGCGTGTTCCAACGCGAGAAGCGCCGGAGCAAGGTTGCCCTGCGCCTGGTGGGCAAGCGCCTGCAAGGCCAGGATCTCGATCACGCTGCCCATCCGTCCCCCGGCCTGCGCGGCGTGCTGCAGACGCTCCAGGAGTCTCAGCGCATCGAGCAGGGCGTGCTCATGGCCGCGCGGGGACTCGGCCATGAGCACGCGCGCCAGCGTGATGTGCTCGAACTCGCGCAGAAAGCTGAGGTCGTCGTCCACCGAGAGCCTCCGCTCCTGCGCCCAGCGCCGGGCTTCGTCCACGCGGCCCTGGAGCAGCCACACCCGAACCTTCCAGGCCGCGAGGGGGCGCACGTCGGGGACAGGCGTGCGCGTGCGGTGGCGGGCCGCCTCGTCGAACAGATCGAGCGCGCCGGCCAGGTCGCCCTGGCTTTGTTTGAAGCGCGCCTGGGCACGGTGGAAGCGATAACGCCAATCCGCCAGCCCGGCTTGTTCGCCCAGTTCCTCGCTGTGCAGCAGGTTGCGGAGGGCCGCGTCCTGATCCCCTTGCTCGCGGTAGAGCTCGGCCAACCCCAGATAGAGGTCTGCCGTGCCGCGCAGCGGCGGCTCGCCCTGCGCCAGCGCAAGCTGCAACGTCTGTGTATAGGTTTGGACGGCCTCGCGCAGACGCCCTTGCGCCGTGCGGATATCTCCCAGACCATAGGTGGCGCTGATGGCGAAGTGCAGGCTGCCGACCTCCCGAAAACCGGCCATGGCATCGGCCAGCGCGCGGTGGGCTGCCTCCAGGTCGCCGTCGGCCCAATGGGCCAGACCCAGCAGCGCCGCGGCAGGTCCACGCCGCAGATGGTCTGCTTTCGGCAAGAGGCTAAGCGCGCGCGCGGCGTACTTCACGGCGCCGGCGAGATCGCCGCGCGCCAAGGTCATGTAGGCACGGGCCGTGGCAATCGAGGCAGGCAGAGCGCGAAACTGCTCTTCATCCACGATGACCCGCTCGGCAGCCGTCGCGCCGCGCTGCGCCGCAGGGTCCAGCCAGGGTTCGGCCTCCTCCAAGCGGCTCTCGGCGGCCTCGAACTCGCCGCCATTTAGCAACGCCCAGGCATAGGCGACGCCGAGCACGGGTCTGGCGCGGGTCCACTCGTCCGGGAGCGCCCTCGCCCAGCCCAGCCACGCAGCCGACCGGAAACTTCCGTCCATGGCCGGCCATGCCCGTTCGATCAGGCCCGCGGCGCGCGCATAATCCTGGGCGGCCAGCGCATGGCGGATCGCATCGGCCGGCAACCCATGCGCCGCGTACCACGCGCCGGCGCGCTGATGCAGCAGCGGGACTAGGGTGGGCTGCTCCAGCCGCGCATGGGCGGCGAGCACATCGGCAAAGAGGTGATGGTAGCGGAACCAGCGGCGTTGGTCGTCCAGCGGCACGACAAACAGATTGCTTCGTTCTAGGAGATCCAGCAGCGCTGTGCCGTCGTTGCCGCCGGTAACGGCGTCGCACAGCGAGCCGCTCAAGCGCTCGAGGATCGAGGTCTGGAGCAAGAAGCTGCGCACACGGTCGGGCTGGCGCTGGAGCACTTCTTCGACCAGATAATCCACGATGTAGCGATGGTCTCCGGCAAACGCCGTGACGAAGTGGCCCACATCCTTGCGCCCGCGCAGCGAGAGCGCCGCCAGTTGCAGACCGGCGATCCAGCCTTCGGTGCGCGCCTCCAGGGCGGCAACTTGCGCCGCGGAGAGGTCAAGGTTCATTACTTGGTTGAGAAATGCGGCGGCTTCGCCGGGGGTAAAGCGCAGATCGGCGGCGCGCAGTTCGGTCATCTGGCCGCGGGCGCGCAGCCGGGCCAGGGGAAGCTGCGGGTCTTCGCGTGTGGTGATGACCAGGTGCATCTGGGGCGGCAGGTGCTCGAGCAGAAAGGCAAGCGCCTGGTCCACCGTGCCTAGAGGGCTCGCGGCGTCAAGTACATGGTAGTCGTCCAGGACAAGGACAAATGCGTGCGCGGTGGCCGTGATTTCATTGAGCAGTGTAGTTAGCAGCGCTTCACGGGGCGGCGGTTGCGGGGAGTGAAGCGCGCCCAATATGCCTTCGCCGATCGTCGCTGTAATCGTCTGTAAGGCCGCGACGAGGTAAGCCAGGAAGCGGGTCAGGTCGCTATCCCCTTCGTCCAGCGACAGCCAGGCGGCCCGTTGCGCCGCTTGTTCCTGGGAGGCGGCCAGCCATTCACTGACCAGCGTGGTTTTGCCAAAGCCGGCGGGGGCCGAGATGAGGGTCAGTTTGCGGTGCAGACCTTCATTCAGCCGCTCGATCAAGTGGGGACGGGGGACGGCCTTGGGGCGTGGTGGCGGGATAAAGAGTTTCGTGGCTAAAATGGGCGTATACATCGCTTTCCCACCATCGGCCGGCGCCCCTCGGCGTGCTCGCGGAACCTAGCCGGACCGCCCCTTCCCTACCGCGAGCTACACCCGTCACCAGTATGCGGTCGCGCGGTGCAGGGCGGTGATTTTATAAACGTACAGATACGGGTAATTCCGGCAAGATCCTGCGTTTCCGGAGAAAAGCCGGTGCTCATCTCATCCTGCGGAGGTAGTTGACGCGATCTCCCCGCTCTAGCTTCTGGGGCGAGCCGGCCG
>JADLEU010000019.1 GCA_020845955.1 Anaerolineales bacterium
CCATGCCCGCCTACATCCTCGTCGACATCAACGTGCACGACCCCGCCCGCTATGAAGACTACAAGGCCCTGGCCGGCCCGACCGTCCCGGCCTACGATGGCAAGTACCTCGTGCGCGGCGGCGCCGTCGAAACCCTGGAAGGCGACTGGCGCCCCCAGCGCCTGGTGATCCTGGAGTTCCCCAGCGTCGAGCGCGCCAAGGCCTGGCTCAACTCGGACGAGTACCGCCAGGCGCGCGCCCTGCGCCACGCGGCGGCCGCCTCCCAGATGATCGTCGTGGCTGGGGTCGAGTAGGGGGTATGCTATAGTAAGCCTGTGCGCGGATGGTTTTTGGCCCTTCTCCACCGCCGCGCCCAGGACGCTGCCATGCCAAACCGCCTCCGCGCCGCCCTCCTGGCCCTGTTCGCCGCCGGGCTGGCCTGCGCCGTGCCCGGCCTGGGCCCTACCCCCACGCCCACGGCCGTGCCCGGCTATGTCGGGCGTTTTGACTGTTCGGGATACGAGAGCGGCCTGCTGGCCTACGCGGGCCGCCTGACCTTCGAAGCGGGCGGCGCGGCCGAGTTCAAGCCCAGCGGCGAAGACGCCTTCACCGGCGCCTACACCGACAACGCGGGCACGCTGAGCTTTAGCAGCGGCTTCGCCTTCAGCACCGCGCTGTATACGCCCGGCGCCGACGAGGTCAGCGCCAGCGTGGCGCCCGGCGTCACCCTGGCCCACGCCGAAACCGGCACGGTCACGTGCGTGCGCGCCGAGCCGGGCATCACCGGGCCAGTCGAGCCGTAGGGCGGCAAATCGAAAAGGGACGCTCAGCACCTGCCCATGCGCAAGATCATCGTCCTCTCATTCGTCTCGCTCGACGGCGTCATGCAGGCGCCCGGCGGGCCGCGGGAAGATCCCTCGGGCGGTTTCCAATACGGCGGCTGGACGGTCCCCTACTTCGACGAATTCCTGGGCCAGGTCATGACGGAGCAGATGGACAACCGGCGCTTCGATCTGCTGCTGGGGCGAAAGACGTTCGAGATTTTCGCGGCCTATTGGCCCAGCCAGGAGAGCCCGATCAACACCGCTGCCAAGTACGTGGTCTCGAATACGTTGGCCCAGCACGCATGGCAGAAATCGGTCTTCATCGGCGGCGACGTGGCCGGCGCCCTGCGAACGCTCAAGCAGGCAGACGGCCCGGAGCTGCAGGTGCACGGCAGCGCCACGCTGATCCAGACCCTGCTGAAGCATGACCTGGTCGACGAGTTCTGGCTCAAGATCTTCCCGGTCGCGCTCGGCGCAGGGAAGCGCCTGTTCGGCGCGGGGACGCTCCCCGGCGCGTTCGCGCTCTCCGGCAGCAAGGTTTCGCCCAGCGGCGTCATCGTCGCTAGCTATACGCGGGCCGGAGAGGTACGGGCCGGATCGTTCTAAAACTGTTTCTCTCCGTCAAATACCACGCTGGCCAGCGCAACCGGCCCCACGTCGAGGCGCTGCTGGCCGCGCTGGAAGGCGCCGGCCAGCGCTGTGCGTGCGTCGTGCGTGACCTGGAGGCCTGGGGCGAGATCGCCTTCACCCCGGACGACCTCATGCGCCGCACCTTCGCCCTCGTCGACGGCTGCGACGCGCTGCTGATTGACTTAAAGGAAAAAGGCGTCGGCGTGGGGCTGGAGGCCGGCTATGCCCATGCCCGCGGCCGGCCGGTGATCGTCCTGCTGCCGGCCGGGGCCGAGCTCTCCACGACCTTGGCGGGCATCGCCCGCGCCGTGCTGACCTACACGACCTACGCCGACCTGCGCGTGGCGCTGGCCGCGCGCCTGCCAGAGCTCGGCCTCACCCCGCGGCCGAGCGACTAGGCGGCGGCCGGAGTTGAAACATGCGAGATCGCGCCATGTGGTAAATTATCCCCGGCTCTCCCTCCCCTTCGCCCTCCGCCCCTCGGCCATCCAAGGTCTGGGCGCCTTCGCCGTGCGCCGCATCCGCCGAGGCACGCGCCTGATCGAATATACCGGCCAGCGGGTCACGCCCGAGGAAGCCGACCGGCGCTACGACGACGATGCCGTCGAGCACCCGCACACCTTTCTCTTCACGGTGGATGCCCGCACCGTCATCGACGCATCAGTGGACGGCAACGAGGCGCGTTTCATCAACCACTCGTGCAATCCCAACTGCGAAGCCGTGGACGTGGACGGCCGCATCTTTATCGACGCCCTGCGCGACATCCGCCCTGGCGAAGAGCTGACCTACGACTATCGCCTCGAGCGCGACGGCCGCTGGCGCGCCGACTTCGCCCAGCGCTACGCCTGCCGCTGCAGCGCGCCCAATTGCCGCGGCGTGCTGCTGGTGCGGCCCAAGAAGCCGGGACGGAAGAAGCGTGGGTGAGTGTGTGAGTTTGTGAGCAAGGGCGTATGAGCGCTCGGTGGTTTGCCCCTCACCCACGCGCCCACATACGCGCACACCTGTTTAGTCGAACCGCGCGAACAAATCCACTCCGTTCCCATCCGGGTCGACCACGATGGCGTAGCGCTGGCCCCAGAAGGCGTCCCAGGGCTCTTTGCGGCTGGCGTAGCCGGCGGCGATCAGCCGCCGGTAGGTCGCGTCCACCTCGGCCGGGCTGTCGCACAAGAAGGCCAGCGTCATGCGCTGCCCAACCGGCTGCACCCAGTCCGGCATGAATTGCTTCATCATCGTCTCGGTGTCCCACGCCAGCCGGTAGCCGTTGGGCATGATCACCTCCACGTGGTCTTCGCTTTCCGCGCCGGCCGGGATGTCGAGGCCCAGCATCCGGTAGAATTTCAGCGCCGCGCCCATGTCGCGCACCGCCATGCCGATCATGTCTGGTTGGATTGCCATGGCTTTCCTCCGGGGGCGCGCGGGTGCTCCTGCAGGAGCAGCACAATCGCAGTCAGCCGGTCCATGCGGTTCATGCCGGCGATTATAGTACCATTGATGAGCGGTTTCGGTCAGGCCCGGCCCATCCGTTATCCGTGGGAGCGGCTTGCAGCCGCGATGGCGGGTAATCCCCTCGCCTCACCAGCCCGCGCCGGCGGGCTTCGCGCCTTTGCTAGGCGGGCGCTTCAACGCCCGGCGGCCATCATCCTCAGCGGCGCCTCCCAGCTCAAGGCCGCGGGAGGCAGCGCGCCGTGCTCGGCGTCGTTGGCGCTGCCGGCCAGCGGCTGCAGGCCGACGGCCAGCCGCGCCAGGGTCAGGCTGCCGGCGTGGTACACGCGCAACTCGCCCGCCTGCGGGGCGACCCGCATGCGCATCGGGCGTGAAGGCCATCGCGGCCGGCGCAGGATCGCCAGGCCAAACAGGATTACGGTGGCCAGCCCGGTCCCCCATCTCGCTTTGGCCAGCCAACCGGCCAGCGCCAGGTCCAGCCCCAGGCTGAAGGGGATCAGCAGCAGCCCGCCAGGATCAGCCCCCGGTTGAACAGCCACGCCAACGGCAACACGCCCACCGCGCCCAACTCGGAGATGAAGTGGTTGAGCAGCGAATAGCGCTCGCCGTCGGGCCGGGTATAGGCCAGGGTCGCGGCCAGCGCGCAGACCGCTACCAGCGCCGCGCCGGCCAGGCCAAAGGAGAAGTAGCTGCGCCGCGGATTGTGCGATAGTGCCATGTTGGCCGAACCTCACCTCATTGCCGTGCGGCCGTCACGCCTCATCCTAGCACTCGATCCGGCCGTCCTGCTCGGGCCTTGCGCCTGAACGGGAGTTGCCTTCCGCCGCGCCGGCCGCCTGATTACGGCCGCCAACCCGCGATCTGGGCCATCAGCACCCAAAAGGCTTTGGCCACGCGGATCTTGCCGGCAGAGACGGCGCCCAGGTGCCCGCCCTCGATTTCGGTGGTGTAGTGCTGGCAGATGGCCCGGTAGGCGTGACCGTCATCGGGGAAGTTCTCGCCCGTGCGGCCGTTGGAGAAGGCGATGCCATCGCGGCTGTCGAAACATGGGTTGCCGCCCGGATCGTGTGACAGGATGTCGGCCACGTCGAACAGGATCTTGCCGTTGGCGGCCGCGTAGGCCCGCATCTGGTCGTTGAAGGCGTCGCTCTCGGCAGTGCCGATGCTCCGGGCCAGACTGGTGGTCCAGTAGAAAAAGACCTTGCCCGGGTACTGCGCGGCCAGCGCGTCGACGTCGCTGACGTCCCAGCCCGTTGGCTGGGGGACGAAAAAGCCGTGCTGCGGATCGGCGATGTCTGAGCCGGAGTCGACGTTCAAGTAGCTGAACTGGTAGGACAGCACGGTGGTCGTGGGCGCGAAGCCCGGCGCTAGGTCCTGCACGAACCCGGCGGTCAGGTCCTGCCAGCTTCCCTGGCGGTACTCGAAGACCCAATTGTCGCGCGGGTAACCGCCCGGCCGGTCCCAGTTCACCTCGCTCGGATCGACCGTGAAGGCGGGGTCGGGATGCTGTCCCCATTGGCAGTGGTGCCTGGCGTCCTCGTCGGTGTCGTAGCTCAGGCAGTCCAGGCCCTCGCTGATGTTGCCGCCCACCGAGCGGTCAGAGAACATCATCGTCAGCGCGGCGGCCGCCTGGATGTACTGCTCAGGGATCTGCTCGAACAGCACGATCGAGCCATGATTGACGACAATGGCGTGGCCCGCCGGCGGCGGGCGGGTGGGAGCGGCCGTTGGGCTAGCGGCCGGCGCGGTCGGGGCGGCCGTCAGGGCCGGCGCGGGCCGCGTGGCGGTGCCGGGGGCGGCCGGCGAGGCGCTTGGGTTGGCAGCAGGTTCGGGCGGCGTGGGGGAGGATGGGTGATTGAGCACACTCGGGGGCGTGGCGGTAAGGCTCGAGTTCGACGTGACTGCCGGCGTTCCGGTCGGCGTTGGGCGAAGGGGTTCCGTGGGTGGCGCGGTGCTGGTGCAAGCTATCAGCGCCAGCATGACACCCGCCACGGAGGACATACCGCGTCTTATCTTCATCTGGGCGTGCTCGCCTTTCCAGGCGTTCGTTTCCCGGCCCGCACGGTTGCGCTGCCCAGGCGCTCGGCTGCCGCTGCTGGCGGCTTGCCTGGGGCAGGGGCGCTCCGCTGGCCGGATGCTGGCGGAGATTATACCCCGGCGCAGATGGGCTGCGCCGGGCCGCGCTGGACATTTTAAGGAAGGACGGGGAGCAGGGCCTTGGCCCTGCTCTCCGTCCTGCGCGGTGGATTCTCCCGTGAGCCAGCCAGGTCAAGTCTTGGGCCGTAGCTGCACCACGCGGATATCGTAGTTGCCCTGGGCGGCGTCGCCCTCGCGCACCGAAAAGACCACGTTGCGTCCGTCTTCGAGCCGCAGCATCATCAGCCGCGCGGGCGCCAAGGTGCGTTCGCCGCTGAGAATGCGGATGGCGCCCGAGAACGTAGGCGGACTCTGCACGCGCATCTTGCGCGTAAAGCTCACGTTTTGGTGCGCCGTGATCACGTACAGCGCCATGGCCAGGGCGATGCCCCCCTCCGAAATCTGCCCGACACCCGTCACAGACTCCGCGGCATGGCGCTCGATATAGGTCATAACCTCCCTCCTACCATTAGGAGACAGTTCCGTAACGGCAAAATGCACGGTCGCGTGAACGAGACAATCATCATTATAACGGCCGAGGGGCCGGAAGCAACGGAAGAATGCGTTAAGGCCCGACTGCGCCCGGCCTAGCACAACTCTTGCATCCTCACTGGGCGCGCCCCGCGCGCCGCGCCGGCAGGAGGACGAATGGCCCCCGATTCTTCGTGGATGAACTCATTTCTGGCTGACCGCGCCGCCCGCCGCGCCAGCCAGCCGGGCGTCCGGCCTGGCCAGGCGGCCACCCGCCCGGCCTCAAGCGCCTCTCAGGCGCCGCCACCCCCCAAGCGCCCGGTCCCGCCGGCCAGCTCTGCGCGCGCCGCCCAGCCCGCTTCCGGCTTCACGCCTCCCTCGGCCAGCCGCCCGACTCCAGCGGCTTCCACGCCCGCGCGCCTCCACGCGCCCACACCCGCGCAGCCGCGCACCCCTACGCCTCCCGCCGCGCTGGGTCCCGCCTGCCTTCGCATGGCCCTCGCCGCCGGCCTGGCCTGGTCGCTGCCGGCCGCCGCCGGCGCGTGGCGCGGCGGGCTGCCGCCGGGGGCGTTGGTTCTGCTCTATTGGAGTCTGCTGGCGCTGACCGTGGCCGCGTTCGCCGCGACCGCCGGCGCCGTCCACTGGCTGGCGACCCAGATGGGGGCCGCTGGCAGCCGCGCGCGCCTGGCTCTGGCTTGCGCCCGCTTCGCCGCGCCGCTGACCGTGCTGGCGGGCCTGGCGCTGGCCGGCCCGGCCGGGCTGCGGCTGGCGCTGCTGCCGCTGGCGGCCACCGGGCTGGTCCTGACCGCGCTGGCCGTGCGCGCCGTCTATCAGCTCGAGTGGCGCTGGGCGCTGGTGGCCGCGCTGCCGGCCGCCGCGCTGCTGGCTGGCGTGCCGCTGGCCGCGGTGGCCGGTGTCTGGGCCGGACTGGCGTAATCCCAAAATCTCACTACACTTAGAACGCCTGGCGGGTTTGCCTTTCCCAGGCGGTAGTTTGCCGGTGTATCTCGGTTTGCAGCGCGGCCTAAGCCCGCCTGTTGCAGGTGTCTCGCCGTGTCGCGCCGGCCGCTAGAGAACTGGGGGACCCTCTGTCCAACCTCACCTGGTCACTGGCCGCGCTCTTGCTGCTGTTGGCCGCCTCGGCGGCGCTCGCCGTCGTCCTGGCGCGCTTTGCCTGGCAGCACCGGCGCGTGCCGGGCGCCGCGTCTTTCAGCCTGGCCGCGCTGCTGGTGGCCGCCTGGTCGCTGGCCGCGGCCGCCGAGGCCGTCTCGGCCGCGCTGCCGGCCAAGCAGCTGTGGAACAGCGTGCAGTACTTGGCGCGCACGCTGCTGCCCGTGCTGTGGCTGCTGTTGGCCGCCGAGCACACCGGCTTCAGTCTGCCGCGCCTGCGCCGCGCGCTGCCCTGGCTCTCGGTGCTGCCGGTGGTCACCCTGGCCCTGGTGTTCACCAACGACTGGCACGGCCTGATGGCGGCCGACGTGCGCCTCGACGCCAGCGGCCCGCTGCCGGTGTTGGCGCGCAGCCCCGGCGCTTGGCACTGGATCCACGCGCTCTACAGCGGGCTGCTGCTGGCGGCCAGCGCTTTGCTGCTGTTGCGCGACGCCGCGCGCGACCCGGCGCGCTCCCGGGCCCCGGCCCTGCTGGCGGCGCTGCTGCTGCCGCTGGCCTGGGCCGGGGTCTACTGGCTGCGGCCGTGGCCCGCGCCCGTGGCCGACCTGGCGCCGGTGGCGGCCGCGCTCGCCGGTGTGGTGGCGCTCTGGGCGCTGTTCGGCGCGCGGCCGTTCGACGTGTCGCCCGTGGCGCGCGATCGGGTGCTCGACAGCCTGGCTGACTCGGTGGTGGTGCTCGACTCGCGCGGCCGCGTGGCCGACTTCAACCCGGCCGCGGCCGAGGCGCTGGGCTGGACCCGCCGGGCGGCGCTCAACCAGCCGGCCGGGGAGGCCTTCGCGGCCTGGCCAGCGCTGGCGGCCGCCTGCGTTGGCCAGGCGCCGCCCCCGGCCGAACTGTCGCTGGCCGGCCCCGCCGGCCCGCGCTACTTCGACCTGCGCGTCTCGGTGCTGGCCGACCCGCACGGCCGGCCGCTGGGCCAACTGGTGATGCTGCACGACGTCACCGGCCGCAAGCAGTTGGAGGACGACCTGCGCTGCCTGGCCGTTACCGACGCCCTCACCGGCCTGCCCAACCGCCGCCGCTTCTTCGAAGCCCTGGCCGACGAGGTGCGCCGCGCCCGCCGCTACCAGACGCCGCTGGCGCTGGTGCTGCTCGACCTGGACGACTTCAAGCGCCTGAACGACACCTACGGCCACCCGGCCGGCGACGCGGCGCTGGCGGCGCTGGCCGCCGCGCTGCGCCAGGCGGCGCGCGCCAGCGACCTGCCCAGCCGCCAAGGCGGCGACGAGTTTGCGGTGCTGCTGCCGCACACCGGCCGCATCGGCGCCGAGGTGGCCGCCCGCCGGCTGCGCGACGTGGCGCGGACCGTGGTCGATCCTGGCGGCGAACCGCTCAGCCTGAGCATCGGCATTGCCGAGCTCGACCCCGGCGCACCGCCCGGCGCCAACCACGCCGCCGAAGGCGACGCGCTGCTGGCCCGCGCCGACCAGGCCCTCCACGCCGCCAAGCAGGCCGGCGGCGGCGCGATCGAAGTAGCGGAGGCGACGGGAGATTGGAAGCTGGAGGCTTGAGGTGTCTTTCGTGTTCTGAGATGCATATGAGTGTTGCAGGCCTGTTGTTTCATAGTGAGTCGTAGAAAACACGTGAATGTGAAAGGCAGCGTTATTCTTTGCGCGTCATAGCTACTGCGGCAGGAGGCCCCGCCGCAATTCATGGAGGCTGTGTCAACCGACGGCCTGCTCAGTCCAATGTGAGGCAAATATGCCAGAATCAGTTGATAAAACCATCCGCGAGGCTGTACAGCGGTTCTCAGGGTCGATTTCAAAACCACTGAATGTCAAGCATCCTTATGGACTGGACGAAGCGGTTGGTTCAACCATGGCGGCTGGAATCAACAGCGAAGTGGTGCAGATTGGATTTGATAAGGAATTCGTTGTTCTGCTAGATCCCCTTACGTCGGAGGTGATAAGCAAACGGCTAAAAGCAGATGCGTACATGCAGTTTGTTGGCGCCTTAAAGGCGGACCACCAAACACAACGTCAGTATTATATTGAGACCCTGTCTGCTGCGCGCCAACGCGCGAAGTTTAGCTTGATTGCTGCTAGTGTTGGTTTCGTGATAGTACTTATCGGTATCGTTGCCATGATGTTTGGGTTTGCTGCAGCTGGTCTTGTAACATCGGCGTCGGGCATACTGTCCGAAGTAGTTGCCCTCCTCTTCTTTCGTGAGGCGCGACAGGCAACCGATAGACTAGATAGAAGTTTGGAGCGTCTGCTGGAGTCGGAAGGCTTCTTCAGGGCCTTTGTGATTGCGGATCAGATACCTGAAGCGGAGACACGTAACCGCGTCATCGAGGCCATAGTAATGCGTATTATCGGGCCCACTGTGCCCCGGTCGGGCGGCCAAACATTAGAGAGGTGAACATGGCTACAGTCCGAGACATCTATCGCTACGATCTCAGACCTAGCGTAGACAACTCCAGTGGCGAGGTGCGCCCCGTTAGTGTGCACGGCATGGGCGAGGTCTACAAAGCTTATGACCCGCTCCGCGACGAGATAGTTGCCCTAAAGGTCATACGTGACGACATACTCAAGAAGCAAGCTGACAAAGCCAAGCGTAGTTTCTTGGCCGAGGCGATAGCTGGCGCCAGGCTGGGCAAAGAGTGCATTCATATTGTGAATGTGTATGACATTGGTCAGTTTGAGGATATCTTCTATATGGCGCAAGAGTGGATCCCTGGTGGAGATATCGTAGAACTGTGTGGTGCGATTACGTTGTTCAAAGCCAGAACGATAATTATGCAGATAGGTAACGCTGTGCAAAGCGCCGCTAGAAATGGAATCGTCCATAGCGACATAGCACCTGCCAACATACTTCACGATAACAGGCGAGATATTTACAAACTGTCGGATTTTGGACTCTTGAAACTTATGAGCAAAACAAGTATTTCAATCTCGGGGTCGAGTAGCTTGATGACGGGCGGCAGACGAGACTTTATGCCAAAAGAGCACTTTGACGCCCCCGCCACAATCAACCATTCGACTGATGTTTATGCCCTTGCTGTAACCCTCTATGTCTTGACCACGGGCGAGTTACTGCCTCGCGATGGAGGTGGTAAGTACATAATACCAGGTACTATTGCAGTAAAGGGCGAAAAGGGTCGCCCCGCACCGTTCAAAATCAACAGTCTGCTTGATGAATTCCTAGTCAGAAGGCGAGACGAACATACTATCGACTCTTTCCTTGAAAGAGTATCTTCCGTCCCTGCTTGACTATATCCTGCTGCAACTCTGGAGGCTTCAGAATGTTGGACAAGCGCGCCATACTGCATGTTCCGCACACAGAAATGTTTGCTCTCAAGCCAATTGATGCCTGGGTCAAGACCTTTTCCGAAGATAGGTTTTCACGCACAGTACCTACAGAGGTGGTCTTGCCAGGGGTTGGCCTGGGAGGACCTTCCTTTCAATCAGAAGTGCATCCGTATCCTGCGTATCTCGAGCCACCGAAAGACGCTGGTGGCAAATACACGAGGCCTTTCAATTTGCTCCCTGATTGGATACAACAGTGTCGCGCGACTAAGCAGGACATGGTCATCTGGGCCTTTATGAATCCTGTGTATGCCTTTTTGGCTGGCGATCATACAAGGGTTGTGGACCAACATGGGATTACGCTGGACAACAACATGTGTATAGCAAACCAACTGATCCAGCGAATGACCGACGTGTTTATTGATGAAATAGCCGCAATGGGAGTTGATGGATTTGTCTTCGATTTGACCGATATTTACCCGCAGAGCGGTTCTAATATGCTTGCCAAAGGGACACAAAACACGTGTTTTTGCCCGTTCTGCCTGGATGCTCTTGAGTCAGAGGGTTTTCATGAAGGAGCTGAACTGTTCGTAGGCGCGACAAACCCATTCCGTCTTGTGCTACGGGTGGACAGTGATGGGATCGCTCACATACCGATCGATCTCGATTGGCCGGCCGCGCATCTCGTTAAGATGAGCATCGCTCGAGGATTCGTCACAGATGGTGATGAGAAGTTGCAGCAAGATGCGGAAACACTGATGTCCTATGTTCGGGCACGATCCAGAGTTGTGGCACAGGCAATTCGAAGACTTGGTCAGCGCGCTAGAGAACAACAAAAGCGAGTAGCAGTCATATTAGGAGATGCTCAACTCGACCTGACTACAATGGGAGAGATGAAGACCATTCAACGTTATGAAGCAGCTGACGAGTTTTGGGCCCCTCAGGTAGATCGCAAGTACGTGTTGCAGCAGAAGGTCAACGTTTGTGCCTATTTATGGGCGCGAGGAACCTATTCGGTCAATGCGTTCTTTGAGACTTTTGAACAAGCCGACACAATTCTAGCCCTACAGGGCGTCAATGTTTTCCTTGAGAGGCTCTTGGCCAGATCAAAACGACTCCTCGGTAACAGTCTCACCCCTGGAAACGTCTTTTCGGTCAAGATGGCAGATGAGTTCCAAGGCTTCGTAGGGATTCCCCTTGGTCAGACAGACCACGCTGAACTTGTCAACATACTCTCAAAGAGAGCAACCGGTCAGATTCTGCCCCCGGAGGTCCTCGAGGCATTTCGGATCACGAATCCGGGCGGGTAGGCGCTGAGGCCGTCAGTTGCAGCCAAACATATGAGATTCCGACCCGATAGGCGCAACCTACTAGGGCGCGACGCACTATACAGTGTGACCAATTCCGCATTTCGTCACTCCCCTCACCTTGGCCGCTTGAACCCTTCCCACCAATGTCCCCCTTCTCGTCTGCCCTCACATTCGCTGAGTCTACACTCATTGCCGGTCTCGACACGCCGCTGAAGATCCAGGAATTCCTCGACACCCTGCTCTACAGCGCCGAGGACCGCTACCGCGCTCCACTGACCGTGCTGCGCGACCGCAGCGCCCACTGCTACGACGGCGCGGTTTTCGCCGCCGCCCTGCTGCGCCGGCTGGGCCACCCGCCGCTGATCGTCGATATGCTCCCCAACGAGCGCGACGACGATCACCTGCTGGCCCTGTTCAAGCGCGACGGCCATTGGGGCGCGGTGGCCAAGAGCAACTACAGCGGCCTGCGCTACCGCGAGCCCATCCACCGCACCCTGCGCGAGTTGGTGCTGTCGTACTTCGAAGACTACTTCAACCCGGCCGGCGAAAAGACCCTGCGCGCCTACACCGTGCCCCTCAACCTGGCGCGCTTCGACCGGCTGGAGTGGGAAGCGCGCGACGAGGCCCTCGACGCCATCGCCGACCGCCTCGACCAGATCCGCAAGATCACGCTGCTCACCCCGGCCATGATCGCCAACCTGGCGCCGGTGGACCCGCGCTCGCTGGCCGCCGGCCTGATGGGCGCCAACCCCGCCGGCCTGTTCAAGTTCTAGCCAGGGCGAAGCATGCGCCCGATGGGGACTGGCCTGGCCGCCGCGGCCGCGGCCGATGCTTTGCCCCTGCGGTTTGCTCGCAACGGCTGGTTCGCCGGGCGCGCCCCGCCCATCCCCTCTCCCCTGTTATATAATCCCCTGGCCGCCCACGGCGGCCTTTCTTTCATTTCCGGATTCTCCTTCACACCCTGTAGGCCCTTTCGATCCTTAACTCATGCATCTCTACTTCATCCGCCACGCTCAATCCACCAACAATGCCCTGTACGCCAGCGGCGACCCGAGCCAGGTGCGCACCCACGACCCCGAACTGACCGACCTGGGCCGGAAGCAGGCCGAAATGCTGGCCGGCTTCCTGGCCCGCGGCTATCTCGAGGCCGTGGCCCGCAGCGCCAACGGCGCCAGGCAGCCCGACCCGCAGAACCGCCAGGGCTTTCCGATCACCCACCTCTACTCCAGCCTGATGGTGCGCGCTGTCGCCACCGGCGCCACCATCGCCGCCCGCCTCGGCCTGCCGCTGCACGCCTGGATCGACTGGCACGAGGAAGGCGGCCTATTCCTGGAGCCTGAGCCCGGCCAATACGTCCCGCAGACCGGCAAGAACCGCGCCTTCTTCGCCGAGGCGTACCCGGTGCTGGTGCTGCCCGAGACCCTCGGCGCCGAGGGCTGGCACACCGGCGGCTTCGAGCCGCGCGAAGCCCGGCCCGAGCGCGCCCGGCGCGTGCTGGCCGAGCTGCTGCAGCGCCACGGCGAGGCCGACGACCACGTGGCCGTCATCAGCCACGGCGGCTTCTACACCCACTTCCTGGCCGCCTTGCTGGACCTGAAGCCGCCCTATGCCCTCAGCTTTGCGATGAACAACGCCTCGATCTCGCGCATCGCCTTCGCGTCCCAGGGCCGCTACGCCCTATATCAGAACCGCTGCGAATACCTCCCGCGCGAGATGATTACAAATTAAGGCCTGGCCTGGCTGCTGCCGGGCGAGACCGCTTCAGCCTGGTGCCCGAGCGCGCCCGCTTCGCCGTCGTCGACAACCTGTGGCGCAACTGGGGGGCGTGTTCAACGTCCTTGGCCTGACCACGCGGCTGGCCCAGGTCGAAAGCCGCGGCCACCAGCCCGTCCAGGGCGAACAGCGAGGCCGCAAACAGCCCCGAGTAGCGCAGGGAGCTGGGCCGAACACCGGCCGAGGGCGCGGCCAGTGACGGGTGTCACCGCCAGAAGATTACGTCTGGCGCCCGTCACGGCGGCCGTCCGATGTACTATTTATTGGTATCGGAGCCGGGGGAGGTCTGTCATGACACTCGCTGTACGCATCCTCATCGCCGGGTTGTTGATCGCGCATGGGCTGGTGCATGCCAGCCTGTCGTGGGTGCCCCTGCCGGCGGCCAATGGGCCGCGCACCCCGTTCTGGCCGAGTTGGCGGCGGGAGGCCGTGGATCCCGCCTGGCCCATCAGCCGCCTCGGGCTGGGCGCGCCCGTAGTCCGCGCGCTGGGCTGGGCCCTGTGGCTGGCCGCGTTACTGGGCTTCGCCACGGCCGGTCTCGGGCTGCTGGGCGTGCCGGGTCTGCGGGCCATCTGGCCGGCGCTGGCCGGCGTGGCCGCCGCCGTCTCGCTGCTGCTGCTGGCGTTGTACTGGCACCCCTGGTTGGTGGTGGGCGTGCTGCTCGACCTGGCGATCCTGGTGGCCCTGGTCTGGCCGCGCTGGCCGGGCCTGGCCCTGGCAGCACGCTGAGGGGACGATCCCGGTGTTTGCCGCCGGCTCGCCGGAGCCGGTCCCGCGAGCCTGGCCACTTTTGCCAGGCCGGCGCCCGTGGACAGCGCACGCCGCTGGCCGCTGATTCGCCTACCCGCCTTGGGCGTATCAATGCCTCGCGCCGGTGACGCGCGTGACACACCCGGCATTTTGAATCACACGGCTCTGCTCAGCGTCCAGGGCCCGGTCCAATCACGCCGGGCAAACAAAAAACCGGCGCCGCGCCGGTTCTTTGCCCCCTGTCGTGCCTCTGCCCGCTACCTGCTGCCAATCCGCAATGACCAATACGCCGTCATCTGCCCAGCCACCAATACCGCCTACCGCCGCGACCCATTGCCGCTTGCCAGCCTCCCCGCCTGCGCCCGGGCAGGTTCTCCATCGCCAGCGGGCCGACGGGGGCCGGCCTGGCCGCGAATAACGCCACGATACGCCGGAAAGCCGCCGGCCGCTATCAGCCGAATTCCGAAATGCCTGTAGGACTTCGCGAAGCCCGCGGGCCAGGCGCTGGAGCTGACCCCGGCCAGTGCCGAGCGCCTTAAGCGATGAGAGCCAGGGACGCCGACCCCGGCTCTCATCACAAGGAGGAGAAGAAGAGTGTGCTCTTCTGACAGAGAGAATAGCACGACGGGCGCCGCCGTGCCTGCCGGCTGCCCTACGCCAGCGCTACGCCCACCCCGCGCTGGAATTGGGGCCGAATTAAGGCCTGGGAGCGGAGTACCGGCATGCCCGCGGCCGGCCAGGCGATTCGTCGCTGGGACCGGCCCGCAATTGTCAGCCGTTTCCTACAGGCTGAACCGCCTTAGTCCGACAGGCCAGCGGCCGTCTGAACGATATCCAGGCCGCGCCCCAGACGTTATACTGGGTTCGCAGCGGCGCGGAGGCCGCCCCGCGGAGGGCGAGGGCCGGCCGAGGACCGCGCGACATGGGCAACCATGAGCAGTACACCATTGGAGCACCTGGCCCGCGCCAGCCAGGCCGGCGCGCTGGGCAGGGTTTCGGGAGGCTTGGAGTTGGTGTTGCGAGTGCTGATTGGCGACGACCACGCCATCGTGCGCAAGGGGCTGCGCGAGATCCTGCGCGACCGGCCAAACCCGATCGAGGTGGGCGAAGCGCCCGATGGCCCGGCCGTGCTGGAGCAGATGCAGGCCGCCGCCTGGGACCTGGTGATCCTGGATATCACGATGCCCGGCCTGACCGGGCTGGAGG
Organism: Anaerolineales bacterium; assembly: GCA_020845955.1. GTDB lineage: Bacteria > Chloroflexota > Anaerolineae > Anaerolineales > UBA6663 > JADLEU01. The sequence goes on from JADLEU010000019.1 coordinate 14,941, forward strand.
TGCTGCGGCAGTTGCGGCGCCACTACCCGCGCGTGCCAGTGCTGATGCTCAGCATGCACACCAGCCCGGTGTACGTGGCGCGGAGCCTAGAGGCCGGCGCGGCCGGGTACCTGAGCAAGGAGACGGCGCCCGACGAGTTGCTCAGCGCCATCGACGCCGCGCTGGCCGGGCGCGTCTACGTCAGCCGCGCCCTGTAGGCTGGCCCCGTCAGGCGCCTCGCGCCCGCGTTTGCGCGCCAGCGCGCCGCGTCAGCGCAGCAGCCGATTGACGACGTAGTCGGCAATCAGCGGCGCCAGCAGCGGCAGCAGCACCGCGATGCTGAACTTGGAGAGGATGTCCACGTTGAAGGGCCAGCTCGGGGCCGCGGCCGTGATGGCGTAGACCTTCTGCACCGCCTCCAGCCGCGCAACCCCAGCCGCCTGCAGCTCGTTGCGGCGCAGGCCGTCGAGCAGGGCGCGGTATTCCTGGTCGAACTGCTCAGAGATCTCGGCCAGCAGCGCGGCCCTGGCCGCCAGCATGCGCCGGTGCACCGTCCACAGCGGCAGGACGAGCACCGCCGGCCCCAGCAGGCAGAACAGCGCGACCTCAAAGTAATACTGGCTGGTGAGGAACTCGGGCGCCAGCTTTCCGCGCAGCGCCGTCATGCTCACGTTCAGCCCGATCACGGCCACCAAGAAGCCGCTCTGCAGCACGTAGTCGCCCAGCATGCGCAGGCCGCCGGCCTGGTCGGGGTGCAGCGGCGCGATCTCCACCTTGTGCTCGGCAAAGAACCGGTTCAGCCCAATCATGACGATCACCTGGCGACCCAGGATGAGCGCCAGGGTGTAGAAGGCCAGGAAGCGCAGCGGCTGGGCGCTGAACGTCAGCAGCGGGTGGGCCGTCATCCAGGTGGCGGCCTGCATCCGGCCAAGCTGCTCCAGCCAGGCCACCACCTGCCACAGCCCCAGCCCGAGCGCCGCCCACTGCCAGACCGGCCAGGCCAGGGGCCTGACCAGCTCCGCGGCGCGCGCCTGGGCCGCGCCGGCCATCCCCGGCCGGCGCGCGAAAGCGTCGTACACGTTCTGGATGCTGCGCGGCTGCCAGGCGTAGTAGGCGCACTGCAGCGGCAGCGCCACCAGCCCGATGACGAAGTACGGCCAGTCGCGGCGGGCGTCGAGCGCCAGACCCGGCGCGCGCCAGGCGCCCAGCAGCCAGGGCAGCAGCCCGCCCTGGGCGGCCACGTAGGCGGCCACCAGCGCGCCGAAGGCGGCTGGGCTCAGCCGTAGCCGGCTCAGCAAGCGCAGACCCCAATCGCCGCGCCGCATGTGGCCGGCGGGCGTGGCGGGGATTGGCGTGGTGGAGGCGCGCGGCGCGAGCTCGGTCATGGCGTCGGCCCGGGATTGTAGGGCCGCGCCAGGCGGGAGGCAAGTTGGAGGCCAGAGGGGAGCGAGCAGGGCCGGGCGGCCGCGGGAGCGCCTGATCCGTTGATCCGGTGCTTCATCCGTTGACGCCGAATCTGCGCCTGACACTTCGTCGAGCGCCTCACGGGCCTCGGCAGCCAGCGCCCGTTCGCGGGGTTGGCCGGGCTGTGCCAGGTCGTCTTCGCGCGACGCCATCTGACTATTGTCGGCAGCTGCACCCTTTGGCAATCCACCGCGCCTGGGCGGCGGCCAGGTCGGAGCGCCGGGAGGCGTAGGGCCGCGTGCCGGGCAGGATGGCCACTGGTGGCCGCTGACTGCTTCTGGCGGATGACGATCCCGCGGTTGGCGTGACAGGTGGGCCGGCCCGCGCCGCGCTGGCTCGGCGGCGGGCGACCGTTCGGCGCGCGCACAGGCTTGGGCCCGGGCCTATTGTCACACGGTGCTCAAGCGCTTATACTGCCTCAAGCGTCCGTCCGATCCGCGCGCCGCCTGCTGCGCGGCCTGACGGCTGGCGGGAGAACAAGGCGGTTCTTGGCTTTGCCGGTTGTGGTTTGGCGAGGCCTGGCCAGGAGGTGGCGATGCTGAAGGAGTTCCGGGCTTTCATCATGCGTGGGAACGTGCTCGATCTGGCGGTGGCCGTCGTCATCGGCGCCGCCTTCGGCAAGATCGTCACGTCGCTGGTCAACGACGTGATCATGCCGCCCATTGGGCTGCTGCTGGGCGGGGTGAACTTCGCCGACCTGTTCGTCAACCTGTCGGGCACGCCGTATGCCTCGCTGGCCGAGGCCCAGGCGGCCGGGGCGGCCACCATCAACTACGGCTTGTTTCTCAACACCGTGATCGAGTTCGTGATCATCGCCTTCGTGATCTTTCTGATCGTGCGGGCCATCAATCGGCTGAGCCCGCCGCCGAAGGCGCCGGTGACGACCAAGGACTGCCCCTTCTGCCATACGGCCATTCCGCTGGCCGCCACGCGCTGCCCCAACTGCACGTCGCAGCTGCAGGGGGCGTAATCGACCATTCCGGCAGTGAGGCTGGAGATCCCTCCCGGAATTTGGGGGGGCTAGCTCCGGCGGGTTGACGAGGATGGGTCGACGCATAGGCAGCGGCCGGCGCTGCGCCGAACAGCTTACCGAGCGAGATCTCAAACAACCTCCCAACACCACCGGGGGGAAGGCGCTGCCTATACTGGTAAGGGCCACCACCAACGGGGGCCTCCGATTACGCCGACCGAACCGACTACGGCCAATTCGCGATCGGGCCCGGCGCTTGGCATCAGCCCTGTCTGCCGGTCTGGCCGCGCCGCCGGCGGAGGGCGAGAATGAAAAGCCGCGCCACATTCAGCCTGAAGTTGGTCGTGGCCGTTCTGCTGGCTGTGAGCTTTGGGGCCAGCGCCTTGGATCCGGCGGTTTTGCTCGGCGCGCCGCCGCGCAGCCTGGTGGCAGCCGGCAGCCAGCTCAGCGGAAAAACCATTGTCGTCAACCCTGGCCACGGCTGGTACTTGGCCGGCTCGCAGTGGCACCTGCAGCGCGACTACTACTTCGGCGTGGTCGAAGACTTCCTGAATATCGACATCGCCCGCTACCTGCACGAATTCCTGGTCGGGCAGGGCGCCACCGTCTACGCTACGCGCGAGCTCAACCTGAATGCCGGCGCCGGCGTCAGCGGCTATCCCCGCTGGCAGGAAGCCTCGCGCTACTACCTGCAGAGCCTGGGCGTGGACGCGTCGGTCTGGGACAGCAACCCCGCCGCCAGCGACTACGACAACGACATCACGGCGCGCCCGCTGTATGCGAACTCGCTCGGCGCGGACCTTCTGGTCAGCATACACACGAACGGCGGCGGCGGCACGGGGACCGAGACTTGGTACGCAACGGCCAACGGTCAACAGGCGCAGAGCCTTCTGCTGGCGAATGCCATTCACAGTAAGGTGATAGCTTTCGCGCGGAGCTACAATCCCCAGTGGCACGACCGGCACGTTCAGGGCGCCACCGTCCGCTACGGCGAAAACCGGTGGGCGGACATGCCGGCTGCGCTGATGGAGGTGGCGTTCCACGACCAGGAATATCCCGATAATGCCGCACTGCAGGATGATGCCTTCAAGCGCTCAGTGGCCCTGGCCATCTGCAATGGCGTGCTGGAGTATTACGGCTATTCGGGCACGTGCGAAAAGCCAAGCCTGATCGACCAGTCGCACAACAACTACTACAGCCTGAACAGCGGCGCCCTGTGGTCGTACTCGCGCGTGCTGGCCGCGCTGCAGGAGGCCGGCCACCAGATCGTGGCTGACTACACCGCGCCCATCACCGCCGGGCGGCTGGCCGGGTACGCCAGCTACATCATCCCGCTGGCGCAGTACGCGCCCACGAGCCAGGAGATTCAGGTTCTGCGCGACTATGTGTCGGGCGGGGGCAGCCTGCTGCTGATCGTTGATTGGGGCGCGATCTACAGCGCCCCCTCGCAAGCGCTGGCCAACGCCTTTGGCGTGTGGCTGGACCAAAACACCGTGACTGATCCAGAAGACTACCTGGCCGGCTACAACTTCTGGGTCGGCTACGACCGAGCCAACTTTGCTGGCCACGCCATCATGGGCGGGCTAAGCAGCCTGCAGTCGTATGCCAGCACGTCGATGCTGCCAGGCACGGCCGCGCCGCTGATCACCACCGACCCGAACGCCACGCCGGCCAATCGCGCCGTGGCGGTCGCGCTGACCTATGGCGCCGGCCGCGTGGTGATCGTTGGCGATTCCAACTACTTCAGCGATTCGAATCTCTATCACCCGGGCATCGAGCACCCCTCGGACAATCGCCAGTTTGCCATCAACAGCCTGAACTGGCTGACGCGCCGCGCGGCGACGCAGCCGCCGAACGCGCTGGTAGCCTTCTCCGACGATGGCGAGAGCGGCGCCGCTAACTGGACGGCGGCCGGCTCGTGGGGACTGGTGACGCTGGGAGCCAGCGAGGCGCTGACGGTGACGACCTTTGGCAATGCCTGGGCCGACAGCCCCAATGGCAACTACGCCAACGGGATCGACAGCGCGCTGACCTCCACCAGCATCGATCTGACCGCGTTGCACGCGCCCATGCTCAGCTTCCTGACGGCGTATGCCCTGGAAGCCGGTCAGGACTATGGCTACGTCGAGGCTTCGAGCGATAACGGCAACGCCTGGACCAACGTGGCCACGTATACCGGAACAAATCCCGAGTGGATGTCCGATTCAATCGGCCTGCGAAACTTCGCCGGCAGCGCGGCCTTCCGCCTGCGTTTTCGCCTGGTGACCAATGCCAGCGTCACCGACGACGGCTGGTTCATTGACAACGTCCGCATTACCGAAGGGCCTACCGTTTACAGCGACTTCATTTACCTGCCGTTTGTGCTGCGGCCCCTGGCCGGCGCCGAGGCTTGGACGGAGACCATCTTTGCCAGGCCAGACGCAGACGGCCCCCTCGGCCCGGCGGGCGAGTAAAGCAACCGGGCCGAAGCGATCCCACACTGCGTTCGGGATGGCCGATCCTGGGCAGGGCAATTGCGCCACAGGCTAGCAGTGCCGTAATCCCCGCAGCGGCCGGGTTCATCCCTGCCGAACCCCTCGGGCCGCCCGCGTATCAGGCATGGCACGCTGCCCTCAGGCCTTGCCGGCAGCGGCGCGGCTTATGCCGCGCCGCTGCCCGCTGGCCACAGCAATACGCGAAAGCCCCGCATCCGGGCCTGGTTGGCCTGGGCACGGGGCGCGTTTGTTATAATAGCGTGACCCCAGCTTAAGAGAAGACCGCCCATGGCCCAAACCGAACCGACCCCGCCGACCCCAGCCGCCCCAGTCCCCACGCCGACCGACTTCATCCGCGCCGCGGTGGCCGAAGACACGGCCAACGGGCGCTTTGGCGGGCGGGTGGTGACGCGCTTCCCGCCCGAGCCCAACGGCTACCTGCACATCGGGCACGCCAAGGCCATCTGCATCGACTTCGGCGTGGCCGAGGAGTTCGGCGGCTGCTGCAACCTGCGCTTCGACGACACCAACCCGGTGAAGGAAGAGACCGAGTACGTCGACGGCATCCAGGCCGACATCCGCTGGCTGGGCTTTGAGTGGCACGGGCCGGCACGCTACGCCTCGGACTACTTCGAGCAACTCTACCAATACGCGCTGCAGCTCATCCGCCAGGGGCAGGCCTACGTAGACGACCTGAGCGCGGACGAGATCCGCGCCTACCGCGGCACGCTGACCGAGCCAGGGCGCGAAAGCCCGCACCGCGGCCGGAGCGTGGAGGAGAACCTGGACCTGTTCGCGCGGATGCGGGCGGGCGAGTTCGCCGAGGGGGCGCGCACGCTGCGGGCCAAGATCGACATGGCCGCCGGCAACATCAACCTGCGCGACCCGGTGATGTACCGCATCCTGCATGCCGAGCACCACCGCACCGGCACGGCCTGGCGCATCTACCCGATGTACGACTTCGCGCACGGGCAGTCGGACTCGATCGAGGGCGTGACGCACTCGCTGTGCTCGCTGGAGTACGAGGACCACCGGCCGCTGTATGACTGGTTCCTGGAGGCGCTGGGCATCTTCCACCCGCGGCAGATCGAGTTCGCGCGGCTAAACCTGACCTACACGGTGATGAGCAAGCGCAAGCTGCTGCGGCTGGTGAACGACGGGCACGTGCGCGGCTGGGACGACCCGCGCATGCCGACGCTGGGCGGGCTGCGGCGGCGCGGGTACACGCCCGAGGCGATCCGCGAGTTCATCCGGCGAGTGGGGGTGTCGAAGAGCGACAGCATGGCCGAGATCGAGCTCTTGGAGGCCTGCCTGCGCGAGGACCTGAACCGGCGGGCGCCGCGCGTGATGGGGGTGCTGCGGCCGCTGCGGGTGGTGATCGAGAACTATCCCGAGGGGCAGGTGGAGGCGCTGCCGGCGGTGAATAACCCGGAGGACCCATCGGCCGGGACGCGGCCGCTGCCCTTCTCGCGGGTGCTGTACATCGACCAGGACGACTTCCGCGAGGCGCCGCCGCCCAAGTATTTCCGGCTAGCGCCGGGGCGCGAGGTGCGGCTGCGCTATGCCTACTTCGTCAAGTGCGTGGGGGTGGTCAAGGACCCGGCCACCGGCGCGGTGACCGAGCTGCGCTGCGCGTATGACCCGGCCACGCGCGGCGGCGACGCGCCCGACGGGCGCAAGGTGAAGGCCACCATCCACTGGCTGTCGGCGGCGCACGCGCTGCCGGCCGAGGTGCGCCTGTACGACCGGCTGTTCCAGGACCCCGACCCGGAAGCGCGCAGCGACTTCGTGGCCAACCTGAAGCCGGACTCGTTGGAGGTGATCGAGCGGGCCTGGGTGGAGCCGAGCCTGGCGGAGGCCGCGCCGGGGGCGCGCTACCAGTTCGAACGGCAGGGCTACTTCTGCGTCGATCCTGATTCGGGGCCGGGGCGGTTGGTGTTCAACCGGACGGTGACGCTAAAGAGTGATTACCGGCCGGAAAGTCCAAGTCAATCTCTACCGACCAATCCGGTATCCCGCAGCTAAGGTCAAGCCAGCGCCGGCGCTCATCGTCCCGCCGCAGTCTGACCTGGACACTCAGCACGTCGAGCAGGTCGCGCTTCTGCAGGTGCGTTGGGTTGCCGGGCAACCGGCGCTTGACGGCCGCGGCCATGCGCCGGATCTCGTCTATCTTCTCCTGGGTGATTTCGCGCTGATCAATCAGCCCCGCCAGCTCCGCCTGGCGCTCCTGCAAGCGGGCTAACTCTTGCGCCGCCAGGTTCATTTGGTGGCGCATGGCCGCCGCGGCGATTTCGTCGGCTTCGTCGCCGAACGCCGCTGCATAGCGGTTTACCTTGCGCTCCGCCTTGGCAATCAGCGCTGCCACGTCGTCGGCTTCGGTCTTCATCGGCTGGACTTCTCGTCTCGGGCGCGCCGCCCAGCATATTCCCGCAGACCTTCTTCCCGCCGCTTGTCGTCACACAGGATTTCCATAATCCAGCCCCAGACAATCCCGTCTACCTTGGTCAGGGGCAGGACCGACTCCCGGCAGTCGCTTTCGCGGTGGCTGACGGCTGAGCATTGATAGTAGAGATAAGTCTTGGTCCCCTTCGGCTTGATGTGGCAGCCGTGCATGCGGTGGCCGCAGGCGCACTCGATAAAGCCAGTCAGCAGGTATTCACGCTTGCGGCCGTTGCTGTGCTCCCGGCGGTTATTGGCCAGCCGGGCTTGCGCCGCTTCCCAGGTACCCAGGTGCACGATGGCGAGGCGCTTATCGCGGATCGTCGCTCCCCAGCCATGCAGAAAGCCGACGTACACCCGGCTCTTGAGAATGCGCTTGACCGTCGTAAAGTACCACTGGCGCAACCTTGCTCCGGTTGGGCGGGGGCACACCGGCGGCTGTCAGGGAAGCCGCCATGCCCAGGATAGATTCACCACCAACAAAGCGCCGGAAGATGTCTCGCACTTGGGCGGCCTCAGCCTCGTAGATCTCCAGTTGGACATTGCGCCTCTCACCGACGCGCCGATACCCGTAAGGCGGATGGCTGGAACCCACCCACTTGCCGGCTGCGGCCTTGGCCCGCTTGCCGCGCATCGTGCGCTCGCGGATGGTCGCGCGCTCTCGTTTGCCCTTCCAGCCCATCAAGTAGCGGATAATGTCGCCTTCTGGCGTGTTGGGCACTTCACCACCATTGACAAACACCAACTCCGCGCCGGCGCGGTCGAATTCGCGGCAAATCACCAGGAAGTCCACGTCATCCCGCGAAAGGCGGTCGGGGTCATAGACGATGATGTGGTCGCCAGTTGTAACCACAGCGCGCAGACAAGCTAGGCCGGGGCGATCCAGCGTCGCACCACTGTAATCGTCAGTGAAAGTGAGTTGGGTGGACACGATCAGGTTTCGGCGTGCAGCTTCAGAGCGGCAGGCGTCAAGCTGCGTGGGTAGGCTGTAACCCTTGGTGGCCTGTTCGTCGGTGCTGACACGTGCATAGAGGAGGGCTCGCTTGTTCATAGCTTGGTCTCGCCAACTGGTTGACACCTGTTTTACCCAGAGCTCAATCCGTTACTGCGTTATGTTATGTTATACAAAATGTATATACTCAATTTTAGCATGAACGGGCGTTCTGTCAAGCGTATATACGGAACGTGGTACACTCTGACGCATGCCGAACGATGCCCTCGTGACCCAGCACAAGCAACCCAATGCTCACCGCGATAAGCAGTTGAACGTCCGGATCGACCGCGACCTATACGACGCGGCAATGGATCGGGCCGCAGAGTTCGGACTTGGCGCGGTCGTTCGAGCCTTGCTGCGCGCCTATGTTGCCGGTAAGGTGGAATTGCTTGAAGCTGAGCTTGTCCAGGAGGTCACGCCGGCGCCTCGCCTGAAACTCAGAACGAAACGCTCCCCAAAGCCTCGCGCCGGGGCGGGGAGTTAGGGCGCTATGTCCCAAGCTGGTCACTGGCGATGCGGGTGATGAGATACGCCGCCAGTTGCCGGTGCTTCAGGCGACGTATCGTAGGGTCCGCGTCTTGCCGCGCCAGCCTCTTGGCCTGGCGCAGTAATCGCGCCCAGAAGTAGGGCAATCGCCTGCACCTATGGCTGCGCAGAATCGTCCAATCCATCATTAACAGACACCTGCACCGGCTCAGTCCGGAGCAAGGGTTGACCATCGTCGCAGGTGCATGGGAACGGTTGCCCACATGCGGGGCAGGGCCACTGCAAAACTCGCTCAAAAGCCAGCGAGAGCAGTTTGGCCGTGGGATCCTGGTCGCGGACCGCCGCCTCGGCGGGTGGTGACATTCCCCGTTGCTCTGCGCCCCAAGGGATGGCTGCTGCTCGGGCTAACGTCGCATTGGCTCCAATCAATTCCGGGACCGTGCCTCAATCAGACAGCAATCTACCAAGTTGCGGCTTGAACAGGCTGGAATTCGCTTGAAAGGTTGCCGAAAGCACTTGATCCGGCTGGCCCCTAGGCTGTACAACAAAGGTTATTTGGGCGAATCCAGAGGGTCTCCGACTTGAAGAACCTTGAATGACGTGAAGGCTGAGAAACCAAGACGTTGGCACAGACCATGCCGAAGACTGCCCAAGCGGAGAACCTGAGACTTTTTGCCCAACTGCTGCGGACTTACCTGACCAAGACCGGCCGCAAGCAGGTGGAGTTGGCGCGTGCCAGCAATTGGTCGGAAAGCATGCTGTCCAAGGTGCTCAAGCGCCAGGCCACGCCGAACCTCGGCGTTTTCTGTCGCTTCCAGGCCCCCTTCCTGGTCGCGCATGGCGGCATCACCCACGCGCGCCAGGTGATCGAGATGGCAGCGTTGTTGGACGGCGAGCTGGACGAGACCGACTTGGTCGCCATCGCCGGGACCGTCGCGAAGTTCAAGGACCCGGAGCAAGACAGCCTATACTTCCGCGACCGGGCGGAAGCGTTCCGCCGGACCATTTCAGACGCCTTTCACCAGACCGAAAACAGCCCCGAAGCCACGGCCGAGCCGGCATCTGTCGAGGCCGCCGCGACCGGCGACGATCTGGTCGCCGCGCCCGCGCCGGACGCGCTTCAAGGGCAGCCGCCGGCATCGGGGGTCGATGTCATAGTCGAGTGGCAGTCGGTGCTGCAGGGTCTCGCCATGCCCTTGCCTGACGAATGGCTTGAACCGGATGAAGTGATCGCGGCGGTCCTGGACTGGGAGAGCCGGGCGCCGGATGCTACCGTGGCCGAGACAGTGTGGACCTGGCTGGGCTCGCCGGAGACGTTCGACAAGCTCCGTGCGCCAGCGCGGCTAGACTTCGTGCTTGAGCGGTGTCAGGGGTAAGGCACGTGGAACGCGTTGGAGTGGCAATGGCTCAACCACGTGGTCGCCGAGACCGCGCCGCCAGGCCGGCTCAGCGCCGCCCTCGCCGACCCAACTGGCGGCGTTTGTCGTGGACCTTGGCCGGGTAGCATTCGAGGCCATTCGGGCAGACGATGGCAAGAGCCCTGAGTTGGCTATCCGCCCGGCGGACCTGGCCCGCCGCCTGCCCATCGGCCAGGCAGCGGATTGGGACTGGCTCAAGAGCATCGCGCAGGCTGGCCCGATCCTCCTGAGCGTGAGCCCTGACGGGGTGTGCTGGTTTGCGGACCGGGAAGAAGCCGAATTTCTGGCGGCGCAGTACCTGCTGGGCACCGGCGACGACGAGACCCTGCTGCAGATTACGTACAACTGCGGGCGGCCATTCGGCTTGTTCACCCAGGCCGTGCGCAGCCTGCACTTCGCGCACCGGGACGAGGGCGCCGGCGCGCTGATCGGGGCGCTGCTGTCGGTCTGGGAGGTCATCCCCTTGCGCTACGCGGATGCCGCCCATCTGCTGGTGGCGTGTGAAATGCCCTCCACGCCCAGCCTGAAGCCCTTGCTGGATGACGTGGAAGCGCAGTTGTGCCAGTCATGGCAGGCAGTCGAGTCGCTGGCCTACCGCGCCTATGTCGCCCGCGCCATACGCCACCTGGACGGCGGACTGTTTCGGTCGGTGGTCCGAGAGCGGCTGATCGCCGAGTGGCGCTTGGGCTGGCTCGACGGTCAGGCGCTACGCAGCCTGGCCTTGCTGGGCGGACCGGGCGCAGTCGAGGCGCTCCGTGCGCTAGTCGAATCTCCAATGCCCACGGCGGGCCAAGACGACCGGGATGAGACAACGATGTCGCCGCTGCGGTCCGTCCTGGACGCCGCGCGAGATTTGCCGCTAACCGAAGCTGCGGCCCCGTTGGAAACGTTCGCATTACGCGAGGCGGACGAGGCCGAGTTGTGCACCGCCGTCGCGGCCCTGGCCGAGGCCGGCACGATCCCGGCACTGCGGGCATTGGAGAGTGTCGCCGCCAACAGCCGGCACCCGGAGGTCCGGCGCTACGCCGAGACGCGGATCGCGTTGATGATCGGCCCGACGCGAGCCGCGACTATAGTGCGTGAGCTGGATGCGGTTTCGCATGCGCCGGACCACGTTCGGCTCATGAGCCTGGTGAGCCAGGCCAAGGTCTTGCTCCGGCGCTCGGTGGGCGCGGTGACGCAGGCGGAGACTCCGTCCCGCGTCGTGTCCAGGGCCCTGGCGCGCATCTGGGCCAACTTGGGCCTGGGTGATGATGTCCGTGTCGAAGCGGCGCTGGGCCTGATCGCGGCGAAGGCCTGGCTGGCGTTTGACATCTGCCTGAGTACACTGCCCCTGGCTGACGAGCCTGGTCATCGCTTGGGGGCATTGTTACCGCGGCTCCTGCCGGCCCTTGCGCCAGCGCGGGCCGTGCCGTGGCGGTGGGCGCTGGTGGACCGAGTCACCAGCCCAGCCCAACGCGCTCTGCTCATCCGCTGCCTGGGGCGCGCCGGCGGGATAGCGCTGGACGACAGGTTTGAGCAGTTTCTGGCGGACCGGTCCGAAGCGGTGGCCGCTGCCGCGGTGGCGGCGCTCGCGGAATCAATGGCACACTCCGCCGCCGAGCGCCTAGCGCAGTTCGCGGCAACCGGCGGACGAGCGAATGTGAAGCTAGCCGCCCTGGAAGGTCTGGCGTCTATCGGCAGCGATCAGGCTCTGCCCTACCTGCGCGAGAAGTTGAAGGCGCCGGACCAGCACGGCGAAGCTGTGTTTCAACTGGCGCGGCTGCGGCACCCGGAGGCCGAGCGGCTGTTGGCCGAACTGGCCCTGGCAGCCCGGCGCGATGCGGCCACGCTCCACCGGCTCTACCTGCCGGCGCTGGCGATCTCAGGTGGGGCGACGGCTCAGCCAACCCCGGGTCATGGCGTTGTTTGCCGCCCTGAGCCGGTTTGCACCCGCGCTCAATGGCTTTCGGCATGGCGACCTACGCCCGATCGTGCGGGCGGTGCTCAACGTCCCCACCGAGTCCTACTCTGCCAACCAGATGAGCTACGACTTGCGCCGCTTGCGGTTGAAAGGGTTGGTGACCCGCGTGGCGGGGAGCCATACCTATCTGCTCACCAGCTATGGCCGCCGGGTCGCCTACTTCATGACCAAGCTGCAACAACGCATCTTCAACCTGGCCAGCCTCGCTCTGGCCACCGCCGCGGATGTGCCCGCCACGCTGGCCCAGGCCTTTCGGGAGATTGACGCCGAGTTGGAGCGCTTGATGGCAAACGCCCATTTCGCGCCGGCTGGAATTTGACTCAAGCGTCATGATTCGTGCTTATATAGATGCCTAGGGTGGGCTGTACATCCAAGATGATGACCTGCTGGATTTCGAGCCTGTCCGACCTGAAGCACAGGGCACGATGGAAGAATAGACCAACTCGCGGGTGCTTCACCGACACTGCCACTACGAGAAAACGCCTCGTGTCAACCGGACCGTTCACAGTGCTCCTGACAGCCCGTTCGCTGAGGAGCCGGATACTGGGAGTCTCGTCTGTCCGATTTGGAAGCCGAGCGGCGGAGGGAACCCCGACATTTAGGTTAACAGCGACACCCGCCCCTCGCTAGAGTGCATCCAACCATGAGCTCGCCCATCGGCCCTTGTCCAAGAGGCATTCCTTCCCTTGACGATGCGCAGCATCGCGGGATGGAGGTCGGAGGGTTAGGCTGGCCCTCTAGGCGCCGCACTGCCTGCCCATTCCACCTACTGGCCTACAATTGGTGCAGTGTAAACGCGCGTCTCGCCTCGTAGACCATCACCGACAACGGAAACCCACACCAATTGTCCCTTGGCGAACTGCCAGCCGGCAATCAAGCTAGGTTGCGCCTCGTTGCCGTCTATTGGCACCGAGAAGAACTGGCCGGTCTCGATATTGTAGCCCATTGGCTGAAAACACCCTTGGAATAGTACGGTGTGGTCAGATGCCGATAAGTTCACGGGGTCACCGGTGATGTCCCCAAGGGTACAAGATGGAATGTCCACGACGGTCGCCTGGCCCGTGTCCAGGTTGTACAAATTCAGACTTGGGTGTTCATTGTCTGCTCTCGCATTCCAAACGACCCACGGGCCATCAATGCTGAAGTACGCGGTTGGGAAGGCGCTGTTATGCGGCAGATACAAGTATCCCAGCCAAACGCGCCTTTCCGAGTCTAGGTTGACCGCCACCAGGCCAAATCCAGGAACGATTGAGTCAGTGTCCTTGTTGGCGTGATCCAGGTACACTACCCACCGGTCGGAAATGAGTGGCGAATCGTCATTTGGGCCGGACGTCACCCAAAGCGTTTCGCCCGTGGACAGATCATAGCCGCGGATTGCCCAGCCGGCAGGTAGCACGTTTTCCCACACGACCACACTACCAGATATTCGGGGGCTCCGCGGTGAATCGCCCTCTGCCAACTCGCCGATCCTCCCAGTTACTCTATCCAGATACTTCAACGACGACTGATCCTGCCACACTACATACTGTGCAGAGACCTGTGGGCGTGCGGAGTCCGATACGTCTGCAATTCGCTGGCTCTGGCCAGAAGCCAGATCGATCAAGGTGACAGAGCCCCTAAACGGCGACGCACTTAGGACTTCTACACCAACCAGACTCAGGCCGTCAGTTGCGGGATCAACAAAAAGCGGCCCCTCGGCAGTCCTCGAAGACAACTGCGCTATTTCATTGAGCAGTGTAACCTCTCCCAGGCGATCAGGGCCACCAGGGAGGAGCGTTGGAACCGGGGGGAGGCCCGAGGGCGGGGCCGAAGGTAGTGGGCCCGGGTAGCCGAGCGAGCTAGCAGGTGATCCGACTGCGGCGCCATCCAGTGGAATACCTTGACTTGCAACGCGCGATACGGCCAAACTTCCCACTGTTATTGAGGCCATCACCAGTAATGCGGTGAATACAATACCGGTAAACCAAACGCTGCGTCGTGTTTTCACGGTTGTACTCCTTATACAATCACTTGTATCGGGCGGCCGCTGGCCACCTCGGGCCAGGGACCGATCCCTCCGACAGGTGACGTTCCGAGATATTCACACTGCTCTTCTGTGCCTAAGGCACGTGCGGCTCTTGTGA
>JADLEU010000020.1 GCA_020845955.1 Anaerolineales bacterium
GATCAGAGCCCATTCACGCACGTCCATCTCACAACTCCTCTTCCAGCATTAGGATCGTGCCGGTGCCCGTGCCGCTCAGCTGCGCCGCGGGATGCGGCGTGATCACGACCGCCGGCTGCGTGTAGCTGGCCGCCGGGAACGGCTCGAGCGTGTCGACGCCGCCATACTTGGCGCGCAGCTCGCCCAGGTCGCCAAAGTCCAGCGCGCGCATGACGCAGGCATCCACGCAGGCGGGTTTCTGGCCCTGGGCCAGCAGGTCCTCGCAGGCCGTGCACTTCGACATGACGCCCAGGTCTTCGCGGAACTGCGGCGCGCCGTAGGGGCAGGCCCACTCGCAGTAGCGGCAGCCAATGCACTTGTCGGCGTCGATCAGCACCACGCCATCGGCGTTCTTGCTCATCGCCCCGGCCGGGCAGACCTCTACGCACGGCGCGTCCTGGCAGTGCATGCAGGCCGTTGAGACGGCGTAGGCAAACAGGCCGTTGGGAGCCAGCACGCCATTGCCCTGCGGCACCCAGCTCCCGGCGCCGTAGGTGAAGACCCGCCGCCAAGTGATATCAGCGGGCAGATCGTTCTTGTCCTGGCACGCCACCTGGCACGCCTTGCAGGCTGAGCAGGCAGCCGAGTTGAAGTAGAAACCGAGTTGCTTTGCCATCTCACGCCTCCTTGATCGGGATCCGCTGAGGCCACAGGTAGTCCGCTTCGAGCAGCGTCCCCGTCCACTTCTCGACCTGGACGTTGCAGGTGTTCCACGGCTCTTGGCCCTGGCCCACGGTGTGGGCGCCGCACAGGACATTGGTGCAGCCGGCCAGGTCGATGCCCTGGGCGTCGTCCATCTTCAACCAGGCGCCCTCGCTCAGGGTCACGACACCCGGCATCACGCGCGGCGTGACCATGACGTGCCGGATGACCTTGCCCCAGCGGCTCTTGACCAGGACCGTGTCATTAGTCTTGATCCCGCGCGGCTCGGCATCCAGCGGATTGATCCACACCTCCTGGGGGAAGGCCTTGCGCAGTTGGGTGATGTTGTCAAAGACCGAGTGGCTGCGGCGCAGGCTGTGCGGGTTACAGGACTGCAGCGGATACTCGCCCTTCACCCGCTTGTCCCAGTCGGCGAAGGTGTCTTCATACCCTTCGAGCGGCCGCCAATACTGGGCGATCGGCGCGATGGTGGTGAAACCGTAGGCCGCGATGAGATCGGCCAGCGGCTGGCAATGGATCTCGAACTTGCCGGTGGTCGTCTGCAGCGGGTTGGCGGCCGGATCGTCGCGAAAAGCCTTGCCGATGATGTAGGTGAAGGCATCGTCGGGCTTGCGTTCCACCTGATAAACGCCGGCCTGCATGAACTCGGCCAGGCCGATTCGGCCAGTCTGCGGCTCGCCCGTGACGCCGAGCGCCGCGATATCGCCGGCCGTGATCGTCACCAGCGGCCCGTAGCCCGAGGCGTCCGGCAGGATGACCTTGGCCCCGGCCAGTTGGTTGAACACCTGCTGTTTGCGGCCAATGGGATAGATGTCGTCTGGGTTCAGGCCCATGCGTTTGGCCAACTCGATCTCAACCCACTGCGGGTCACGCGCCTCAAACAGCGGGTCGGTGACCTGGTTGTACCAGAGCAGCATCTCGGGATTGCCGCTGTTGAAACCGCCGAACTCCTGCTCCCAGGGCGTCGTCAGCGGCAGGACGACATCGGCGTACTTGGCCGTGGTCGCCAGTACAATGTCGCCTACGACCACCAACTCGACCTTGCGGAAGGCTTCGATGCCGCGGACCGTCCCGGACACCTGGTTCAGAGCGTTGCCGCCGTTGCCGTCCTGCACGCGGTAGATGGCCTTCAGGCTGCAGGGGATCACCCCGCGAACCGTGGCGTGGTATTGGTCGTTGAGGACCGCTTCCCACATCTCTTCCCAGTTCACACCCTGGAACTCGGTGTTGAACGGGTCGCCAAAACCGTAGCCGATGGCCGCTCCGGCCGACGGCGGATTGGCGATGCCGGGCAGACCCGAGCCGCCCTGGCTGACCAGGGCTGGACCACCGTAACTGGCGCTGCTATGGTAGCTGTGGCAGACTGCGCCGCCTTCGATGCCCACGTTGCCCGTCATCCAGCCGACGGTCAAGAAGGCCTGGCAGTACTGCTCACCCATGGAGGTGCGGGCCGGCGCCGACGACGACACCAGCGTCATCGGCTTGGTGGTCGCAAACTCGTGCGCGAAGCGCCGGATGGTGGTGGGCGCGGTCCCGCAGATTTGCGACGCCCACTCGGGGGTCTTGGGGATGCCGTCGTAGGTCCCGAGCACGTAGTCCTTGAAGTTCTCCTTCGGGTCTGCGCCCGGGGGCATGTGCTCGGCGTCAAAACCCACCGTGTACTTGTCAAGGAAGTCCTGATCCTGGAGATGGTTGGTGATCATGTAGTGCGCCATGCCGAGCAGCAAGGCCGCGTCGGTGCCGGGCCGCACCGGGATCCACTCATCCGCCAGCGGCATCGAGCTATTATTGTGCTCGGGCGTGACGATGATGTACTTGGCCCCGGCCTGCTTGGCCTGGTAATGGTTGTAGGCGGGGTTGCCGCCGCTGGAGACGGCCGGGTTGCTGCCCCACAGCACCACCAGTTTGGCCTTGCGGTACTGCAGCCGGTCGTTGCTGTCAAACATGTTGCCGGCCATCATGCGCTGCACCTGGATCCAGGCGCCGTCAGAGCCGACGCCCCAGGTCTCCATGCCGCCGCCCAGCAGCCGGATGAGCTTGCTGGTGGTGCGCGGCAGGAGGATGGACGTATTGCCGTAGGTGTCGTAGATGCGCCGGAGTTCGGCAGCGACCAGGTCGAGCGCCTCGTCCCAGGAGATGCGCACCCACTCGTCGCGGCCGCGCAGCGACTTGTCGCCCCCGCCGCCCGGCTCGAAATGCGCGCGCTTCATCGGGTACTTCAGGCGGTCGGCGCCGAACACCTGCCGGCGCTGCGAGCGCCCGCGGGCGCAGCCGCGCTGCTGCGGGAAGTTGGGGCTGTCCGGGTGGGTGTCGTCCGTCTTCTGGCGGATCAC